>CAVLAA010000001.1:0-48577 GCA_963660835.1 bacterium
ACGATATCCTGTGCTGTAATGATTCCGACTATATGCATATCCTCTGACAGCACCGGTATAGAATCCTCCGCATAATCCTTGATCCTTTCGATACAATCGCTTATCCTCTCATGATCCATTACATAAGGATAGGAAGTTGTTACCAGCTCCTCAAGCTTCTGATAATCTCTTGCAATGATCAAATCCTTAAGATCAAGAGCACCATAAAATTTTTCTTCTTCATCTACTATATATATTGTAGATATATTGTCATTTTCTCCGGCCTGCTTTACAAGCTCACGCATTGCCTGTCTTATAGAAAGCGTGTATTTTATGACGATGTAATTGGTAGTCATCTTACTTCCTATTTCATCGTCTTCATATGATTGAATAAGCTGGATATCCCTGCTTGCTTCGTCATCCATCATATTGACAAGCTTTTCCTGAGTCTCCTCATCCATGCCCTCAAGAGCATCAACTGCATCATCTGAGTCCATATGAGAGATGACTTCAGCCGCTCTTTCAAGCTCAAGCTCATTGATATAATCTTCTACATTTTCAATATATGTGAAGATCTCTGAAACCTTTTCAGGTCCCAAGATAACATATAATCTTTTTCTTTCCTCCGGAGTAAGCTGCTGCCATGCATCTGCGATATCATTTTCATGATAATCAGAAATTTTGTCCTCTATCTCTTCGTTGGACATATCGCTTCTGATTATAGAAAGCAGCTCCTCCACATAATTTGGTTCTTTTAATACATCCTTTTCCACCGTTATTGCCTCCTCATTTTATTATTTGGTTTGGCTTTTCCGACGGCTTATTGCACAAAAAAAGCCGCATAGAAAATCCGATCATGCGTTTCCCGGCATCTTCGTCAGCATTTCTAAGCGGTACAAAAAAAGACATATTTAAAGAGAGTTATCGTGTAAATATCACAGACAACTGCTCTTTTTTAATTCTTTTTCTGCTGCCGCTTTGACAACTTCGTCCGGTACTGTCGCAACTGTCCATGAATTTCACCTCCCATAATTACTTTGATTTAAATCCTTTTAGATTATAACTCCTGATTTCAATTAGTCAACCTTTCAGATCATCTTTACTTATTTATAGCAAATACTTTACACCTTATATAACTAACCACTGCCTTTAAACACGAACAAGGCAGCCGCGATCATTGCGGCTGCCCTGTCCTATTAATCCTTATTAGGTTTTATTTATTTCTTTTTTCTTTTATATCGGACTCCGGTATAAAGCATTGAAACAAATGCACCTGTCATAAGAAGTGCCCAGAAAACATATCCTGAATTGTCACCGGTATTTACGGTTCCTCCATTTGATCTATTCGAATCATTTGAAGTATCCGGTTTAACCTTATTGGTGATAGATACATCAGCAATTCCATTAACAGCCTTGCTGTATGAAACATCATTTCCGTTCACTACTGTATAATTTGTGCTTGTATTCTGGCTTGTCTCCTCTGTCACACGATACAATACCTCTACAGTACGTCCATCACTTCCAAGTGCATATGCCGGAAGATCTTCCCAGCTAAAGCCTGTCCATTTAGGATCAGTCATACTGCCTGATATTGTCTGTGTCACATCTGAGGACGTCCAGACCTCTGCTCCATTATCTGATGAAGCATCCGGGATATCACTCTTCTCCAGCTTCTTTACATTTTGCCATGTCTTTCCGCCATCAAGGCTGTACTGAAGTGTAAATCTTACACTTGAGTCTCTTAAACCTCTTGCATTTGAATTATCATCCCAGATCTTTGATGCCGAAACAGTCATTTTTGCCGTCTCATGTGTATTTGTTACCTGGATTTTGGTTTCCGAATCAGAGTTTAGTACAACGCTTTCACTATCTGTATCGATATCAGCTTTATAACTGCTCTTATATCCGCTAACCTCTGTCTCTTCCACATAATAGCTTGCCTTATCCGAACCATCTCTGCTCCAGATCGGAAGCTCATCCCATGTATATCCCGACCAGCTGCCATCACTGTTTGGTTTTATCGTAACAGTATCGATGACCTCGTCACTTTCATTGTCTCCGATCTTATCTACCCGATGCAGGTCGAAGCTTATGCTGCTTGGCCTTATTCCGTCACGATCATTGCTATCTGCCCATACTTTACTGATGCTCAAGCTTCCTGTTTCCAATGTATTTGAAGCTGTTACACTCCAGGTCTCATTGTCATTTTGCTTAGTATCAGTTACAGGATCGTAAGCACCTGCCTTGCAGGCAGTTATTGCTTTCTCTTCTGCAGTATCGTCATTTTCTGATGACTGACAGAGCACTGTCTGACCGTTTATCTCGATACTGTATTCAGCCGCTCTGTACATGTAATAATTTCCATCCTCATCTATCAGAGGCAGATCATTTATTACGATATCTTCCCAGCTGTTTTCGTCATCACCGGACATTGTCACATAGCCGTCAATACAGATCGCATCCTCGCCATCCTGTGTATATGCATTCCAGCTTTCACCGCCATCCAATGAATATTCTACAAAGAATGTTATCTTAGACGGACGAACTATACCTGCCCATGTCTCATCACCTATCCAGCTCTTGCTTATTGTCATGCTCGTAGTCATAAGCTTATTTGTTATAAGCTCCTGACAGTCATCTGTACTTTCTGTTTCATAGGTTACTCGATAACCGTCAGCACTCTTTCCTACTGCATTTCCTTCTGCATCTGTTTCAAAGGCCTTGTAAATAACATTTCTGCTTTCACCGTTTACAACAGCCGTCTTCGGAAGATTCTCCCAGCTTGTCATCTGGCTGTCTCCATTTTGCTCATAGGCTGTCTGAAGCAGCTGAACAACTTCGCTTGTTGTATGAATACCGCCGTCAGCATAACGGATCTGTCCATGCTGTGTGCCTTCAGCCTCTGCTTTAGTCACAAGCGCCCAATCATCATCCATACCTTCTATCTTATACATCAGTGCCAGATAGATCGAATCCGGTCTCTTATTAAACAGATCTGAATTGTCATCCCATACCTTTTTAGCTGTAAATTCTGTTTTTTCAGGCGTATGGATATTCTTTATATTCAGCTCCTTAGTCATGCTCTCATCAAGTGCTGTCACTGACTGCGCCGGATCTGTATAATCAGCCGAACCGTCGTTGTATATAGTTTCATATCCATCAACATCTGTCTCTACAACATAGTAGCTTGAAGGCTTGCCGGTATTTCCTGTCTGATAATACGGAAGATTTGTCCACTCATATGTCCAGGTATTTGCATCATCTGCATTTGCCTGCCATATTGTTACAGGAACACCATATTTTTCGCCGTCTCTGTAAAGCTGTACGGTAATTCCGCCATCTTCACTTGCAGACGGTCTAAGCTGATCTCTGTCGTCCTCATCCAGCCAGCTCTTGCTGACCTTCAGATCAGCAGTTTTAAGTGTATTTGTTACAACTACAGTACCGCTTGATGCCACTGTTTCATTGTCATAGGTTACTTCGTAGGCTCCTGCATAAATCTTATCATCCACATTTGTCACAGATATAAAATCTGCTTCAGATGCATCCTCTAAGTAGCTGTAGCCTGCCTCCTGTACTCTATACTGATATTCCTCTCCAGCAGCATTTCTATCTGCCAGGCCATTGATCAGTATATCAGTCCAGCCATCACCGGCTGTGCCTGTCATGATTACATATCCATCCTTTAATATTGCAGTCGAGCTTTCCTTATCATATGCATCATCCGGAAGCCTCTTCCACTCCTCGCTGTCATTTGCACGATATTCAACAACAAAGCGCAGACTCAAAGGACGGATAAGTGAAGCATCCGCTCCATTCTCATTCCAGACCTTTTTGATAGTAAGTCCTGATGTATTAAGTGTATTTGTAACCGAAACCGGTTTTGAATCACCCTGTCCATCAAGGCTGACACTCTCAGTGCTGTAGCTTACCTCATAGCCACTTGGTATCTCTGTCTCCACAACTCTGTAGCTTATCTTGTCATTTACAAGAGTCTCTTCGTTGTAATGATATACAGGAAGATTTTCCCATATGGCTGTTTTGCTTGCTCCGTCAGCACTCTGTATCACTTCTGATGTTGTATATATACCATCATCCGGATAAAGTGCCGATTCATTTAATGTATTTTTAGTAATATCATTCCAGCTTGTGCCATTATCAATACTGTACTGCAGCTTCAGCTGGATTTCACTGTTCTCAGGACGGCTGTTCATATTGTTGTCATAGTCATCCCAGATTTTCGCTGCCGTAATGCTTCCCTTTTGAGCCGCATATGTATTTGTTACAGTTCTTGATACTGCTTCGCTGTCATTTAATGTAATGCTGTCAACTGTTCCCGACCAGCTTGCCATATAATCGCTGTCATCACATATCTCTTCTATTTTGTAAACAGAAGGTATTTTTCCTCCCGCCTGATAAATCGGCAGGTTTGTAAAGATATGCTCCCAGTTATCCTTGTAATCCACGCTTTCATCTGCTTCTGACGACCAGCTATTATAGAGCACACCGTCTCTGTAAAGATTTACAGTAACGTTGCATCTCTTATTCTCTCTGTTATCCTCATCAGCCCAAAGCTTGTTTACTTCTATACTTCCAAGCCTGATCTTGTTCGTTACAGTTACGCTTGCCAATTTTTCTTCATTATCAAGTGAAGTCTCATTTCCTGCATAGGTTGTTTCATAACCGGCAAAGCTTTCTTCTGTTACCTTATAGATAAATGCATTTCCGTCCTTATCATATACCGGAAGGTTTTCCCATGTATACGAAGCACTTCCATCATCATTTAAAGTAACAGTCTTCTCATCATAAACATCATCACCTCGATACAGAGTATACTTAATGCTTTGCGGACGTTCAGCCTCAAAACCGGTGTCATCCCAGGATTTGTCTACTGTAAGACTTCCTGTTATCTGACTGTTCTTTATATATGTACCGGTTTCTTCATTTCTTGCCAATGCAATGTCGCTTGTATCACTCCATGTCACATTGTCATTGCTGTAGCTTGTTGTATAACCGGCAACAGCTGTTTCCTCTATCTGATATTTGATCAGATTCTGATCATTATCATATATAGGAAGATTCTCCCATGTATAAGTCCATGAATTTTCTGATGTAAGATCTTGTTTATCATATAATTTCTTTTGATCATTAACTATACGATAAAGCTTAACCTCAATGCTTTCAGGTCTTAATTGCTGATCGCCTTCCTCCCAGTTCTTAACAACCTTAAGGCTTCCCATCGGCAGCGTATTTGTAAGCTCGATCTTAGCCTGTCCGTCATCTGCATTTTCATATGAGATCACATCTGAGCTTTGCTCATAATATGCACTCATATCAGATGATGCACTTCCGTCATCAGGTGCACACTCAACCACCTTGTAATATACAGTCTTTGATTCACCGCCTGCTGCAGCATCGGTTGTTCTCACCATTTCAGGAAGATCATTCCATGATGCAATGCTGCTTGTACGGTCTTCACCTGAAATAGTTATTTTCTGCTTCAGGTCACTTGATGTATAAACCTTGGTACCATTTTCATAAGCATCTGCATCTGACGGTGTACTTTCAACCGGATACCAGTTTTCTTTATCAGTCGAATACATAAGCTGTACCCAGATAAAGCTTGCCGATACATTATATTTGTCATCATTATCATCCCATTTCTTTACAGCATTAACTGTAAAATAATTTGGACTGATAACATTTGTGATACCTGTATTTACCGTATCATCCTCATTAAGCTGTGCACCGTGACCTTTTTCACCATCATATTCAAGATCACTGTCATAGGTTACCTGCCAGTTATCCTTGGCATTTGTTTCTTTAATTGTATAGTATGATCTATCTGTGCCATTCTGCTGATATACAGGGAGGTCATTCCATGTATAACTCCAGCTATCAGGCTTGAGAGTAACAGGATTTCCTATAGCTTCACCGTCACGATAAAGCTGTACGGTAATATTTTCTCTGTCAGCCTCTCTGTTCTGATCATCATCCCATGTCTTTGTTACTGTAAGGCTGCCTGATCTTAACGTATTGGTTGCATTAAGCACAAGTTTTTCATCTGCTGCCTCAGTACTGTTATCTTTGAGCGACAGCGTCCATGAATTATCACTTCCTGCTGCTTCTATCTTCCAGTTACTTTCATCGACATTTGCTATTGAAAGTGCCATATCATAGCCGGACTTATCGATCTCGGCATCGCCAAACTTATATTTTTCGGTAATCGTATAAGTGTAAGCATAGCCTTCGCTGTCATAAAGCGGGAGGACAATATTGTCCATGCTCCAATTGTTGCCCGCATTCAGCTCTATCTTGTCATACCAGCTGCCATCAGATGCAGCGACTCCGCTTCCGGTTTTGCTATTGTGCGTCCAGTCCACATATATAATAATGCTGTCCGGACGTGTTTCATTGCTCCATGTACTGTCACCTTCCCAGCTTTTGCTTATGGATGTATTCTGTGTGATCAGATTGTTTTCTACATTAAAGATCATCTCCTGATCATCCACATTACCTCTTGAAAATGCTGATTCCGGATATTTTATCTCATATCCGTCATTATCAGCTGAGGTCTTAACAACAAGAACATCTCCGTCATATATCACTTCTACCGCACGGTATTTGATCTTCTGTCCGTTGTAATTAACAGGAACATCCTCCCATGAAGCGCTCTTGTCTTTTCCGTCTGCTTCCTGAACCAGGTCTGAACTTGTATATGCAGCAGGTATAGAATCTCCGATATATTGACCGTTACTGTCAAACTCGGCATTTGCTGTTACAAATTTCCACTCATTATCAGCAGTATCAAAATACTGAAGTGCCAGTTTTACAGTCGAATCTATTCTTGTTCCGTATCTGTCTACATCATTCCAAACCTTATTTGCGCTTATAGTGCCTCTGTATGGCTTGTGGACATTCTTAAGCGTTGCAGTTCCGGTGTTGTTGGTAGGATCATATGTAAATCCTAAGCTTTCCGGAGCAGTATACTTTGAATCCTCTATTGCCACACCGTTTACACTAACCTCTTTAACCGTATAAACGGATACATCATCAGGCCCTGTGCCTGCAGCATCGTTCTTGTAATATGGCAGCAATGACCATGTATATGTCCAGCCTTTAGCCTCACTAAGAGTAACTTCGGATCCATACTTCTCACCGTCTCTGTAAAGCTGAACTACTGCATTTCCTTTAAGGCCGTCTCGGTTATCCTCATCGATAAACTGCTTTGTCACAGTTCTGCTCGTTGATGCAAATGTATTCGTGAATGTAACACTTGCTCCGTCTTCGCCCACAGTAGTTTCTGCATTTGTGAGCCCGATACCTTTGCCTGCATCCTGCCATTGTCCATCTTTATATTTTACCTGATACTCGACAATCTTGTATTGTATCTCATTGCCGTTTTTATCATAGCGTGGTAATTGAATATTTACGCCTGCATCAGATGCAAGATCTATAACATTTTTTTCAAATGTTCTGTCTATAAGCTCATTCGTATGTCCTGCTGTATCTGTATAATAAACCTTAAAGCTGATAGACTCTGGCAGTGCCTTAAGATTTACAAGACTTTCAACATCGGACTTGCTTATCTCATTTCCTGTACTGCTTTCCTGCCATTTCTTCTTTATATTTACATCTTTGTATCTGATATAATTTGTTATCTTGCCTTCAAAGTATACATCCTTGTAATCATTGATACTAAATGTGTAAACTACAGGATATCTATTATAGACATTGCTTCCAACGCCTACATAGCTGCTTGAAGTCATTTCCTTTCCATCAGCTCTTGTTTCTATTACACGGTATTTGATCAGCTCGGATATACCATCATGACTTGGGACATCCCAATATTTCTTAAGGTATTTCCATTCGCCATAGTTATTTACATAGTCATTTGTTGTCTGAACTTTGTAAACAGCAGACGGTATATAGCTTTCTCCATCCGGCACAACCGTAAAGTTGGCTATATTATTTGCATCAGATGCGACATCCGTCATGCTTATCCAATCATCAGCATTGTTTGCATTTCCGCCCTGCTTCAGATACTGAAGGGTGAATATCATATCAGGTCTTAAATTTTCTTCCCAGTCATAATAATCATCCCACTTCTTATTTACTCTAAGAGATATTGTCTTTCTTTCATCATCGAGCGTATTGGTCAGCTTTATGACATAGCTGTTCGAGCCCTCCGACTCCTCTACTGTAGGCCATGTAACAGTCTTTGTATAATTTGCGGTTTCTATCGCAGCCTCTTCAACATCAAAGAAGTCCTCAAATTCTGTCACATCCAAATATCCCGGGATCAGGAAGTAATCTGAATAATATATACTTGCTTCCGGACTATCAGGATCATAAGCCTCATCTGCTTTGCTTGTTTTAAGTATATATGTATGCTCTCCATTTGCTGACTTTATCGTCATCTCAAGACTGTCAGGTCTTGTATTATCTCGTCCGCCGTTATCTATCCACTCCTTTGCAAGTCTCAGCTTTTTAGTTTCAAGGACATTTCTTGCATTTACTGTATAAGTTGTTACAGTGCTGTTTCCGATAATATCTGTCTTGCTTTCAGATGTAATATGACTTTCAATGCCGTTTGCACTGCTGCCGTCATTATATACAATGTCTGTCTCGGCACCTGTTGAATCCTTCATTGTAAGGATCTCGCTGATGCGGTATGTATATGCTATCTCAGTTCCTGCAGCTACTGCCGGAAGATCCTCCCAGCTTACCTGCGTATTAAACAATGTTCCAAAGTTATCCTCTGTAATGCTGTTTATATCAGCCTCATAGCCTACAACATCTGCACCGTCTACAGTTATCTTGTGATCACTTTCCTCATCGGATGCCTTTACTCTTGTCCAAGTGCTTCCGTCAAGTGAGCGTTCAACTACAAACCTTACCTTTACAGGCAATGCATTCATCTCGCGGAGCTGCTTAAACAGTTCATAGGTAAATGCATTTTCTCCGTCTTCTCCTGTAAGTGCATAAGTCCAGTTCTTGCTTAAGTTGATCGCAACACTGTTATTCAGCTTATTTTTAACACTGTCATTATTTTTTTCGATCAGCTGATAATTGCCTATAAGCGCATCAACCTGATCTGCTGATGCTATAACATTGCCGCTCTCATCCAAAAATTCCTCTTTTGTGATGCTGTATGTATAAGCACTTCCCATCGCATCAAACTTCTGAAGTTCTTTAAGTGCATTTGCGGATGTATTGTCGACACTCCAGCTTGATGAAGATTTGTTTTCTTCTGTTTTATTAAATATAACTGTTCTGCTCCAGCCTGAACCATCAGGATCAGAAGCCGAACTTCTTTCAATAGTAAGCCTTATGGATGCCGGACGATAGTCACTGTTATCTACATAGCTGTCAGCCCAGTATTTTACAGGATTAAATGAAACAGTAGGCTCACCTGTATATGTATTCTCAAAGGCAACCTTTTCACCATCCTTATTGTAATAGGTGCTGTCATCCTCATTCAGCTCAAGATTAATATAATGGCGCTTTGAAGCGTCCTTTTGATCTGAAGCACTGCCTGTAGTTCCTCCGGATACGATCTTGCTGTCATATCCGTTTACACTTGTTTCAGTCACATAGAACAGAAATGCTCTTCCGTTTGGTGCATAATAAGGGATCGTAGAATCTGCAGCTTCATATTTGCTGAAGGTTGCATATATAGAGCCTGTATCAGAATCTATATCTACGCTGTCATAAGCTGATATATCTTCTGCATTTGGATCATATTTAATAGTCTGCATCTCTATAGGATTACCTATAGGATTTCCGTCCTCATCCTGCATAACAGCATAAAGTGTAATATTTACAGGTGACAGATCACTAACCTTAAGATTTGGATTCTGCTCGAGAGCCTCTTTAGTGATTGCCCATTCCTTTCCTACCTTAATGCTTACATATGGCTGTTTTCTGACATCGTAAACATTTGTAAGGTAGAAGTATGCAGCATTATAGGTTGGATCATCCTTATATCCGGAAATCTTATTGCCATCCGCATCTCCAAGCTCCATTGCATAATAATAATATACGTTACCGTATTCATCATATCTTGGAAGCTCTGCCTTGACTTCTTGCTCATTGCCGTCTGCATCATAAACGGTCTTGGTGTCTGGAATGCCGTCTCCGTCAAGATCCTCATATTTTATCCTGTACGTATAACCTGTAAAGCTGTAATAATCCGACTTGCTGTCATTTAATGTAAAGGTTGCTACTTTTTCGGCTGATGTATTTTCTATCCATTCTAACATCTGCGAATGGCTGTATTCGTCAATGTCCTGATCGGTGATCGGACTTGTAGAACGATAAAGAGCCATCTTTACTGTAGGAAGATATGTATTGCTTACATTGATAGGATCCGTATTCCAGATCTTACGCCCTGATATTGTACGGCTGTCATCTCTGGTATTTACGATCGTTCTTGAGTAATAAGCACCTGCATCTCCGTTTACACTGTGGATTCCGTCTGAAAGAACCAAAAGTGTATTTGATACGTAATCCTCATAGCATCCCGAATTGTAAATGTCATAGGTATCCTTTGCTGTAGTCGCATCGATATTAACATGAAGATCATCCCACTTCATATTTCCGTAGTATTCATTGCCATAGTAGTCTGAATCCTCGGAAATACCATTCTCGATCGCAAAATAGATATATGGATATCCGTCCTCGTCATACTGTGCTACATCTCCTACATCGATAGACCATACATATTTGTTTTCTGATGCATCATAATAACGATCGGCAGTTATTGTCGTGATCTTTTCAGCCATCGTTGTCCACTGATCTTTGCTTTGATAATATTTAGAAAACAGATATGAAAATGCAGCTTCCTGTGAATTAAACTGACCATATATAGCTGAGCCGTCCTTCCAAAGCTCATCCTCAATCCAGGTTTTAAGTGTATATTTATTGTTATTTATCCATACATTTGTAGATACACGATAAATATCAAAATATACGTTCGGTCTAAGCTTTGAATCCTCGGCATCGTCATACCATACCTTATAAAAATTCAGGTTATAACTGCCTGTAAGGCTGTTTTTTGCTTTCCAATAACTCCAGTCACCGGTATGATGAAGCTCTCCGTAGACTATTCCTCCATCTCCCTTGCTCGCATCTATCATGCAGGAAGCCGAATAATTATGCTCATCTACTACAGCACTTCCACCTGTTACCGGAATCAACTCTCCATCATTTGAATAGATACCGGTTTCTTTTAATGTATATGTATAAAGCACACCGCTTTCATCATACTTCGGAAGATCAAGCAGCTTAATATTATAGCTCTTTACGATATCTATCTTCTGCTCATTTGTCTCTGACTCCATAGTTATGACATAGCTTGCACCTGTAAGGCCTGTGATACCTCCTGCATCTATGTCAGCATTCAGATCATTTGCCCCTGTAAGATTCTTGGCAATATTGCCTATTGTATCAAGCAGATCATCAATGCCTGTTCCACTATCCTTTCCCAAGTCAAATTCAAATATCGGCTCATCACTGTCATTGCGGTAAAGCGCAAAATGACCTACTCTGTTATCATCTCCGTCGCTCCATGTCTTTGTCAGATCCAGATTGACTTTTCCTATACGTGTATCGGTAAGAATATAGCCGTCCATTTCGGCAGAATCTATATAGCCTGTTCTTTCACTGACCATGTATGTGTAATTTGAGCTTCCTTCACTGTCACTTTCATTATCAGCTACGATGCCAAGCTTTGTATCTGTATCTGTTATCGTATTCTTAATAGAAGATAAATCCTCGCCTGACCACTCCTTGTAGGTTCTGTATACAGGAGAATCTTCAGATCCGAAATTCATTTTGGCTGCTGTAGCATCATTTGCAGGAATATTTATTGTACCTGCTGTATCAGCATCATCTGTAACAGGTGTAACAGACTTTGTAGAGCCTGTACCAAGCTCAACAATAACAAAATCATCCTTTGTTATTGTTTCAGGAAGCTTTCCTGCTTCTGTCCATTCTCCAGCCTTATACTGATAATACGATTCTCCAGCCTTAACACCTGTTTTCTTATACCAGAGTCCTGATTCGGTAAGTGTAATGGTATCAACAAGACCATATCCGTCATCTCCTATATAATAGATGCCGGCAATAACAGGCGCTCTTGATATAAGATCTCCATCATCCTGCCAAATCTTCTGTGCTGCAAGCGTGATCGTCTCTCCCGAGCCTTCTATATAGTTGGAAACGCTTGCTATTATCTCCTTTGCTGTCTCATCTCCATCGCCTGTAGTATCTACAGCCATGGAATATGTAATGTCCCTGCTCCATTCTTTTTCGATGCCCTGAGCTTTGGCATATCCGCCGTCGTCTATTTCAATTTCCTTGACAGAGTAACTGTATTCGCGTCCGTTTTCATCAAAACGCGGAAGATAGCTGTAAATAGTCTCCCATTTACTTCCGTCTTCAGTAAGGTCTCTTTTAGTAAGTGTAACAGTGATCGGATTTCCGTTTTCATCCTCTACTGCATTGCCATCGGAATCAAGGATCTCAAAGGTTACATATCCACTCTCTCCTATATAAGAAGATACATTCTTTCCGTTTACAGTCCAGGTTTTATCAACCTTTATAAGATATGGTGCATTAATATCATTTTCTACTGTTGTCAGAGTAGAACCATTACTGTCTACGCTTGTGCTTGTCTTACCTGAAAGATAAACATCAACCATATCAGATCCGATACCAGGTGCATATTTCCCGATTGCAACGTCAGATGCTGTATTGTATGTCATCGACTCAGGCGATACTTCATCCTCTGCCCAGCTGATATCCTTTACCTCTGAGCCATTTATAGAAACAGACACTTCCTTCCAGCGATATATGATCTTTTCGCCGTCCGGATTGTATTTCTTTAATTCGTCACTGGTGCCGCTCTGCGTCATGCTTTCTGCTCTGAAGCCGTTTAATGTAAGAGTGATCTGTCCCTCTTCGCTTAGATCATGTAATGCAAGATCTCCCTTTGAGGCATCTACCCAGCTGTAGCTTACTTCTCCGTCCTCTGAAACATTCTTAACCATTTTCTGAAGGACAAAGTTTACCTTTGCTCCGTTCATCTCCTGCATTGCTACCGCATTTATGGTTTTTGTAACACTTGCAGTAACTGTTCCTGAAAGCCTGTTGTCTATCGTGCCTCCGTTTAAGAGATATTTAGGATAATAATCACCTGTATTTCTGTTAATGTATGAACCCTTGATCTTATCAAATACATCCTTGACTTCCTGAAGTGAAACTCCTTCGGAATTATCTACACCTGATATATAATCTCCGCTAAGTCCTCTTTCTAATGCAAAATAAACCAGTCTTTCTCCCTGATCATTGTATTTAGGAAGATTTACGCATGCTGTATATGTACCATCCTCTGTAGGCACATCTACATATGAGTATCCGTCTACCGCAGATGCCTTGTTTGTATTAAATGAATCGCTAAGTACATCGTCCTCTGTCGCAACATAGAAATACAGCTGCGCATTCGGCCTATTATTATTATTATTATCGTCCCAATATTTTGTATAACTGAAGTCAACCGTATTGCTCAAAAGTTCTGTAATTGTACCTCCGTTATAAAGAGCTGTTGAATATGAGCCGTAATTGTCGACATTGGTATATGTACCTACATAAGCAGCTCCGGGATCCGATTCGACATACTCCGGATTAACCTTCGGATTAAAAATTATAGAATATATATATGGTGCTCCGTAATTTTCATCCTCATCACAGTAACTCGGAAGATTTACAAGCTTGAAGATCTCATAGCCGTCACAATCCTTAAATTCGATATTATCCGCTGTAACAGCAATCACCTGTGCCGGGCTTGAAGAGTTGGCATCATATCGCATTACTGTAATTGTTCCGTTATTTATAAGCTCATCAATATTTTCTCTTAAAGGACGTGAGCCGTATTTATTGTTATTGTCCTTCCATATAAGCTTGGCTTCAAATAAAACCTTTACCGTATTTATAATAAAAGAATTCATTCCTATTACGGCATTGTCATTTATATAACCATCCGGTACTTTTTTCTGTTCTATGGAATAGGCAATTGTATGTGTCTGCTTTTCATTGCCTGTATTTTGTGTATAGCTTGTAGGCAGATCACTTAGCGAAAATGTCCATGATGTAAGACTCGTATCTGTATCGGGAGTTAGCTCCGGTACATTCTCAAAGCCTAAAAAAGCCAGTGAATCCTTTGTAAGCTCCTGCGCTTCACCGTCGTCTATCGAATATTTGATAACATAGCTGTCGCTGATGTCAGACCATGCAGGTCTTGCAACAAGATTCGCCTCATCATTTCCACCGTTGTCATTCCATCGAATGACAAATTCTCCATTGCTTGTTTTTGTAACCTTCGGAAGATCCGAATAGGCATTTATCGTATAACTATTTCCCGAATTGTCATAAAGAACAATATTATAACTATCACCGCCAACAGGTATGGTAAATATCCTGTCCGTGCCTGATCCACTATATTCAACATCACTATTTGTCGATATACCTGAAATAACAGTTACATCAGGAAAGCCGGCATCTGTCTTTAAGGCTGCAACCATGTCGCTTATGCTTACCTTGTTGTCATTTTCAATCCTATAGCTGTATGTGTTGTTGCCCGTATCAACATTGACAGCGGCAGGAATACTGCTATAGCTCTCTATTATGCCGTTTGAAATATCTTCTATATTCTGATCAAACTCATTTTTTAGAGACAGCTCTATCTGATAATTCGAAAAGCTGCTGACACTTCCTTCAAATACAAGTCCTGCATCAGTCATATTTACATCGGCATCCTTAGCTGTCAGCTCTACCTTAGATGCTGTTGATGCGTCTTCACTATTCTCAATATGATACATATTGAGCGAAATGTCATTAAGCTTATAGCTAAGCGAAAGCTCATCTATAGCAGAGTTTATCTGTGACTCTAATGTTTCCTCGTCACTGATATCTGCTGCTTTATTCACCTTTTCATTTATATTATTGAAAAGATATGTCTTTATGCTTGAAAGAGCCTCTTCTGATATGCTTCCTGCATCCAAAAGACCTATTGTAAGAGTTACATCACCTGCAGGCTCTATCTCATTGCCATCTGCATCATAAAATGCCAGGTCAAGAAGATATGAATCTGTAAGAATGTCTTCTGTTTCTCTTAAAGCTGAAACCGCACTGTCAGCCTTTAGCTTTTCATCCTCCGAATCAACCTTTTTTGCCGAAAAAACAGCTCCGTTTGGAATCACTCCTTCACCGGCGCTTGCTCTTACATACAAAATATCGCCATTTTCATCAAGCGAAACTGCAGCCGTTGAATCAAAGGATGACAATATTTCATCATTTTGATCCTCGGACTCTTCGACAGATGATATCTCCGTAGAATCATCTGTGCTCTTATCCTCTACTGAGCTTTCATTATCTATCAAGCTCTGATCCGTAGAATCCTCTGTAGTCTGCTGGATGTTTTCTTCATTATCTGTCATATCTGCAGCCGAAATGCTGACCGGCAGCGAACTAAAGCTGCCTACAGTCATAGCTGATGCAAGGATAACAGATAAGAATTTTTTCATCTTGCTGCTCATACGATTTACTCCTTTACCTCTTAAATTAAAATGTGTCTGAAACTGTAGAATTGCCGAATAACAATACATGCGGCAATTCGCTATCAATCTGGTTAATGACTTTCTTGTAAGCCTTGTAAATTTACACTAAACAGTAATAATATAAACCATTTTTGATTATATCTCTGTTAAGCAAAAAATCAAATAGTATATTTATATGTTATTTATATGTTATTACATATTTATGCATTATGCATTATAATAGCAGCCTTAAATACTTTTCCTGCAGCTTTACAATTCATAAATATTATTTATATTCTTAATAGATGAAACTCTCTTTTTAAAATCCTCAGCGCTGTGATTTCTGTTAAACCTCAGGCTTACGATTGCCCCAAGACTCTTTTTCTCTGCATCTTTATTTCCTGTTATCTGAAGATTAAGCATTGTAATATTCCATTCCCTTATAATGCTAAGTATTTCATCTATGCATTTTCTTTCTGTATATTCCACATAAAAATTTATTTCGGGTACAGAGTCCATGATCCTGTCTTCTATTTTCGAAAATAATATCTCCGCAACCATGATAAGCACCGTTGCGATAAGTCCGCCTTCAAAAAAGCCCGCACCTATTGCAAGTCCTACTATAGCAGCACCCCAAAGACCTGCTGCTGTTGTAAGTCCCTTTACCCTGTTTCTTCTCGTTACAATGATAGTTCCTGCACCGATAAATCCCATTCCGGCTATCACCTGCGCACCAAGTCTTGCCATATCAGTATAATAATGCATAACCACGTAAAGATACTGACTTGTAAGAGTAGTGATCGCTGCCGCAATGCATACGAGGATATGCGTTCTAAATCCCGCCGGTCTCCTTTTATAGGTTCTTTCAAGGCCTATTGCACCGCCGCATGCCGCTGCAAGCATAAGCCTTATAAATACAGAAAGCATTGTAAGCTCTCTAAAAGAGTCAAATATATCAAGCATAACAATTCCTCCTGTTATATTTCTTCAAGTGCATATACACACTCAAGTTCCGCGATCACTGCAAGCATATTGGCATGTGCCTGCTTCTTCTTCAGCTTAAGCGACAGCACTGCCGCCGGATTTATATGGTTTCCGTTTTCTTTTTTCTCTATCTCCACCTCGCATATGCGGGTACCCTGCTCCTTAACAGCCTTAAGGAGCTCTCCTATATTGTCAAGACTGTCAATTTCAACGTAAACATCCATATTTCTTGACATGTCCCGGACCATGATATCAAAACGCGGCATCAGTACCATGCATATAAATATAAGCGGTAATGCCACCAGTACACATTCATAAAAGCCTGCGCCTATAGAAAGCCCTATGCATGCTGCTGCAAGAAGTCCTGCTGCCGTTGTTATTCCCTTTACCTGCTTTCTCCCGTTTACCATGATCGTTCCGGCACCTAAAAAGCCTATCCCGTTTATAACCTGAGCTCCAAATCTTGAAACATCTGTTTTTATCCCTATTGAAGCTGACAGATCAGCCCAGGTTGTATCTGTCATTTTAAATATATATTGGCTTAGCAGCATAGTAAGCGATGCCCCTACACATACGATTATATAGGTACGAAAGCCTGCCGGGCGATGCTTTATCATCCTATCCATCCCCAGGATCCCACCGCACAGCATTGCAAGCAAAAGTCTGAGCAATACCGATATAAAATTCATTTCCCTTAAATATGTCATCAGCTCCAATGCTGCTCCTCCTTTAAGCCTCTTATTAAGCTTCTTAATAAAATGAAAAAACAAAGGGTGCGAAGCCCTTTTGTATGCCTCACACCCTTATACCGCTTTATTTTTGCTTTTTAATCAAAGTCTTGCCTGATAAATAGACTCAACTTCGTCTACTGTAAGCTCAACATAGTTATTTCTTAAAAGTCTCTGCTGGTTTGCAATTGTGCTTTCAGCGAAAGGACGGATATCCTCCTGAACAGCACCGAACTCATGCATAGCTTTCTTTGGAAGAACCTTAGCAAGAAGAGCCTCAAGAACTTCGATTCCGTTGCCTTCTGCTGTAAATCCGTTAGCCTTGCAGGTTTCACTGATAAGATCCATGATATCCTGGATCTTTCCTACCGGCTGTTTCTCATAATATTTCTTTAATACATCTGTGAAGAACTCATAGTTGCTCTCTCCGTGAGGAACATGATATTTTCCGCCTAATGCATAGCTCATAGCATGTACGGCACCGCATCCGTTATTTCCGAAAGCAATACCTGCATAGTTGCTGGCTTTAAGATATGTATGAGTATCTGCAAAACGAGCATCCTGTCCGTTAAGAGCGATTCTGCAATATCCGCCGATGATGTCTTTTATTGCCTGAACAGCGAACATCTCTGTATATGTTGTTGAATATGGTCCAAGGTAAGACTCAACTGCATGGATAAGTGCATCGATTGAGCTTGTAGCAAATACATAATATGGAAGAGTCTTAAGGAACTCAGGTATAAGTACTGCATAATCAGCGTACATGTTAGGAGATGTAAGACCCATCTTTGTTCCTTTTCTTGTACGGTTTACAACGGCAATGTTTGTAACCTCTGAACCTGTACCGCATGTTGTCGGGATGATGATAAGAGTTTTCTCTTTAACAAGTTCTTTTCTGTCATAAAGAGCGTCTGTGTCAGTAGCACCCTCAAGACACATGATCTTTGCGATATCAATGATAGTACCGCCGCCAACAGCGATAATACGCTTGCAGTCAAACTTGTTCATTTCTGCAAGGATTGCATCTACCATGATATCAGATGGCTCACCGGCACCATATTTTTCCTGGAAGATCGTCTTGCAGGCAACTCCTGCTTCCTTCATAACCGGATTGTAGATATATTCGTTTGTAAGAATAAGGTCATTCTCATTGAGCTCGAAGCTGTCAGCGAACTCTTTAAATGTTTCAAAACTGTCAATCTGCGGAGCAATTAGTATTTCTTTCATTTTACTTTCCTTTCTGTGCAATAAATGATTATCTTGTGCACACCCCAAACTTTACTCAAAAATGATTGTATACTTATATTTTGATAAAAGCAATCCTGTTTTATTGCTATTCCATATCTATTTTTTATCTATAAATTGTTAAAATTTATAAATGATGATAGTTTAATTTCTTATTTATGTTATACTGATACTGCTATGAATAATATAAAAAACTATTTTCAAATCAAAGACTGGAAACAATCAATTTCTGTAAATCTTCTGACCTTCTTTAAATGGATATTATTCTCAACAGTCACAGGTGTGATAATAGGCTTCATCGGAGCAGCATTTCACTATTGCCTCGATATTGCTGGTGAATTGAGAACTGCCCATCAATGGCTTATATTTTTAATGCCTGCTGCAGGTCTTGCTATCGTATTTTTATATCGCATTACTGGAATGAAGGACGACAAAGGCACCTCATATATAATGACGGCGGTAAGAGATGCCAAGCCTATAAAGCTTCGAACAGCAGCACTTATCTTTATTTCTACAACGCTGACTCACCTGACAGGTGGCTCTGCCGGACGTGAAGGTGCCGCTCTGCAGCTTGGTGGAAGCATTTCCGATTTCATTGGCAAGCTCATGAAGCTTGATGAAAAGGATGAGCGCGTTATCATTATGGCAGGTATGGCCGCTGGCTTTTCTGCGCTTTTCGGGACTCCGCTTGCTGCTGCAATATTTGCAATGGAGGTTGTAAGTGTCGGTGTAATGTACTATGCAGCCATAATGCCATGCATACTTTCTGCACTTATCGCAAGGCGGATCGCTGCATTTTTAAGTGTGCAGTCAACAGCATTTAATATAACGTCTATCCCACAGCTTGATGGCTGGACACTTATAAGGATTTTGATCATCGGACTTCTTTTTGCTGTAGTTTCCGTAATGTTCTGCTTTATCCTGCACTTTGTTCCGCTCTTATATAATCACATCACCAAAAATGCTTATATAAGAGTTCTTATAGGAAGTGCGATAATGATAGTGGCCGTACTTTTACTAGGTACAGATTACTGTGGAACCGGATCTGCAATAATCGAAAAGGCTGTCGAGGGTTCTGCCGTTCCTTGGGCATTTTTGCTTAAAATGCTGCTTACTGCAGTAACACTGTGTGCAGGCTTTAAGGGCGGTGAAATTGTACCGACCTTCTTCACGGGTGCAACCTTCGGCTGTATAGTCGGACCTATTATCGGTCTTTCGCCTTCATTTTCTGCCGCACTCGGAATCGTATCGGTATTTTGCGGAGTAACAAACTGTCCTCTTACTTCTATCATATTGTCATATGAGCTTTTCGGAGGAAAGGCTGTTCCGCTGTTTGCACTTTCCTGTGCTATCGCCTATATGATGAGCGGCTACTGGAGCCTATATGGTTCACAAAAGGTTGTTTATTCAAAAACAAAGGCAATATTTATAAATAAAGACACACACTGATCGTACGGAGAGAGAAAATTTATGTTAGAAACTATTCAACAGGTAAACACCTCTGTAAACAATTTTATATGGGGTGTACCCGCAATGGTATGTATAATAGGAGTCGGCATACTGCTCCTTATAAGAACAAGAGCAATTCAGATAAGAAAATTCGGATTTGCAATGAAATGCACTCTTGGCAAGCTTTTTAAGAAAAAAGAGGCAAAGGACGGCGCATTAACCCCATTTCAGGCGGTATGCACAGCGCTTGCCGCAACTATAGGCACCGGAAATATTGCCGGTGTTGCAGGAGCTATCGCAATCGGAGGCCCCGGTTCTATATTTTGGATGTGGATCTCGGCAATACTCGGAATGGGAACCAAATTTGCAGAAGTTACGCTTGCAGTTCATTTTAGAGAAAAAAATGATAAGGGCGATTTTGTAGGCGGTCCGATGTACTACATCAAAAACGGCCTCAGTAAAAACTGGCGTTGGCTTGCATATGTATTTTCGATCTTTGGAGTTCTTACTGTTTTCGGAACCGGAAATGCCACACAGGTAAATACAATTGTTTCTTCTATAAATACTGCTCTTATAAGCTTTAATGTTATAGACAGCGGCAGCACTTCAACAACTAATCTTATAATCGGCATAATCATTACCGTTCTTGTAGCCCTTATCCTTATCGGAGGTATCAAGAGGATCGGAAGCGTTACCGAAAAGCTTGTTCCGGCTATGGCTGTATTCTATATAATCATTGCTTTAGGTGTAATCATATTAAATATAGACTCTGTTCCTTCCGTATTTGCTTCTATATTTGAAGGTGCATTTAAGCCGGCTGCAGTAACCGGCGGAGTCGTCGGCAGCTTCTTTTTGAGCATGAAGAAGGGTGTCTCAAGAGGTATATTCTCAAATGAAGCCGGCCTTGGTACAGGGTCTATCGCACATGCATGCTCAGACACAAGCGAACCTGTTAAACAGGGTATGTTTGGTATCTTCGAGGTCTTTATGGATACGATCGTTATCTGTACTCTTACAGCATTGGTTGTACTGCTTGGAAACTCCTCGATAAATTACGGTTCTGCTGCAGGTGCCGAACTTACTATCGCAGGCTTTGTATCAACCTATGGCAACTGGATAACTATTTTTACGGCAGTAGCTCTTTGCTGCTTTGCATTTTCAACAATCCTTGGCTGGGGACTTTATGGCTCACGCTGTATAGAATTCCTTTTTGGAAGCAGGATCATAAAGCCGTTCATGCTTGTTTATTCCCTTGTTGCTATCTTAGGTGCTACTACAGACCTTGGTCTTATCTGGGATATAGCAGATACCTTCAACGGACTCATGGTTATCCCTAACCTTATAGCATTATTCCTTCTGTCAGGTACAGTCGTAAAGCTTGTCAAGGACTACTTTAGCAGACAAAAAAAATAAAAAAGCTTCTATAAAAATGCTTCTATAATGCAGCTAAGGCATCAGGTTTTAAATTGAACCCGATGCCTTTATTTTATCATCAATCATTTTCTTTTCTGTTTCTTCCAAACAGGTCAGTAAGCCACGATATCTTTCCGATAAGATAATCCGATGTACTTCCCGGTCTCATTCTCCATCTCCAGTTCGTTCCGACAGTAGACGGAGTATTGATACGCGCATTGGAATCAAGCTCCAGATAATCCTGCATTGGGATTATAGCAAGATTTGCAACACTTCCCATCGCAAGTCTTATAACACCAAAGGCCAGATCTTCATCTCGTGAATCATACATACCTACATAGTCACATACAAATTTCTTTTCATCACTGCCTGCCTTACTTAGCCATCCGACTAAGGTATCATTGTCATGTGTTCCGGTATATACAACCGAATTATTGCAGTACTTATGAGGAAGATACAGGCTGTCATGCGTTCCGTCAAATGCAAACTGCAAAACGTTCATTCCGGGATAGCCGGATTCATCAAGCAGTTCGAAAACATCCTCTGTAAGCATCCCCAGATTTTCGGCTATTATCGAAACATCTCCAAGGCTTTCCTTGATCTTATTGAAGAAGTCCATCCTCGGTCCCTTGATCCATTCTCCGTTCTGTGCCGTTGTCTCAGTACTTGGCACCTGATAATATGACGCAAATCCCCTGAAATGATCAAGCCTCAATACATCATATATCTCAAAGCAGTGCTTAAGCCTCTTTATCCACCATTCATAGCCTGATTTTTCATGATATTTCCAGTCATAAACCGGATTTCCCCAAAGCTGACCGTCTGCTGAAAAATAATCAGGAGGACATCCTGCAATGAATTTAGGTTTTAAATCTTTATCCAGCTTGAAAAGCTTTGGGCTGCCCCAGGTATCGGCACTGTCCATTGCCACATAAATCGGGATATCTCCTATTATCAGGATTCCCTTTTCATTGGCATATTCCTTAAGTGCCTTCCACTGTGTCATAAACTTATATTCTATAAATTTATAATAGCTTATCTGCTCTTCGTACTGCTGATCGAGCTTTGCAAGTGCTCTTTTATGTCTGAATTTATATTCCTTGTCCCATTCGTACCATGCCTTACCCGGATAAATATCCTTAAGCACCCTGAATCTGGCATAATCCTCAAGCCATTCTTTATTTTCCTCACAGTACTTAAAAAATGCCTCATCCGGCTCAAAGCGTTCGAATGCCTTCCTTAGGATGCCAATCCTTTTTGCTTCAAGCCTGTCATAATCTATAAATTCTTCGTTTTCCGGCATTTTCTGAGCTTCCAGCTCTTCTCTTGTTATAAGTCCTTCCTTAAAAAGGTCCTCAAGAGAAATAAAAAAAGGATTTCCGGCAAATGTAGAATATGACTGATATGGTGATGCTCCAAATCCGGTAGGTCCAAGCGGCAGGATCTGCCAATATTTTTGCCTGCATCTTACAAGCCAATCTACAAAATCATATGCCTCCTTTGAAAAGCTTCCGATTCCATATTCTCCCGGCAATGAAAAAATCGGGAGCAATATACCACTTTCTCTCATTTTAAATTCCTTCCGAATTCAATATCCTTATCTACCTGTTTTTTCAGCTCATCTATTGATGCAAATTTCTTTTCATTTCTTATGAATTTAAGCAGTTTTATATAGGCTTTTTTGCCATATAAGCTGCCTTCAAAATCATATATAAATGTTTCAACACCCAGTGTTTTACCGTCTACAGTAGGCTTTACACCGATATTTGTGATGCTGTGATATTCTCTGCCTTCAACCTCAGTAATTGTAGCATAAACACCGTTTGGCGGCAGGATCTTTTCTTTATCCGGAACAATATTTATAGTCGGAAAGCCTAGTCCTGTTCCTATATGCATTCCGTGAATGATCTCACCCTCTACGAAAAATCTATATCCTAACAGCTCATTTGCCTTTTCGATATCGCCCTTTATAAGCTCCTCTCTTACATATGTGCTGCTTATATCTCTGTCGCCGTCCTTTTCCTTTTCGATGATATCGACGGTATAACCATATTTCTTTTCTCCGGCCTTAAGAAATTCGGGTGTTCCCTTTCTGCCTTTTCCGAATCCGAAATCATCTCCAATAACAAGAGCCTTTGCCTTAAGCCTGTTTACCAGTATCTCTTCAACAAAGGCCTCTGCTTCCATATTTCTTACCTGATCCGTAAAAGGACACTCGATCATGATATCTATTCCGAATTTTTCGACAAGCTCTTTTTTCTCGCTATTGGTAACTATTACGCAATAATCTCTTTTTCCTATTCTTGTCTGTGGAGATACATCAAAAGTAAATAATACAGTCTGTAAATCCTTCTCATGCGATAGTCTGTGAACCTCATTTAAAAGCTTTTGATGCCCTCTGTGAATGCCATCAAACTTTCCGAGTGTAATAACCGTATTTTTTTCCTGTATTATGTCCTCAAGCTTATTGTAATACCTCATTGATCCTGTTCCTTTTTTTCCTTTATTCATAAAGGATTTTTATTGGCTTTAATATATTGCCTGCTTCAAATCTGTATATTCCTATGAAGCAGTCTTTTGAATCATAAATCCTAAGTTTTGCACCGATCTCAAACTCTTTTCTTATCTTCAGGCTGTTTCCGTTATGAAGTGCCTTGTCCTCATATTCCTCAGCTCTGTAAAATGGAAGCTCTGCAAATACATCATCCATTCCAATAAGTATTTCGCCTAATTTTCCGGAATTTACAAGACTTTGTATCTCTGAAAGTCTGTGCGCATCCTCAATCTTAAATCTTCCCGAGGCTGTTCTTTTCAGGCTTTCCATACAGGCACCGCAGCCTAATTTTTCTCCGATATCATCGCAAAGGGTTCTTATATATGTTCCCTTTGAACACGTAACCGAAAATACAACCCTGGGCAGCTCTATGCCTATGATATCTATATTGTAAATTTCAATGCTTCTTTTTTTTCTTTCTACTGTAACTCCCTGTCTTGCAAGCTCATAGAGGCGCTGTCCGTTTATCTTAAGTGCAGAATACATCGGCGGTATCTGCTCTATTTTTCCGACAAATGACATAACTGCCTTTGTGACTTCATCCACGCTGCAGGTTACATCATGTCTTTCAAGTACATTTCCCTCCATATCAAGAGTATCCGTTACAGTTCCCAAAAGCATTACGGCCTCATAGGTTTTGCAGCCGTCAGTAATCAGTTCACATAATTTTGTTGCTTTACCCAAACATACAGGAAGCACTCCCTGCGCTGCAGGATCGAGCGTTCCTGTATGACCTATTTTCTTCTGTTTGAGGATTCCTCTAAGCTTAGCTACAACATCAAAGGATGTAAAACCCGGTTCCTTATATATATTAAGAATTCCGTTCATTGCTACCTCGTTCCTATTTTAGGCCTCGTTCTCCTCGAGCTGCCTTCCTACAAGAGGAAGCATTTTTTCAAGAATACTGTCAAAGCTTTCATTTGTCTTGCAGCCTGCCGCTCTTACATGACCGCCGCCTCCAAACTCAAGACATACCTCGCTTACATCCACGATCTGTCTTGATCTCATGCTGATCTTTATCTCTCCTGTATCGAGCTCATGCATGAGCATTGAAACCTCAACTCCTACGGTATCTCTTAAAAGGCTTACGATTCCGTCAATCTCATTTGATCTGACACCTATTGAATCGCGTTCCTTTTTTGTGATCGTTCCGACAATAAATTTTCCGTCAAAGAACATCCTGCTGTTTGCCAATGCATATCCCTGCATCTTTTGCTGCTCAATCGTCTTTTGATAATAGGTTTCATCGATTATACTTGTATAATCAACCCCTTTTTCCATAAGCCTTGCAGCTATACGCATTGTTTCAGGCGATGTACAGCTGTATCTGAAAACTCCCGTATCATGCACGATACCCATATATAATGCCTCTGCACATTTCCTTGATATCTTATCTTCATCTAAATGCCTGTACAGAACTTCAGATGTGGAGCTTGCTTTGCTGTCATTATAAAACCAGGTATATTCCCCATTATTCGTTTTATGATGATCAAGGCAAAGAACATTCTCTACTTCATTATAAAGTGAGCCTGCGACACCTATCCTGTCAACACTGCTTATGTCAAGAAGAACAAGAAGATCGTATTTGTTTCCTATTCCCTTCTCGCAGCTTGTATGCACCTTGTCTATTCCTTCGATAAAGCAAAATTTATCCTGCACCTGTGAAAGATATACATCTGCTTCTATTTCCGGAAAATTATCTTTTATATATATCCAAAGTCCCATGCAGGAGCCGATGCAGTCCCCATCGGGACTTACATGGCCTGCGATCGCAACTTTCTTTTTTTGTAAAAGATAGGTTTCTATTTTATTCATGCTCACTACCTGCATCCTTGTCTATAACCTTATCTATCAGTTCAGACATATTTACACCGTATTCTATTGAGTCATCCTCAATGAATCTAAGCTCCGGAGTGTTTCTTAAATTCAGATTTGACGCAAGAGCCCTTCTGATGAATCCCATCGCATTTTCCAATGCCTTCATTGTCTCCTGCTTCTCCTCTTCATTTCCTAAAACACTTATATAAACCTTACAGGTCTTGAGATCTGTTGCCACATCTACAGCAGTAACAGATGTCATTATCCCAACTCTCGGATCCTTGACCTCGGTTCTGATTATATTGCTTAATTCTCTTTGAACCGCCTGATTAATGCGTACATGTTTAACACTGTTTTTTCTCACTATTTCCTCTTTCCGGGTGCGTTTACCTTGGCACCTCGACCATTATATATGCCTCTACCTGATCAAGCTCCTGTATGTCATTGAAGTCGGCAAATACAAGACCGCACTCAAATCCTGATTTAACTTCCTTTACATCATCCTTAAATCTCTTAAGTGATGCAAGTGCACCTTCAAATATCTGCTCTCCGTCTCTTGTGATTCTGACAGAGCAGTCTCTTCTGAAGTATCCGTCAAGGACATAGCTTCCGGCGATCATTCCGACACCTGATGCCTTGAAGAGCTGTCTGATCTCTGCATGACCGATTACCTGTTCCTCATAAACAGGATCAAGCATTCCCTTCATAGCAGCCTCGACATCCTCGATAGCCTGGTAGATTACTTTATAAAGTCTTACATCGACGCCTTCATGCTCAGCTATAGTCTTTGCTGTTGCATCAGGACGTACGTTAAATCCAATGATAATAGCATTTGATGCAGCTGCAAGAGTAACATCCGACTCATTGATAGCACCAACACCGCCGTGGATAACCTTAACAAGTACTTCTTCATTTGAAAGCTTAACAAGTGACTGCTTAACAGCTTCAACAGAACCTTGAACATCTGCCTTAACAAGGATATTAAGCTCTTTAAGGTTTCCTTCCTTTATCTGGCTGAAGAGATCATCAAGAGACATCTTTGCCTTAGTATCTGCAATAAGCTTATTCTTATTCTCAGATACAAATGTAGCTGCAAAATTCTTTGCTTCCTTATCTGTTTCTGTTGCAACAAGGATTTCTCCTGCATTTGGAACATCGTTAAGTCCCAATATCTCTACCGGTGTAGAAGGTCCTGCTTCTTTGATCCTTCTGGAATTTTCATCCATCATTGCACGAACCTTACCTGAGCATGCACCTGCAGCGATATAATCTCCAAGTCTTAATGTACCTTTCTGTACAAGTACATTAGCAACCGGACCTTTTCCTTTATCAAGCTTGGCCTCGAGTACAAGTCCTCTTGCTTTTCTGTTAGGATTTGCCTTAAGCTCAAGCACTTCAGCTGTAAGGAGGATCATCTCAAGGAGGTTGTCTATACCTTCTCTTGTCTTGGCTGAAACAGGTACAAATACCGTGCTTCCGCCCCAATCCTCTGCAATAAGCTCATATTCGGAAAGTTCCTGCTTAACTCTGTCTATATTTGCTCCTGGCTTATCAATCTTGTTGATTGCAACGATTATCTCTACTCCTGCTGCCTTTGCATGGTTGATAGCCTCAACAGTCTGAGGCATAACACCGTCATCAGCTGCGACAACAAGTATTGCTATATCTGTAGAGTTAGCACCTCTCATTCGCATAGCTGTAAATGCTTCATGTCCGGGTGTATCGAGGAATGTGATCCTCTGGCCGTTTATCTTGACACCATATGCACCGATATGCTGTGTAATACCGCCGGCCTCTCTGTCAGTAACATGTGCATCACGAATAGCATCAAGAAGAGATGTTTTACCATGGTCAACGTGTCCCATTACGCAGACAACAGGCGGTCTGCTGACCATATCCTTTTCGTCTTCCTCATCCTCCTTGAGAAGCTCTGCGATCACATCAACCTTCTCCTCCTGCTCTGCAATGATATCAAAGCCAAGAGCGATCTCTGAAGCTGTATCGTAATCAATCTCCTGATTGACAGTTACCATTGTTCCTTCAAGGAAAAGCTTCTTAACAATAACAGAAGGCTGCATCTTCATCTTGTCAGCAAGCTCCTTTATCGTAAGCTTCTCAGGAATTGTAATCTCCTTTACAACCTCCTTCTTTTCCTCTACCTGCTTATGTGTCTGCTTCTGAAGTGCCTTAGGAATGCTGCGCATCTGTCTTTTTCCCTGATTTGGTCTGTTTCCTTCCGGCTCTCTGTCATTTGCAAATTTATTCTTTCTGAGCTGCTCCTTATTCTTATCCTTTTCCTTATGGCTTGTATCTCTTGAAGGCTTTTTAAATCCTACATCCATTGCAGGAGCTGCTGCTCTTCTGTCAGTTCTTGGCTTTTTATCAAACTGTGACTGGCGGTCAAAATCCTTGTCCTTATCATTTGATCTTCTGTCAGCAAAGCCTCTTTGCGGACGATCTGACTGTCCTCCTCTGTTTCCAAAAGATTTCTGTCTGTCAGCACCCGGTCTTTGCTGTCTCTGATCACTGCCGTTTCTTCTGAAATTACCATCCTGTGATTTTCTGTATGGAGCAGAATCACTATTTCTTCTGTTCTGATTTTCTGTCTTTTGCTGCTCTTTCTGCGCAGCTGCTCTTTCTGCTCTCTCCTTTGCAGCCTTTTCTGCTGCGGCTCTTCTGTCCTCAGCTCTTGAAATGATAACAGGTCTTACTCTTCTTACCTCAGGAGCAGCTGCTGCTGTTTTTGCCTCTGCCGGCTTCTCAGCCTCCTTTGGCTGCACAGGCTTAATGCTCTCTGCTTTAACAGCTGTATCAGCAGCGGGCTCTGCCTTTGTTTCTGCCGGCTTTTCAGCTGTCTTAGTCTCTGTCTTAGGTGCTGCGCTTTTTACTTGTTCCTCTGTCTTTGGCTGTGGCTTAACCACTTTCTTTTCCACAGTCTTTGCAGCATCCTTCTTTGCCTTTTCCTTCTGTGCACTTTGACCATGCTTTGTAAAGTCTTTTCCTTCTTTACTTGCAGCATTCTGCGGTCTGTAAACCTGAATATATTTCTTTTTCTTCGGAACCTGCTTTGCGTCGTCCTGTTCCGTTTTATTTACTTCTTTATTTTCATCCATTATACTCATCAGCCCTCTTTGTCCTCTTTTACTTTGTATTGTCGTTTTTTAGATTCTTCTCGATTGCAGAAGCAAATCCTGCATCATTTACAGCAATACACGCTCTTTGTTCTCTTCCTATCATATGTCCCAGCTCCTGCTTGTCCGTATATTCTTCGACAGGCACCTGATAATAGCTGCACATATCCTTAAATTTCTTTTTTGTATTGTTAGAAGCATCTGCTGAAAGGATAACCAAATAAGCTTTTCCTTCTTTTACAGCTTTCTCGACTGCAAATTCACCGGAAGCAATCTTGCCTGCTTTCATTGCAAGTCCTATATACGATGCTGTTTTATCTGGCTTCACTGTTCTAATTCCTCTTCAAGTCTTTTATATATCTCTTCTGTAACGGAAACTTCAAGTGACCTTGCTATACTGCCTGTCTTTACAGCTTTTTGAAGGCACGAACTGTTTCTGCATATATATGCTCCTCTTCCGTTCAGCTTTCCCGTCAGATCAACCCTCAGTTCTTTATCCGGCTGTCTTACTATTCTGACAAGCTCTTTTTTGGGAAAAGACTCACGGCAGCCACAGCAGGTTCTCATTGGGATTTTCTTATTCATAGTCCTGGCTTATACCTCTTCATCCTCGCCTGCTGCGATAAGGTCGTCAAGAAGTGCATTTATATCATCGTCATCATCAGATACTGCATTTACATCCTCCTTAACAGGCTCTTCACTGTCTTCTAAGACTTCTTCTGCTTCTTCTGGCTCGTTTATCTCATCCAAAGACTCAGTCTCTTCATCAGCGCTTTCCTGCTCCTCATAATCCTCTCCGAAATATTCCTCGAAGATTCCTGCCTCCTTTGCCTGAGTCTCACTCTTTATGTCGATCTTAAAGCCTGTAAGCTTAGCTGCCAGTCTTGCATTCTGGCCTTCCTTACCAATGGCAAGTGAAAGCTGATAATCCGGAACGATCACAAGTGCTGTCTTATCATCAGGATCTGCCAAAACAGAAATAACCTTTGCAGGTGAAAGAGCATTTTCTATAAGAAGTGCAGGGTTTTCATCCCAGTTGATTATATCTATCTTTTCTCCATTGAGTTCCTCTACAACAGCTCCTACTCTTGTACCGTTTAATCCTACACAGGCTCCGACTGCATCTACGTCAGGATTTATACTGCTTACTGCAAGCTTGGTTCTTGAACCGGCCTCTCTTGCTATGCTCTTTATTTCTATTACTCCGTCCTGGATTTCCGCAACCTCAGCCTCGAAAAGCCTTCTTACAAGCTCCGGATGGCTTCTTGATACAAGGATCATCGGTCCTTTTGGCATATCTCTTACTTCAAGAACATATACCTTTATCCTGTCATGCGGCTTTAATATTTCGCCCGGCACCTGCTCTGACTCTGTAAGTCGTGCATCAATCTTTCCGAGATTTACACTTATAAATTTGCCCATATCTCTTTGAACTGTTCCGCTTACCATATCATGCTCTCTTTCGAAATAGCGGTTATAAAGAGATTTGCGTTCTTCTTCTCTTATCTTCTGAAGGATCACATTCTTTGCATTCTGTGTTGCAATCCTTCCAAATGATCTGGATTCTATAGGCACTCGTACAATATCACCTGTTTCATATTTGGGATCTATTTTTTTAGCATCCAGAAGGCTGATCTCAAGCACCGGATCTTCTACCTCTTCAACAACCTCCTTGATCGCATAAACTTCAAAATCACATGTGTCGTGGTCGATCTCAACATTGATATTGTCAGCCTTTCCAAAGTGGTTCTTGCATGCCTGCATGAGAGACTGCTCGATTCCCTCAAGCAAAGCCTCTTTGCTTATATTTTTCTCTTTTTCCAATACTGTTAAAGCTTCTCTTAATTCGGCACTCATTTCTTTTCCCTTTGTCCTCCTGAATTTTATATTCACTTACCATTCTACATACTCTCTTATGAGAGCCATGTCTTTTCTTTTGTAGGTTTTATGTTCGTTCTCATCATCTATAGTAAAGCTCTCGGCATCAAAATCCTCAAGAGTTCCTACAAACTCCTTCTTACCATCTATAGCCTTAAAGCTCTTGAATTCGATCTTTTTTCCAAGATTTCTATTAAAATCCTTATCCTTTTTTAACGGACGTCCAAGTCCTGGTGAGCTGACCTCAAGTATATAAGCATTTTCTATCGGGTCCTCTTTGTCAAGGATCTCCGAAAATGCACGGCTTACAACCTCACAGTCATCTACATTGACTCCGCCCTCCTTGTCGATGTAGGCACGCAAATACCAGTTGCTGCCTTCCTTGACATATTCAACATCAACAAGCTGAAGCTTGTTTTCCTCAATAATCGGCATAAGAAGCGCTTCTGCTTTTTTTTCGTATTCTTCTCTGCGGCTCATCTGACTCCTTTTCTTCCAAATCGATCAATGTTATAGGTTTGATATTTTTAACCACATATAAAACTGACAGGAGTGAACATTTCGTTCACTCCTGTCAACAAGTTACATATCTTGATATAATATAGCATCTTACCCTTTAAAAAGCAAGTAAAATGCCATGTCCGTCAACAATTAAGCCAATTTTGCTGTGTTAAGCTTGATTCCAGGACTCATTGTTGATGATACTGAAACGCTCTTTAAGAACTGTCCCTTAAGAGCAGCCGGTCTTGCTTTGTTGATAGCTGCCATAAGTGCATCGAAGTTCTGTGTAAGCTGCTCCTCTGTAAAAGAAGCTTTTCCGATCGGAACATGAATGATGTTCGTCTTGTCGAGACGATACTCAACTTTACCGGCTTTGATATCAGCAATAGCCTTTGTAACATCCATTGTAACTGTTCCTGATTTTGGGTTTGGCATGAGACCCTTCGGTCCAAGTACACGTCCGAGACGTCCTACAACACCCATCATATCCGGTGTAGCAACTACAACGTCAAAATCAAGCCATCCCTCTTTCTGAATCTTCGGAACAAGCTCTTCTCCTCCAACGTAATCTGCTCCGGCAGCTGTAGCCTCATCAACCTTAGCTCCCTTAGCAAATACAAGAACACGAACCTTTTTTCCTGTTCCGTTTGGAAGTACAACGGCACCACGGATCTGCTGATCTGCATGACGTCCGTCGCATCCTGTACGGATATGAGCTTCTACAGTCTCGTCAAACTTAGCTGTAGCGATCTTTTTGATAAGGCTCATAGCCTCTTCAGGATCATATAATTTTGTGCGCTCTACTGCTTTTGCAGCTTCTGCGTATTTCTTTCCATGTTTCATCTTTAAAAACCTCCTGGTGGTAGTTGCGGGATTGTCCCTCCCACGTCTTTTCTATTATCAGTCTTCTACTACGATACCCATACTTCTTGCTGTACCAGCTATCATGCTCATAGCAGCTTCGATAGATGCTGCGTTGAGATCTGGCATCTTCATCTCAGCGATCTCACGGATCTTGTCTTTTGAGACTGTTGCAACTTTTGTCTTGTTCGGAACGCCTGAACCTGATTTGATGTTGCATGCCTTTTTAAGAAGAACTGCAGCAGGAGGAGTTTTTGTGATGAAGCTGAAGCTTCTGTCAGCATAAACAGTGATAACTACAGGGATGATAAGATCTCCCTTGTCAGCTGTCTTTGCATTGAATTCCTTCGTAAACTGAACGATATTAACTCCGTGCTGTCCTAAAGCCGGTCCTACTGGTGGAGCAGGTGTAGCCTTGCCGGCCGGAATCTGTAATTTAATGTAACCTGTAACTTTCTTTGCCATTTTCGGCACCTCCTAAAGTGGTAATTGCGGGGATTTCCCTCCCACGTATCGGATTTATCCGATCTTCTTTACTTCTGAAAAGCTTATCTCTACCGGTGTTGCACGGCCGAAAAGCTCTACCTGAATTGTTACAACCTGCTTTGCCTGATTAACAGATGTAATAACACCTGTAGTATCCTTCCAGGCTCCGCCTGTAACTACGATTGAATCTCCTTCGTTGAGATCCGTAACAACCTTCTGTGATTCATCCATTGAACCTAAGGTCTTTAATTCGTCCGGTCTTAACGGAACCGGCTTTGATCCCGGTCCTACGAATCCTGTGACTCCGCGGGTATTGCGGACAACATACCAGGTATCGTCATTCATGATCATGTTAAGAAGTACATAGCCCGGAAACATTTTCTTTGAAACCTGCTTCTTGGCACCATTTTTTACTTCTACTACATCCTCCATCGGGACACGGACTTCAAGGATCTGATCTTCAAGATGTCTGTTTTCTATAGTCTTTTCAATATTGGCTTTTACTTTATTTTCATAGCCTGAATATGTATGGACTACATACCATTTAGCTTCTGACATTCACATACCTACCTTAATTAATCATAAGATTTACAAGTGCAAGAGCACCTGAGTCAACCAAAGTGATAATGACACACAAAGCAACTGAAATAGCAATTACAGCTACAGTCTGCTTTGCCAATGTTTTTTTGTCAGTCCAGATAATCTTTTTGAACTCACCTTTAAGCTGTTTGAAAAATCCGGCTTTTGCCTTCTTTTCCTTTTTTTCTGCTACTGCGTTATCTGCCATATCGCGTACCCCACAAATTATTTTGTCTCTTTGTGCACGGTATGCTTTTTACAGAACCTGCAGTATTTGCTAGTTTCCATCCTGTCCGGATGATTCTTTTTGTCTTTTGTCATGTTATAGTTGCGTTGTTTACACTCCGTACATGCCAATGTGATTTTAACTCGCACGTTGCTCCACCTCCATGTGTATTTTCGCAATCAACGGTCTTAAATATGTCTTAAATCTCTAAATTTAAACATAAAAAAAAGACCCACTTTCATGTCGTACCATGTACTATAGCATCAAGCAGGTCCTCTGTCAACATAGAAAATTAACTTTAAGTTCACTTAGACGTAATTTGATCCAAGGCAGCAATAGCAATATTTATTTCCTTCCGCTTTTCCTTGGACATATTTTCAACATCCAGCTTTTTAATCAGTTTTCTCAGTTCATTCTGTTTTGATATTATGGCTTTCTTTTTTTCTCTTGAAAGCTCTCTTCTTTTTTTTCTTAATATTATATCTGTTCTAAAGATAATGTCCCTTGCCTTGAAAACAATGCTGCTGTTAAGCCTGGTTTCCTCATCCTTTATGAGATTATCTCTTGCGTCATTTACCATTTCGAGTATCTCTTTATTTGAAGGTATCCAGCTTGGCTCTATTATCTTTTTGACTTTTTTTAGGCTGCCCTCATCTATTGCATCGATCACGATCGTGCAGTCCCTTTCAACTTCAAAGCTTATTGTAATGATCGCTTTTCCGTTTGAAAGCCTTTCGATGCGCGGAACAACTGCCGTGCCGATCTGCTTATTTGATGAGGCAAGAGCTCTTTCTCCTGCATAGATGTTTATTGCTGCATCTGTTATCACATCTGTCCCAACAGAAAACTCCCTTGTGCATTTTACAGGGAGCACATCACCTATACGTGCTATATTAAGGAGCATCCCTCCTTGGATCTCAACAGATACAGACAACGGAAGTCTTCCCGGCTCATTGATAAAATCCGGCAGGATCTGCTCATGAGGAGTTTCCTTTGTTTTTTCCATTTCCGGTCTTATATCAACGTCTATCTTTCTTGTAGCCGCCTCTTGGAATTCCCCCTTAACATCTGTCATCCGTTTTTCCTCCGAAATATTTCCTCAAAAGCCTCCTTATATGGTGCTCTTGCAATGCCGTATTCGGTAACTATTCCTGTGATAAGATCTGAATCTGTGACATCAAATGCCGGATTAAATACGTTTATATTTTCCGGTGCCATTCTCTCCTTATACCACATCTCGGTAACCTCTTCCGGCTTTCTTTGTTCGATTTTGATATCCTTTCCGGTAGGTGTTGCCATATCTATAGTAGATGTAGGTGCGCATACATAGAATGGCACACCATATCTTTTTGCTGCAAGTGCAACCATAGATGTTCCGATCTTGTTTGCTGCATCTCCGTTTGCCGCAACTCTGTCGCAGCCTACAAATACAGCCTGAATCCATCCGTTTCTCATTGCTGTAGCCGACATATTGTCACACTCAAGTGTTACATCCATTCCGGCCTGTGCAAGCTCAAATGCAGTAAGTCTGGCCCCCTGAAGAAGCGGTCTTGTCTCATCAGCAAATATCTTGAACTTATATCCTTTCTCTGCTCCTACATACATAGGCGCAGTAGCTGTTCCGTATTTGACTGCAGCAAGTCTTCCTGCATTGCAGTGTGTAAGAAGACCGTCGCCATCCTTTATAAGAGTGAGACCGTATTCGCCGATCGCACGGCAAACTGCTATATCCTCTTCCCTTATCCTTACAGCCTCATCATGAAGTGCCTTTACTATCTCCTCTATCGGCTCATCCTTATGGTCAAGGACTACTTTCTCCTGTCTCTTAAGCGCCCATGAAAGATTTACCGCTGTAGGTCTTGCAGAATCAAGATAATCCTTTGCCTTTCTGAACTGTGCAAGGAAGTCCTCATAAGACTCAGCCTTTATGTCCTTTGCAGCAAGATATATTCCTATTGCTGCTGCAACTCCGATCGCCGGAGCTCCTCTTACCTTTAATAGATATATTGCATCCCATATATCTTCCTGCTTTGTAAGATAAAGCATCTTCATTTTAGACGGCAATTTTGTCTGATCTATTATTGCAAGTGCCTGACGTTCCTCGTCAAGATCAACTGTATCAAAATCGTCAAAGGATCTTGTTTCTTCTGACATTTTTATTCCTCCTGCTTATATGGGATATTTGTTTGATCCAAAAGCCCCATATATGTTTTCTTCATAAATTATAACTGCAATGAGCAGAGCTATAAGCCGGGTTATGTCTTGCGTGATCATCTGTCTAGGACTGCAGTTACCTGCAGCCTCAAGCGATCTACCCGAAAACGCGACGGGCCGCCGCATAGTTTTCTGTCTGATCTTGCTTCGGATGGGGTTTACATGGACCCACCCTGTTACCAGGATGGCGGTAGTCTCTTACACTGCCTTTTCACCCTTACCCTTTCGGGCGGTATATCTCTGTTGCACTTTCCCGGGAGTCACCTCCGCCGGACGTTATCCGGCATCCTGCCCTTCGAAGCCCGGACTTTCCTCACCTGCTACCGTAAAGATAGTCAGCCGCGATCACACGCTCTGCTCAATATAGCAAAACAATATTACTCTGTTTGCTTTTTTGTGTCAAACTTCTCTGTCTGGTTATTTTATTTATATAATGAAAAAAGGCTCATTCTGACATGCTTCTATGACATCACAGCCAGGTATTACCTCTTTAAGCCACTTCGTCATAAAGCTCTTGAACACATGCTCTGTTCCGAAATGCCCTGCATCTATGATAAGAAGACCGTTTGCGCATGCATCTATTCCGGTATGATAATCTATATCTCCTGTTATAAGCACTTCAGCATGTTTATCAAGAGCTGCCTGTATCATGCTTTTTCCTGAGCCGCCGCTTACTGCTGCTCTTTTTATAAGCCTGTCTGTATTTCCATAGCATCTGACAGATTCTGTATGCATTGCTCTTTTCACATGCATTGCAAGCTCGTCGTATTTCATGGGTTTCTCAAGCCATCCGACTCTTCCTATTCCCTCAGGCACATTATCATTTTGCGCTGTCGGGTATAAAACCTCTGTATCATTAAGGCCTATCTGAGCTTCATTTATATAGGCCATGCTTTTTACGTCAAAATTTGTATGCATCGCATAGCATGAAATGCCGTTTTTTATGAGTTTTAAAAGCCGTCTGCCTTCAAGCGTTTTATTATTTACCTGTCTTATTTTGCCAAATATCATAGGATGATGAGTAATAAGAAGCTGCGCTTTTTCCTTCACAGCCTGGTCTATCGTTTCATCAGTCGCATCAAGAGCTACCATTATCTTTGAGATATCGTCCTCATCATCTCCTGCAATGAGTCCCGGATTGTCCCAGCTCTCTGCTGCATCTAACGGATATCTTTTTTCTATGATTTCAATAATTTCCTTACATTTCATATGTCATCTCCGCCAAGCATCTTTTTCAAATTGGCATAAAGGGCTGCAAGCGGCAGTCCTACTACATTTGAATAATCTCCTGTAATGCCCTTTACAAATTTTGCAAATATCCCCTGAATGGCATAAGCTCCCGCCTTATCAAGCGGTTCGCCTGTTGCAGCATAGTCATCTATTTCCTCTTTGGATATTTTTTCGATCAAGACCTCTGTGCTTTCGCAAAATGTAATAACACTCTTAAGCCTTCCGTTTTCTTTTTTCGCAAGCGTTACTCCTGTATATACATGATGCGCTCTTCCCTGGATCAGGCTTATCATCCTTTTTGCATCATCTTCATCCTCTGGTTTTCCAAGTATTTTGCCATCTATCGCTACAACCGTATCAGCGCCAAGGATCACTCCGTCGGTATGCTTATCTGCAATATCAAGACATTTTCTTCTTGAAAGTTCCTTTACAAAAGCATCCGGCTCACTTATATCCGATGCCTCATCCACGCCGCTTGGTTCAACTATCGGCTTTATCCGGATCTGCTCAAGGAGCTCCTTTCTTCTTGGAGATCCTGAAGCAAGTATTATTTCGGAAATCATTTTCATCTCATCAATTCTTCTGCTTTTTCTATATATTCAAGTTCTTTTTTTAGTTCATTGCATCTTTTCTGTGCTTTATCTGCCATATTGCACAAAAGCTCATCAAGTATATTATTAAGCCTTTTCTTTTCTCTTTCGAGATATTCCTTTAGAATTGGATTTTTCTTTTTTATAAGGCACGGTCCATACAAAAGCTCATATTTTTGTATTTGCTGAATATTTTCAGATCGTACAGCTTTTATAACAGGATAGTATTTTCCGCATTCAACGATCATTTCTTCGTCGATTATATTAAAGCCAAGCTCACTTACTGTCTCTCTTACACTTTCATATTCTGACTGCGGTTCAAGAACAAGCTCCACAGCAGATTGTACAACATCTGCTTTGTCACTCAATATCCTTGCTATAAGGTTTCCGCCCATTCCCGTTATAAGAATGCTCTGCACTTCACCTCTTTTGTATTTTTCAAGCCCGTTCGAAAGCCTTAATTCTACACCATCGGCATCAAAAAGCTCTTTGTTTTTCCTTGCCGCCTCAAGAGGTCCTCTGTTGATGTCAGAGGCTATACATACAGGTGCGATCCCGCTTTTATATAAATATATGGAAACATATCCGTGATCGCACCCTATATCAGCTACCCTGCTGCCTTTTGTGATCATATCGGCTGCAAGTTTCATTCTCTTTGACAGCATCGGCATTTTATTTTCTTCGTGCACTGTCATATTACTCAAGATAATCTCTTAATTTTCTGCTCCTGCTCGGATGGCGCAGCTTTCTTAATGCCTTAGCTTCGATCTGTCTGATTCGCTCTCTTGTAACCTTAAATACCTTACCAACTTCCTCAAGAGTCCTTGCTCTTCCGTCATCAAGACCGAATCTGAGTCTCAATACCTTTTGCTCTCTTTCTGTAAGGGTATCAAGCACCTCCTCAAGCTGCTCTCTCAGCATAGTAAATGCTGCCGCATCAGCCGGAACCGGAACATTATCATCCTGTATGAAGTCACCTAAATGGCTGTCCTCTTCCTTTCCTATAGGAGTCTCAAGAGAAACAGGCTCCTGAGAAATCTTGAGGATGTCTCTTACTCTGTCTACGCTCAGATCCATCTGCTCTGCAATCTCTTCAGGGGTTGGTTCACGTCCGAGATCCTGAAGCAGCTGTCTTGAAACTCTGATCAGCTTGTTGATAGTCTCTACCATATGAACAGGTATACGGATTGTTCTTGCCTGATCTGCAATAGCTCTTGTTATAGCCTGTCTGATCCACCATGTTGCGTATGTTGAAAATTTGTATCCCTTTCGATAGTCGAATTTCTCGACTGCTTTTATAAGACCCAAGTTACCTTCCTGGATAAGGTCAAGGAACAGCATTCCTCTTCCCACATATCTCTTTGCTATAGAAACAACAAGTCTTAGGTTTGCCTCTGCAAGCCTCTGCTTAGCCTTTTCATCTCCTTCTTCCATGCGCTTAGCAAGCTCGATCTCCTCCTCGGCAGAAAGAAGCGGGACCTTTCCTATTTCCTTCAAATACATGCGGACAGGATCCTCTACACCAACTCCTTCAGGAACAGAAAGATCGATATTTTCAACATCTATCTCCTCTTCATCCATTTCAAGATCGTCATCCTTCAAAAGAAGCATGTTGTCAAATTCGGCATCAGATTCCATATTTGCTACTTCTATAACATCTATCCCGCGATCCTCAAGATATTTTCTTATCTTATCGATCTGCTCCGGGCTGAAATTCAGATCCTTGCAGTAATCCTTGATCTCCTGGAGCATAAGGAGATTATCTTTTTTCTTTCCGATATCTTCAAGCGCTCTTATGTGCATCAGCAATTTTTCTTTATCAATTTTTTCTTTTTCAACGTTTTCGGTTTTTTCTTTTTCAGTCATATTTTCCTCTTTCCTCGCGCGTCTTCCGCGTTATTTCAGGCTGATTTTATCTTCATGCCTTCCTGTTTTCAGGTTATTTGTTTTTTTAACTCTTCAAGCTTCTTTTTGTCCTGCATCAGCTCCTGCAGTGCCGCCATATCGGTCGGATTGATGTTTTCAGCCTTTCTCCTTAACGCTGCCTCCTTTACTATAAATACGGCTTCTCTGACCGCCTTATATAGATCTTCTTCCCTTTCAGGAAGCATTGCACCCTCTATAATGGCAGCTGCCTCTGATTTTTCGCTGCTCTCCTCAAATCTGTTTAATATTGATACCGGATTGTATATCTTTGCATCGTACATCCTAAACAGCTGCTCTGCTATAGTCCTGTTCATTTCGTTTCCGAAATCACCTGCAGTAATTTCATTTGCTGCCTTGCTTCTTAGCTCAGGCTTCTTGCACAGCCATGATAGAAGCGTTTTTTCTGCCTTGTCTCCCTGCTGTGCCTTTTCGCGCTTCTTATACGGCTTGTCAGAAACCATAAGCTTCTCATCAGGAAACGTTCCCTTCATCGCAAGCTTAGCGATCTGCCTTTTCAGAACATCCGTCTGGATATTATATGTTCTTGAAACAACCTCTATATAGCTGTTTCGCTCTATTTCATCTGCAAATGTCATCAGCTTTTCGGCCGCTTTATGATAAAAATCGCTTGCATTTTGCGGATCCCTCATATCATAGCCGTCATGAAGAATACGTAGTTCAAACATAAAGCCGTTTTCAGCCTTTTCTATTCTCTCTGCAAGCTCATCATGTCCTTTTGCCTTTAAGAGCTCATCCGGATCCTTGTAAGGCTTGAGATTTACGACTCTTGAACTAAGTCCTGCATTTCTGAGAAGCGGTATTCCTCTAAGAGCTGCCTTGATGCCTGCTTCATCGCTGTCATACATCAAAAGAACTTCCTTTGTATATCTGTGCAGCAACGCTGCCTGCTGTGATGTAAGCGCGGTTCCAAGCGATGCGACCGCATTTGTAAAGCCTGCCTGATGCAGACTTATCACATCCATGTATCCCTCACAGATTATTATATTTTTCTGTCTTGATGCTCTTGCCGCGTATAATCCGTAAAGATTCCTGCTTTTATCAAAAAGCTTCGTCTCCGGAGAATTAAGGTATTTAGGTTTTGCATCTCCAAAAACTCTTCCACCGAAGCCTATGACCTTTCTGTTTATGTCCATGATTGGAAACATAACTCTGTTCCAAAACTTCTCAGACATGGTATTTCTCTTCTCATCCCATGTAAAAAGTCCGGATTCCTTAAGCAATGCATCCGTATATCCCTTGCCCTTCAAATACTGATAAAGTCCGCCTCCGTCACGGCCGGAATATCCGATACCAAAGCTTTTGATAGTTTCATCCATAAGCCCTCTGTTTTTCAGATACTCCTCGGCGATCTTTCCTTCCGGAGTCCTAAGCTTAAATAAGTAAAATTTTGCTGCTTCCTTTTGAATATCAAAAAGTCTGCTTTTTTCACTTATCTCCTTCTTCTTTTCTTCGCTTACATCCTCCGTCGGAATCTCAATATCGGCTCTTACTGCCAGCGTACGTACAGCCTCCTTGAAGCTAAGCTTTTCATATTCCATTAAAAAATTAAATACATCTCCGCTCGCTCCGCATCCGAAGCAATGATATGTCTGTCTTGCCGGATGTACCGAAAAGGATGGTGTCTTTTCATTATGAAACGGACACAGTCCCATATATGAGGTTCCCTTCCTTTGAAGCCTCACATAACCTGAAATAACATCCTCTATATTATTTCCGGCTCGGACACGCTCTATAAAATCATCCGAATATATCATTTTTCCTCTTTTCTGATGCATTGTCTGCTCTTTGGATCAATACAGCATCCAGCCATGCGGCTCGTATATTTCCTTAAAAATATGTATTGCATACTGGTCTGTCATCCCTGAAATATAATCACAAACCACTCTTGAAACATCCTCGCCCTCATCAATGAGCCTTCTGTATTCATTTGACATTTCCTGAGGTCTGTTTTTGTAATATTCATACAATGCCGAAAGCATTCTCTCGACCTTGATATTTTCCTTTTTTGCTTCACCTGCAGTATATACATTTTTGAACATGAGCTTTCTCATGCTCATCATTGCATCCCTTACCTTGTCTGACTGAATAATAGAACTCTTATTTATGCTGTGTTCTACAACATCCTTTATCATAGTATCAAGCCGTTCCTTGCAGGTCCCTCCAAGTACCATCCTCAATGTTATAGGGATATCATCCTCTGTTATGATGCCGGCTCTTGCCGCATCGTCCATATCATGATGAATATATGCAATTTTATCAGAGAGCCTTACAACCTGTCCCTCTATCGTTGATGGATTTCCTGATGTTCTGTGGTTTACTATTCCGTCCCTTACCTCCCAGGTAAGATTGAGACCTCTTCCTTCATTTTCAAGTCTGTCAACTACTCTCAGGCTTTGATCGGCATGCTTAAATCCACATGAGCTGAGCTCATTTAAAACCGCCTCTCCCTCATGTCCAAACGGAGTATGTCCAAGATCATGTCCTAATGCGATAGCTTCCACAAGATCCTCATTCAATGCCAGCGCACGCGCTATAGTCCTCGATATCTGAGATACTTCCAGCGTATGAGTAAGTCTTGTCCTGTAATGATCACCCTGAGGCGAAAGAAAGACCTGTGTCTTATCTTTAAGACGTCTGAATGCCTTGCTGTGAAGTATTCTGTCTCGGTCTCTTTGAAAGGCTGTCCTTATCTCACAGTTTTCTTCTTTGTTTCTTCTCCCTTTTGAATCACGGCTATGCGTAGCAAATGGGCCAAGAACACTAGTCAAATCATATTCTGTTTTTTTAACTTTTTTATTTTTATTTTCTTCAAATCTTTAATTTAAATACCTTTTGACCAAGACTCATTGCTATGATAGTATAATTAGAAAATGTCATGATCTAGTCAAAAGACGATCAACGGAGGTTTATAATGAAAAAATTTTTTGATGAATTTAAAGCTTTCATTTCAAGAGGAAGTGTTATCGATCTTGCCGTAGGTATAATCATAGGCTCAGCATTTACTGCAATCGTAACCTCTCTTGTAAATGACATAATAATGCCTTTAATATCAGTCATAACAGGCGGCATAAGCTTTAATCAATGGAATATAACTCTTGGCTCAGGTGAAAATGCACCTGTTCTTGCCATAGGAACTTTTATAGCTGCGGTCCTTAACTTTATAATCATAGCTTTCGTAATATTTATGCTTGTTAAGAGCATAAATACTCTTCACGAAAAAACAAAAAAAGAAGAAGCCGAAGCCGAGCCGACAACAAAAGAGTGTCCTTACTGCTTCAGCCAGATTCCGATCAAGGCTACAAAGTGTGCACACTGCACATCTTTGCTTCCTGTCGATCATAAAGAAGACTAACTAAAGAGATGTAGACAAAAGGGACTTATGCACATGCATCAGTCCCTTTTAATTGGAGAGAAAAAATGAAATCAAATGAAATTATCAGATCATACGGAACAAATTATAAAGAAATGACCATGCACCTTTTAGCGGCAGCAGCTCTAAACTTAGAAATCCCTTCTAAAACTGCACGAATAGCAATAAAACCGAATCTCGTGACTCCGACTCCGGCATCATACGGAGCTACAACGCATCCCGAGATCATCGAAGGAATTATAGACTATCTTCACGAAAATGATTTTTATGATATATCCATCATCGAAGGCTCTTGGGTTGGTGATAAAACTGCTGAAGCCTTCGAATACTGCGGATACAACTCCCTTGCAAAAAAACACGGTGTAAAGCTTATAGATACACAAAAGGAGTCTTCATTTAAGCAAGATTGTGCCGGACTTGATCTCAATATATGCAGCTGCGTCAAAGATATCGATTTTCTTATAAATGTCCCTGTATTAAAAGGACATTGTCAGACAAAAATGACCTGCGCCCTTAAAAATCTCAAGGGTCTGATCCCAAATAAAGAAAAAAGACGTTTTCACTCATTAAACCTTCATGAACCGATCGCTCATCTCAATGCCGGTATCCATCAGGATTTTATTGTGATCGACCATATATGCGGTGATCTTGATTTTGAAGAGGGTGGAAATCCCGTAACCTGTAACTGCATAATGGTCGCAAAAGACCCTGTACTTACAGACTCTCTTGCCTGCAAGCTGATGGGATACACCGCCTCGGATGTGCGTTATATTAAAATTGCCGAAAAACTTCATGTAGGCACAAGCGACCTTTCCAAACTGAAGCTTACCACTCTTGAAGGAAACGATACAAACGAAGCACTTTCCTCAAACAAAGTACTCGAAGTAAGCTATGCCATAAATGAAATAGATTCATGCAGCGCCTGCTATGCTTCTCTTGTACCTGCTCTGTCAAAATTAAAATCAGAAGGCCTTCTTGATATGCTTAACGAAAAGATAAGCATTGGTCAGGGACACCGTGGTCAAAAAGGAACGCTTGGAATAGGCCGATGCACATCTCTCTTTGATACAAGCATCCCCGGCTGCCCGCCAAAAGAGGATGATATATATACTGCTCTTAGGAATTACATTTTAAGTACAAAGACCTCCTCGGACTGATTTAAAATTTATACTTTTAAACTTTTTTTCAAAATGCTATACTAGCTACATTAGTGTGGCATCTTTCAAAGATCCATTTCTATTTGAAAGGACAATACAATGGATATTTCAGAATTAAGAAACCGTATAAACGAAATAGATGATCAGCTTACAGATCTCTTTACCGAAAGAATGCATATTTCTTCAAAGATCGGAGAATATAAATACGAAAACGGTATGGAGGTAAATGATCCGAAGCGTGAGCAGGAGATATTAGATAAGCTCTCCTCCAAGGCCGGTAAAATTTATTCGCCATATATTAAAGCTCTGTACTCTGATATATTTGATATGAGCCGTAGGCTTCAAACATTGCTTCATGAGATAAATTCTATCGAATACGGTCTCATAGGCAGGAATGTTGTATACAGCTATAATAAATGGATACACCAGGCACTTAAAAACCGTTCATATGGCTTATATAACGTTTCCGAGGAAATGCTTCCTTTGCTGTTTTCAAAAAGAGCTTTCAAAGGTCTCAATGTCAGCACTCCTTATCGTAAGGAGGTCATAAAATATTGCGACATTATCGACACTGAAGCTCAAAAAATCGGATATATAGATACTATCGTAAAGGATCCAAACGGTATACTTACAGGCTACAATACAGCCTCTGAAGCAATAGCTGCTACAGCAAAAAAGGCAGGTATCGATTTCAATGATAAAAAGGTTATGATCCTTGGAAATGGCGGCTTTGCTGCCGCTGCGATAAAAGCAGCTAAGGACGGGAATCCACGCGATATAATAGTTGTTCAAAGAACCGGAAAGGTAAATTTCAGAAACTATACACAGCATAAAGATACGGATATACTTATAAATGCAACATCTATCGGCATGACTCCGAACACTGATATCAGTCCTGCTGATCTGTCACAATTCCCGAATATTTCCGGTGTTATCGATGCAGTATTTACTCCTGTCGAATCGAAGCTGATACATGATGCCAAAGAACGCGGCATCAAATGTGAAAACGGTCTTTCAATCCTCATCGAGAAATGTGTCCGTTCTTCAAGACTCTTTGGCTTCCCTGCCGACGATGTAACAACTGCCGAGCTTTATGAAGAACTCACATCATTTATCGAATAAGATATTTGTTTTATAGATTTCACAAAAGAAAAACAGAGCCACTGGTGAAGTTGGCTCTGTTTTCTTTTTCCCAAGTAACTAGGTGTTTGGAAATCGCTTTCTCGGGAATGAATGAAATATATATTTAATGGGTTTTGGCTAATTAAAAGCATTCGCTGTAGACTCTCTTGCTAAGCTCCTGTGTCCACGGCTGAACATATGAGTTAGTGATAAGTCTCTGCTGGTTAGCTTCAACAGATGCAGCAAATCCTGCTATATCTTCTTCCTTAAATCCATACTCATGAAGTGGCTTAAGAGGAAGAACCTTCTCTAAAAGCTGATTAAGATATGGGATTGCATTTTCAACCTCACAGCCTGTAATATCAGCAATTTTCTTTTTAAATTTGAGAATCTCACCATTTGGATCCTTTTCATCATAGATCTCAAGGATTTTTCCAAAGAGTGCATAGTTTGATTCACCGTGAGGTACATGATATGTTCCGCCAAGAGGGAATGACATAGCGTGTACTGTACCGCATCCTGCCTTAAGGAATGCAAATCCTGCAAACATAGATGCTGTAACAAACTCGTTAAGGTAACCAAGTCTTGCATCCGGTCCATCCTCACCTATGCGTCTGAAGCCTTCAAGGATCATTTCCATTGCCTTAACAGAATACATCTCAGATGTGATCGTCTTACGTCCCGGGCTCAAGAATGACTCTACAGCATGGATAAGAGCATCTATTGCTGAGCTTGCAAACGGCTTATATGGAAGTGTTTTAAGAAGATCAGGAATAAGGCAGACTTTATTAGGAATAATATCATCTGATACTAATCCAAGCTTTGTCTCGCCGCCTGTAAGGACTCCATCCTTCTCATCCTTAACAATAGCAACTGATATATTTGTAACCTCTGAACCTGTTCCGCATGTAGTAGGAATAGCAATAACTTCCTTCTCATGTATAACCGGCTCACGTTTGAAGTAAAGCTCATGAACTGATTTTGGACGCTTACATCCAAGAAGCTTGCAAAGATCCATTATTGCGCCGCCGCCGACTGCAATAACACGATCGTACGAATCGTAAGGAATGCGATCATACATGATATTGATCATTTCCTCTGATGGCTCACCCTTTGCAAATGTCTCCTGGAAAACAAAATTGCATTTTAATCCAAGTGCCTCCATAAATGGCTTGTATATAAATTCATTTGTAAGAACTACATCACGCTCTCCAAGTTCAAACTGATCTGCCATCTGTTTGAAGTCATTAAATTTGTATACTGTAGGTACTATAATGATTTCTCTTGTGTCTTGTAATAATGCCTTGCTGAAGCTATCCATTTCGTAATTTCTCCCTTCTTATACAATCTTGCTTAAATTGTTCTTATAACTTTTTGCTTTTCTGTTAAGTTAATAACTTAACAAACCCCATTGCGTTATTAAATTAACACTTTTATTTCGAAATTACAAATACAAAAATCATATGAGTGCTGTTTATCACCAAAATCAATAGTTGCCTATATAACTATCTATTTTTTTTATATATGCAATCATGCTGCAATATATATAAATTATAGTTTCTTGCTTTTTTTAATTTATCAAATCTTTTTGATATGCATGATATATAAATTCACACCAATTTTTATCAAACACCCCGCTTTTTGCATCTCAATTTTATATAAAAAATAAAAAGATCAGAGCTTTATAACAATAAAGTCCTGACCTTTTGACCCTAATTAATACTGAATTGCTATGCTCATTAAGCCTTCGCAATCATGTTTGCATCGTAGATTTGAATCTTTTGACACCGGTATCCATATCAAATTGTAATCTCTACTTCTGCTTCTGCCTTAAAATCTTCTTCCTTTACCGGATCGATCATAGGCATATCATCTCTTGAAGAAAAACCAAACCTTCTTAAGAACTCCTCTGTAGTTCCAAACAAAATAGGCCGTCCCGGTGCATTTACACGGCCCACTTCTTTTACAAGTTCAAATTCCACAAGCCTGTTTACAGCATGGTCGCTTGATACACCTCTGATCTTCTCTATCTCAGCCTTCGTTATCGGCTGTCTGTAAGCTATTACTGATAATGTCTCCATCAAAGCATCCGTCAGCTGCGGTTTTTTCGGATTTTTAGAAATATTGATAAGATCATCATAAAATTCCGGTTTAGTGACAAGCTGATATGCATTCTCAAGCTCAATAATATTGATGCCTCTGCCACTTTCCTTATAATCATTTTTTAGCTTTTCTGCTGCATTTCTTAATTCTATTTCAGTAATCCCCAGCGATTCACATAAGCGCTCCGATTCAACTGATTCACCTGATGAAAAAAGAACTGCCTCAAGTCTTGCACCTATATCACTAATATTCATTTTCTGATGCATCTCCTTTTGTCAAATCCGAATCATAGCCTCCAAAAATAGTTTCATCAAGAACTGCATCCTCGCTTTCAAGCGATTCTATCATGATCTCGCCAAAAAGCTCTTCCTGCGTAATTTTAATCTTTCCATAATGCATAAGTTCAAGCACGGCAAGAAAAGTCACAATTACATTTACTTTATCTGTATTTTTCTCGAGAACATCCTTAAATGACAGCGTACGTTCTCTGATGGCTCTTATTTCAAGCTTTCTCATTTGCTCCCCGACAGATACCGGTTCCTTCTCAATCCGGCTGAATCTGCTTCTTATCGGATCAATCTTGCTTTGCTGCCTTCTGATAACATCATTGAATACTCCCATCAGTGTGTCAAGCGTAACCCCGGCAAAAAGCTCATCCAAGTCTACAGGCGGTCTGTATTCTTCAACGCTTTTAGGAAATGTCGGTTCCTTCGCTACTGAGATCCCCGCATTGTCCATTTGCTCTCTTAATATCTGAGACATATATTTGTATGTCTTATATTCCATAAGCCGTCTGACAAGCTCTTCTCTTGGATCTCCTTCTTCAAGCTCCTCTTCCTCCTCCTTTGGAAGAAGCATCCTGCTCTTGATATCAAGCAGTGTAGCAGCCATCAGCATAAATTCACTGGCCAGATCCATATCCTCCGTCTGCATATCCTTTATATATTCAAGATACTGATCTGTAATATCTGCGATCGGGATATCATATATATCAATTTTATTCTTATCTATCAAATGGAGCAAAAGATCCAACGGACCCTCAAATGCTGTTAACTTAACCGATAATGCCATTTTCTCTTACCTGTTTATAAAGACCTCTGCAATTACAAGCTCACGCGGATTATTTAACCTTACCGGAATCGTATGTTCACCGAGTCCCGCACTTATTATTTCAAATCTGTTCTGAATTTCAAACATTCCATGGGCTTTCCCAGGCAAAATGCAAGGATCAGGACTTACAAGTCCTCTGTTTTTCCCAAGCTGCATTACACCACCGTGGTAGTGGCCGCTAAGTGATATATCAGCTCCCCATTTCAAATAACTGTCCATATATTTGGGAGTATGTGCAAGAAGGATATTTAACTTTCCGGTGTCCGGTATTCCGATCATAGACTCGATGTAGTCTGTCGGCAT
>CAVLAA010000001.1:48652-102083 GCA_963660835.1 bacterium
GATGTAGTCTGTCGACATATTAAGATTTGTAAATCTCTTATAATATTTTCGATCTATAGAAAGTCCGTATATACTTATTTCATTATCGCCGATTGTGACATTTTCTTTGCTATTGTCGATTACTGAAACGCCAAACCTCCTAAGCTCCTTCATATATACTTCATATCTATTGCCATACGTCTCAGGATACAGCCTGAGTCGGTATTCATGATTTCCCAGAGCATAATATAACTTGTGTTCCTTTGATAGCCTTGAAATAAGATTTAACGCTATATCATCCCTTACTCCCGGATGAGCTACTGTCATATCTCCTCCGCATAACAAGAGATCTGCATTTTCTTTTCTGATAAGCTCGATCAGCTTTTCATTGTTTTCGGACCATTCACAATTATGAAGATCAGATAAAAAGGCTATTTTAAAATAGCCCTCGTTTAGGTTTTTTCTTTTAAGATGTATATCAAATCTTCTAACCAGATCTTTTTTCATCTGCTCTCCATTTTTCCGTATAAAACATGATACAGCCGACAAGTCGGCTGTATCAGATGTACTAAGATCAATTTAGTTAAATTTGCGTTTTCTGGCCGCTTCAGATTTCTTTTTACGACGAACGCTTGGTTTTTCGTAATGCTCTCTCTTACGAATTTCCTGCTGGATTCCAGCCTTTGCACAGCTACGCTTAAATCTACGTAAAGCGCTGTCCAATGTTTCGTTTTCTTTTACGATAATATTCGACACTATTTCCTAACCTCCCCTCCAGTTGTAAATTGTGCCTAAATACAACTGTATGGGTATTTTGCACTTAAACTAAAGTATAACATTTATTTTTCATGCGTCAAGATTAATAAAATCTATTCGCATAACTGACTCGAATTATACGAGCTCGATAATAACTTCCATGGCAGCATCGCCCTTACGTGGTCCGATCTTGATGATACGTGTATATCCACCATTACGGCTGCTGTATTTTGGAGCTAATTCATCAAACATTTTTGCTACAAGATCAACCTGCTTTGTATTTTTCTTGCGGCCCTTGTTCTCAGTTGGAACTTCTGTTACAGGATAGAAAACCTTCATCATCTGACGTCTTGCATGAAGTCTGCTTGGATTATCTTTCTTGATAGTCTTCTTAACTTCATCATAAACTGTAACTTTCTTTCCGTCTTTAACTTCTTTAACTCTCTTGCCATCAGCATCTTTGCGAGGAGCCTTTGCAGTTACTTCAACAGTCTCGAAATTATCTTTTTCTTTAACTGCCAATGCAATAAGTCCTTCAGCTATTTTTCTGATCTCTTTTGCCTTGCTCTCTGTTGTACGGATCTTTCCATGATATAAAAGAGCTGTAACCTGTCCTCTTAAAAGGGCTTTTCTCTGATCTGATGTTCTGCTGAGTTTTCTGTAACCTGACATTATATTTTCCTCCGTTTGTGGAACGAGCACCATACTTCTTCGGATTTACTGGATACCCGTTTTATTCTACAAATCAATTCCGGCATTTATCGCCGTAATGAGAGTATAAACTCTCATTTAATTAGCTTCTTATCTAATAAGCTCTTCACCCTGGCTCAATGAAAGTCCAAGCTCTTTAAGCTTAGCAAGTACCTCTTCAAGTGATTTGCGTCCGAGATTTCGAACCTTCATCATTTCATCAGGAGTTTTGCTGCAAAGCTCTTCTACAGTATTGATTCCGGCACGTTTGAGGCAATTGTAAGAACGAACAGAAAGCTCAAGCTCATCGATCTTCATATCGAGTGCTTTTTCCTTGTCCTCATCCTCTTTTTCTACCATAACCTCTGCAGTCTTTGCATGCTCTGAAAGATCAATAAAGAGCTGAAGATGCTCACTAAGCACCTTAGCAGCAAGGCTGACAGCCTCATCTGCTGAAAGAGTACCATTGGTTGTAACATCAAGTGTAAGCTTATCATAGTCTGTAACCTGACCTACACGTGTATTTGTAACCTTGAGGTTTACTCTCTCAACCGGTGTATATATAGCATCAATTGCTATAACTCCGATCGGCTCATCCTCCTGCTTTGATTTTTCAGCGCTGACATATCCGCGTCCATTTGTAAATGTAAGCTCAACGTACAGACGGCTGTCTGCTCCGCCATTGAGTGTAGCAATGACCTGATCACCATTGATGATCTCAAGATCAGAATCAAGTCTTATATCTGAAGCCTTTACTACTCCTTCGCCTTCAAAATCGATATATCCGACCTTAGGCTGTCCGTTTTCGCTGTTATCTTTTACAATAAGGCTTTTAAGGTTCATAACTATCTCTGTAACGTCTTCTTTAACGCTCGGGATAGAAGCGAACTCATGAAGTACTCCTTCAATCTTTGCCTGGCTTACTGCACATCCCGGAAGAGAAGAAATCATTATTCTGCGCAAAGAATTGCCCAATGTGGTTCCATAGCCTCTTTCCAATGGTTCAACCACAAATCTGCCGAATTTTCCATCTTCAGAAAGCTCTGCAATTTCAATTTTAGGTTTGTTAAAATCAAACACCTATTCACTCCTCCTTTTAGGATGACAATTATTTTGAATACAACTCGACTATAAGCATTTCATTTACAGGAACATCTATAACTTCGCGTGCAGGTGCTTCCTTAACAGATCCCTGAAGAGCATCTGCGTTGCAGTCAAGCCATGCAGGAACAAGACGTCCGTTTGTTGCCTCGAGGATCTCTTTGTAACGAGCAGATGACTTCTTGCCCTCTTTGATCTCGATAGTGTCACCTACATGAACACTGTATGAAGGTATATTTACCTGCTTTCCGTTTACAAGTACATGCTTATGATCAACGATCTGACGTGCTTCTCTTCTTGTTCTTGCAAATCCAAGGCGGAAGATAACATTATCAAGACGCATCTCAAGCATTGTCATAAGGTTTTCACCTGTCTGACCCTGCATACGGTCTGCTTTTTTATAGTAATTACGGAAAGGTTTCTCAAGAACTCCGTAAATGAATTTTGCTTTCTGTTTCTCGCGAAGCTGAAGACCATATTCTGAGATCTTACGGCTGCTGCGTTTTAACTGACGAGTAGACTTTTTGTCTATTCCAAGATAAACAGGATCCATTCCAAGGGATCTGCATCTTTTTAATACAGGTACTCTATTTACTGCCATTTCATGACCTCCTCGATTTAATCAGACTCTTCTGCGTTTTGGCGGACGACAACCATTGTGTGGTACAGGTGTTACGTCACGGATGCTTGTTACTGTAAGACCGCAAGCTGCAAGTGCACGGATTGCTGCCTCACGTCCTGAACCAGGTCCCTTAACAAATACATCAACGCTTTTAAGACCATGAATCTGAGCTGCCTTTGTTGCTGTTTCTGCAGCCATCTGTGCAGCATAAGGAGTTGATTTTCTTGAACCACGGAAACCAAGACCGCCTGCTGATGCCCATGAAAGAGCATTGCCCTGTGCATCGGTCAGGGTTACAATTGTATTGTTGAATGAAGACTGGATATGTGCCTGTCCGCGCTCAACATTCTTTTTAATACGACGCTTTGTCGTTTTCTTCGTAACTTTAGCCATTTTAAAATACTAACCTACGCTTTCTTCTGATTTTTATTTCTTCTTATTAGCAACAGTTCTCTTCGGACCTTTACGAGTTCTCGCATTTGTCTTTGTCTTCTGTCCACGAACAGGAAGACCTTTTCTATGACGGATTCCTCTGTAACATCCGATTTCCTGAAGACGCTTGATATTCATTGCTATCTCACGTCTAAGATCACCTTCTACCATCTGTGTTTCATCGATTACAGAAGCGATCTTTTTTACTTCTTCGTCGGTTAGATCTCTGACACGTGTATCAGGATTAACTCCTGCTTCTGTCAGGATACGAACGGAAGATGTTCTTCCAATTCCGTAGATATAGGTAAGTCCTATCTCTACACGCTTGTCTCTCGGTAAATCTACACCAGCTATACGAGCCATGTGACTTTTCCTCCATTTAATTAAAATTTCTTTAGCCTATCGGCTTTGTTTATCCGGGTAATCGCGGATAATACTGTCTTAACTGGGACACTTGTGTGTCCAGCCGTATCTTACGGCCTTTCTCTTTCTTTTGACGGTTTGAAAGAGTATTAAGCAATATTATAAGGAGGCACTCATCTGGTGCACATCCACCAAGGCATCCTGACCGCAGCCGTGGTCAAACCTTTGGGATCTCTTTATAATATCAGGCTTACATAAACAACCTCGGCTGAGGGATTAGCCCTGGCGCTGTTTATGTTTTGGATTCTCACATATTATGCGAATGCTTCCTTTTCTTTTAATAACCTTACACTTATCGCATATCGGTTTAACAGAAGATCTTACTTTCATGTGAATCCTCCTTTCCTGCATCTTTTGTATTTTTGCGCAAAACGACGGGTTATTTCGTTTCCACATAAAGACACGCAATACATTTTAGCATCTGCATTCAAGTTATGCAAGCACAAAAATTGTATTGCGTGAAAAATTTTCAAGTGTTTTTTTATTTTATATGTATAATATGCACAGCTAATTTGTTACCTCTGTGCTGTTAAATACAATGTTTTCGGTTTCATTGTCAAAATATTCAAGATGAAGCGTTCCTGATTTTCCTTCAAGCTTCGGAAGAATTGCCGCTACTCTTTTCATTTTTTCCTCAAGCAGCTTATCCTCGCCAAGCGGGATCGTTATATTTCCGAAATGCATAGTGTAAGTCTTATTTCCGTCACTGCCTTCACCTATGTCTATGCTTTGAGCCGTCATATTATATTTTTCAAATGTGCTTTTAAGCGCTTGAAGTGCATATAAGACACTTTTATCCTCCGTCTCAATATTTTCCCCAACCTGCTTAGCCGAAGAACAAAGATTATTTATGACAGACAATCCCAGCGACGTGCTCTCATCCGCTGAAACAATTTCTATTACCATACCTTCCTGATCTATACAATACATTTGGTCATCCACCTGATACATTCCTATCGCCTGCTTCTCATGAGCAACAAGCTGTATAGTATTTCTGTTTACATATACTGTCTCAACATAATCCAAAAGCGGCACATCATCCGTAACGGTTTTTCTATGCATCAGATAATATATAAGCGTGTTGTTAAATCCATCCTCATTAATACAATAGTTCTTTATCTGCTCATCTGAAAATCTGCTGTTCCCAACAACCTCTATATTATCAAGCTTAAAAAGTACCAGAAAAAGAAGAACCAGAGCAAGAAGAGCCGATACAGCTATAAGCCTGATCCTTTTGCGAATCGGTTTTCTCCTTTGTTTTTTTTTCCTGACTTTCTTCATTATAATAATTTTCTCTTTCCTGACGCACGTGCTGCATCATAAAGGAAGCTTTAAATATCTGTCCTTTAGTCTTTAAGGTCTTCGTTCAAATTGCTTTTACTGTACAAGCATCTTGAACATATCTCCTCGCTGCTCATAGTTATCGAACTGTCCCCAGCTCGCACATGCCGGAGACAAAAGAACCGCATCTCCGGTTTTTGCTTCTCTTTTGCAGGCTTCAACAGCCTCCTTCAAATCCTCGCATATGATAATATCGCATTCAGGGAATCCACATTCCACAGCTGTCTTAGCTATCTTTTCCTTTGTCTGTCCTATAAGCACAAGCTTTTTGACTTTGCCTTCGAAGCTGTTTATCCATTCTTCGTATGTACTCTGCTTATCATATCCTCCGCCAATAAGCAATGTAGGACGGTTCATAGCCTGAATTCCTTTTATTGCGGCATCCGGGTTAGTTCCCTTTGAATCATTATAGTACCTGATACCGTCTGCCTCGCATACAAATTCGATCCTATGCTCCACGCCTTTAAAATTCTTTATAACTGTTCTTACAGTATCTATGCTGACTCCGGCAAACAATGCCATTGCTGCTGCCGTCATTACATTTTCAAAATTATGAAGGCCCAATATCTGAAGCTCGTCCGTCCTGACAAGCAGCTGTTTCTTTCCTTCACTGCTTATGTAAATAGCTCCGTCATCGTAATATATGCCTTCCTCAAGCACTCTTACCGATGAAAAATATACCACCTTGCATCTCAGAGTTTTTCCGAAATCTCTAAGAAGCTCATCTTCATAATTCAAAACACAGACATCATTTTCATTTTGATTTTCGGCTATTCTTTCCTTAACTCTTATATACTCCTCCATCGTATGATGCCTATTCAAATGATCCGGAGTAATATTTGTTATTGCTGATGCAACAGGATGAAAGCTCTTTATTGTCTCAAGCTGAAAGCTTGAAATTTCTGCAACCGTGACTGCTTCTTCTGTCTGTATATCAGAATATTCGGTATATGGATTTCCGATATTTCCAACTACATAAACCTCGTCACACGCAGCCTTCATTATCTCTCCTAAGAGAGTCGTGCTTGTTGTCTTTCCGTTAGTTCCGGTTATCGCAAGGACCTTCCCTTTTCCTGTTCTGTATGCAAGCTCTATTTCACCTATGATCTCAATGCCGTTATTTTCAAATTCCTTTACGACCGGCAGATCACACGGGATTCCGGGGCTTAGCACAACCATCTCAAGCTTCTTTAACAGCTCCTTAGGAAGCTCACCAAGCACAACCTCGACATCTTTATCCGAAATATTACATTTTTCGCTCAGTTTTTTTATGATCTCGGCTTTATCAAGCTTTTCATTTCCATCATATATTACAGGCTTAGCATCCTTTCTGCACAGAAGCGCTGCTGCTGCAATCCCGCTCTTTCCGCTTCCGAATACCAGCACTTTTTTATTTTTCAAATCCATGATTTCCTCTTTTCTGACATATCTTGTACATATAACGATATTGGAGCAAAAGCATTTTTATTTTTAGATTCCATAAAATGCAATTGTACAGGCAATTATAGTTATGATCGTAAATACCGCAACTATCCTCGGCTCAGACCAGTCACACAGTTCGAAATGATGATGAATAGGTGTCATTTTGAAAATTCTTTTTCCATGAGTTATCTTAAAATATCCTACCTGAAGCACAACCGATACAAGCTCAACGGCATATATGATTCCTATTATCGGAATAAAAAGCGGCATGTTCATTATATATGCCATTCCGGCTACAAAGCCGCCAAGCGCAAGCGATCCTGTATCCCCCATGAAAATTTTCGCAGGAAATACATTAAATACAAGAAATCCAAGCAGCGCTCCGAACAAGGCACAGCCTGCCGGCTCAACTCCCGCACCCTTTGCCAGAGATGCCGCTGCAAAGAATACAGCAACTACCGCTGTTACACTTGACGCAAGTCCGTCCAAGCCATCCGTGAAATTCACTCCGTTTACTGTAGCAAGTACGACAATATACATAAAAGGAATTGCAATGATCCCCATATCGAACGTTGCACCATTTGTAAACGGAATTATCATTTCAAGTCCTGTATTTGTAAATTTCAAAATATATACAAGAAATATTGTCGCAACTATAAACTGAAGAATAAGCTTCTGCCATGGAAGAAGTCCGTCTGATCGCTTTAGTACAACTTTAAGATAATCATCCAAAAAACCTACCACTCCAAAGCCAAGCATCAATATCATCACCGGAACGACTTTAGGGTATACAAATGCAAATGTAAATGTTCCTACAGCTGCAGCTATAAGAAAGATCAACCCTCCCATCGTAGGTGTTCCTGCTTTTTTCAGATGAGACTGCACTCCTTCTTCTCTTTCAGTCTGTCCCATCTTCATTCTTCTAAGCACCGGGATAAAGACTGGTCCCAATATAAGCGATACTACAAATGCAATAAGCATCGACATCAGTAATATTATATTCATATTCCACCCCTTATGAATTTTTATTTTATAAAAGACATTTCAAAAGTCATTTCTATACATCGTCATTGTAAATGCCGTCACTGTAAATTCCATTTCCTCCGTTTTCAACCGAAGTCTCACTTTCACCTGATAGCGGTTCCGGAATATCACTGTTCGTACCCTGTTCAGATCCGTTTGACGTATCTGTCAGGCTTTCACCTGAATTTGCATCATTATCTGTCTGATCTGATGTTTGATCCTCATTCTGGTCTGTCGTCTGATCTGTAGTCTGCTGCGTAGCTTGCTGTGCGGCCTCCTTTGCAGCATTGTAAGCTTCCACATCATCCGGGAATATATTCATATAAGGAAGCAGCTCTGTAAATATCTGCTTTGCTATCTGCTGTGCATAGCTTGATGTATCCTGTTTTTCAACATTCGGCTCATCTACAACAACATAGACCAAAAGCTGTGGATTTTCGACAGGCGCAAAGCCTATAAATGAAACAAGATAATTTCCGCTGTCACGCGGAACCTTCTGTGCTGTACCGGTTTTTCCGCCCATGCTGTATCCTGCAACCTTAGCCTCCTGTCCGGTTCCGGATTCGACAGTCGTTCCCAGAGTCTGTCTTATAAAATCACTTATCTCGCCCGAAACTGTCTGTCTTTCAACAACCTTGTCAATACTTCTTATCTGATTACCGTTGCTGTCTGTGATCGACTTTACTACATGCGGTTTATAATAATATCCACCGTTTATCAGCGAGCTCATTGCTGCCGCCTCTTGGATCATATTGCAGGTAAATCCCTGTCCAAATGACGAAGTTGCAAGCTCGATATCTCCCATTGTATCTGATGTATATATTATTCCCGAATTTTCTCCGGGAAGATCAATGCCTGTTTTCGTTCCAAAATTAAATATGTCCTGGTATCTAAGGAAATCATCTGTACCCAGCTTTGACACTATCTGCATGAGTGAATCATTACATGAATTTATCAATGCTCCGGCTGTATCCAGTTCTCCGTGTGATTCAGGATATACAGAACATCTTATCATAAGATTATTGATATATTCATATCCATCACATGTGAATTTATCACTTGTAGTGATCTTTCCGGTTTCCAACGCTCCGGCAACAGTAAACGGCTTAAAGGTTGATCCCGGCTCAAATGCATCTGATATACAGTAATTTTTCCAGATCTCACTGAGTTTTTCATTTTTCTGCTCATCCGTCATGCTGCTAAGCGTCGCTTCATCTACAATGCCTGAAAGATCCCTTGGATTGTTCAGATCATACCAGTCGGTCGAATCCATCCCCAGCACTTCACCGTTATTCGGATCCATAACCACTACTGCTATATTTTTTGCACCGTTTGTATTATTCGGCTCTCCTGTATGCTGAGACTGAAATGTCTGGATCGCACTCCTTATGATCTGCTGGATATTTACATCAACCGTCGAGATAACATTATTTCCATCCTTCGCTTCGATGATCGTCTGCTCAACATCAGAATCAGAATTGAAATATCCAAAGGTTCTTCCGTTTGTACCCTTTAATACATCATTATAATACCCTTCAATCCCCCACGATGCATCATCCGAAGAATTTGTAAACCCGATAAGATCACAGGCTATGGATTTTTGCGGATAAACTCTTTGGTATGTTTCCTCAAACCAAATGCCGTTTATGTTTTGACGTTCTTTTATTTCTTCGTTGCTTAGATCTTCGTCTGAAGTTGATGTCGCATCCTCAAATGCCTGTTTTTCTTCTATAGATATATTCTTTTTTATTATCTGGTAGCGGCTGTGCTTGGTATCATCCGATGTAAGTCTCTGCCTTATATCATCTTCATCTGCAGAAAACACATCAACAAGTGCTTTTATCGTCGGCTCTATATATGGCTGCGTTGTATTGCCGTCATCATCCGTAACCTCATAATTTACAACCTCACAATCAAGGATAACATTGTAAACTCTTTCACTCGTTGCAAGAACAGTTCCATTTCTGTCTATTATATCTCCTCGTTTAAATGATATAGTTCTGTTAACATATTGCTGCTGCGTATTCTGCAGGACTATTCTTTTATAATCATTCCCCTCAGAGGCATTGATCATTGTAATTTTTACTATTAAAGATAGTAAAGCCAGTATGACTAAACTAAAAAGTCCTACCAGCTTTCTGCTAATTTTCGTATTAATCTTTTTTACAGGAAATCTGCTTATTTTGCTTTTTTTCTTTCTGCCCATCAAAACTCCTGTGCATATTAGTTAGAAGAAACATCTTTGTACTGTCTGACATAGCTGCTGTCGCTTATATCATAATACTCTATCTGATCCGAATCTGCATAATGCATCCCCAATCTGTTCTCGGCAGCATTTTTGACATCCTCCATGCTGATAGAGCCAATAACCTGATTGTATTTTGCATCATTGTCATTCTTGAGCTTAGTATACTGGCTTTCAAGATTTGCAATACTTTCATACTGTGCAGTTATCGTTGCTTTCTGTCTCAAAAACATAACGCAGAAAGCAGATACAAATATACATACCGCTGCAAGGAATGATATATATCCCTTACCGATTGCTTTTACTTTTGATCTTCTTCTGCTTCTTCGAGTCTTATTTATTCCTTGTTTTTGATTTCTAGGCAGTTCCTCAAGATTTCTTACTGCACTGCCTTCTTCATATCCTATATAGTTTCTTTTCCGCTCTGTCGAATTTACCCTTCGTTTTGTGTTTTCTGCCATTATTTTACCCCGGCAATCGCCTCTTGTCTCATATCCGTTTCGTTCTCTTAATACTTCCCGCTTTAATATGCCAATTCAAATCAAGCATCGTGCCAATACATTTTCATCCGGCTTTTAATCTGCATCCCAGCTGATTCTGCGTTCAAACACGCGCAGCTTTGCACTGTGGGAACGTAAATTTACACGAATTTCTTCTTCAGTAGGAATAATCGGCTTTCTCGTAACGACAATCCCTTTAGGTTTTTTGCCGCATATGCATACCGGAAAATCCGGTGGGCATGTACAGGGATTTTCGTTTCTCCTGAATGCATTTTTTACTATACGGTCCTCCAACGAATGAAAGGTAATAATGCTGAGTCTGCCGCCATCATTCAAATGCTCTATCATACTGTCGATAGAGTTTTTAAGAACCTCCAGTTCTGCATTTACTTCTATCCTGATTGCCTGAAATGTTCTTTTTGCAGGATGGCCACCATTCATTCTTGCCTTTGCCGGTATAGACATCTTTATGATCTCTGCCAATTCCCCTGTGGTTTTGATCTGTTTTTCGTCTCTCCTTTTGCAAATGCCACGAGCAATCCTGCCTGCGAATCTTTCTTCTCCATATTCCTTAATGACATGAAACAGTTTTTCTTCATCATAGGTATTTACCACATCTGCTGCTGTATATCCCTTAGATCTGTCCATACGCATATCTAAAGGTGCATCAAAGCGATATGAAAATCCTCTGTCTGCCTCGTCAAGCTGATGAGATGAAACTCCCAGATCAAGAAGGATACCGTCTACTCCGTGTATTCCTCTCTTGTCAAGCTCATCGGCCATGTTGCAAAAATTGCTGCGTATGATCGTAATACGATCACTGAATTCCTTAAGTCTTTTAGATGCTGCAGCAATAGCATCTTCATCCTGATCGAATCCGATCAGCCTTCCATTTTTATTTAAATGCCTGCATATCTCAAACGAATGCCCTGCTCCCCCAAGTGTGCCGTCCACATATATACCTTCCGGTCTTATGTTTAGGCTTTCAATCGTTTCAGACAGCAAAACTGATACATGTTCAAAATCCATAGCTTTTAAAAACTGATGCCACACTCTTGAAGTGCTTCCTGTATAGCCGACATGTCATCGCTATCTATCTCCTTGTCCCATTCATCCTTACTCCATATCTCGATCGTGTCGAGATTTCCCGCAAGAACTACTTCCTTCTCAAGATGAGCATATTCGCGAAGCTTAGCCGGTATAAGTATTCTCCCCTGCTTATCCAGCGTACATTCGTCAGCTGCAGACATGATAACACGTTTCATGCTCCTGGCACTTTTGCTGATAGTTGGCATTTCTCTGAGCTTCCTTGAAAGCTCCTCCCATTTGTCAAGAGGATACACGCAAAGACAACTATCCAAACCTTTGGTAACAAAAAAGCTCTCCCCAAGCTCTGCCCTAAATTTGGATGGTATGATCAGTCTTCCCTTTTCATCAATTGAATGACTGTATTCTCCCACAAACATAAAATGCTGCTCCTTACACTGCGGCACCAATATTCCCCACTTCGTGCCACTTTTCACCACTTATGCCCATATCATAACCTTTACACTTGTAAAAAGCAAGAAAAATAAGCAGATTACGAATGTTTTTAGAATTACAGGAGTTTAGTCGAATCAAGGAAGTCACCTGCTTCAATTGCGAAGAACAATAAGCAGATATTTGCTCATGAGCAAACAATGAACAAGAATTGCAAATATCCGTTCGACTTGAATATCAACATATAACAGAATGTCAAATTGCATATTTATCAGATATTATTTTTATTTATATTTTATTTTCTGAAAATTATTGACTTTTTCGCTTATATAGAATACAATGCAATCATCAACAAAGAAAGAATCATTCACATCAAACAAAGAAGCTAACATATGTATAGGAAATATATTCCTTAAAAAAAATTATAATTGTTAAAGTTCTTCCTAAATTATTGACAAGTGAATGAAATTTCTTATAGGAGGTACAGTCCAAAGAAAAGTTGATGAAAACTTCATAATCTAAGAAAGCTGAAGGTGTAGACAATGAAGTTACAAGAAATTCATTAAACGCCCAATCGATATAAAAAGGATTTCAAGATTAAATGAAATTTATCGATTGGGCGTTAATGTTGTCTCATTAACAACCCGCCGGCAGTTATTAATCTGTCAATTTAAATGTTCAAAAAATTATTTTCAGAAAACTATTGACATTTTCAATTGTCTGGTATACAATACAATCATCAACAGAAACATATAAATAAAACATTCAATCAAATCTTTCCGGAAAAGACGAAGTTAAATTTAATACGTATCTGTTATAAGAAGCAAAACGATTCGACAGTCGAAAGAAAAACATCGATGTACCAGAAACTAACGAAAGAGGTATAGTCCAATGGGATAAGGCAATGATAATATTTCAAAAGTTCAATTTTTTCCAAGGTCTCTTTTAAGAGTTTATATAGATTGAACCACGAAACAAAACCAACCAAATATCCGATAGGAGGTACATTCCCAAAACATCTTAATCTAAACTCAATATTCTAAGAAAGTTGAAGGTGTAGACAATGAAATTACTGGAAATTCATTAAAGACCCGGTCGATATATGATATAATCGATCGGGTCTTTAATTTTGCCCAAAATCATCATACACTACAGCATAAGGAGAATTTCATGAGAAGAAAAGACAGAGAGGTTACTGACAGAGCCGAAATTTTAGATATAATAAAGCAATGCGATGTATGCCGTATCGGAATAAATTACTGCGGTTATCCTTATATTGTTCCGCTTAATTTTGGTCTCGTAGAAACCGAAGATAGAATTGAATTTTATTTTCACGGTGCCAATGACGGTTTAAAATACGAGCTTCTTGAAAAGGATCCCAGAGTCGGATTTGAAATGGACTGCAATCATGCTCTTGTCACACGCGGTGAAGAAGGCTACTGCACGATGAATTACAGCAGTATTATCGGCATGGGACATATCGAATTTATCAATGAAGAAGCTGATAAGCTTAAGGCTCTTGATATCTTATGCGGCAAATATCACCCTGAAGGCTTCAAGTACAATCATGCTGCCGTAAGCAGAACCAGGATATTTAAGCTTGTTGTCGAAAAGCTTACTGCAAAATCCAAATTTACCCACCGCTAAGCACAGCAATAGACTTTCTTTTCAAATTTATAAACTTCAGAAAGACGAGGATAAGCAAAATGAAATACGAAGAAATAAGAAAAATCGTCCTTGATACTGCTCTTGAGACAGTTTCCAAAGGACTCATAAAAGGAACCTCAGGCAATATAGGCATGAGAGATTCCAAAGAAAAGAATATTATAGCGATCACACCAAGCTCAATACCTTATGAGAGCATGTCTCCAAGCGATATATCAATCGTAAGGATGAACGATGACGGCACAAATGAATGGATCGACGGTCCGTACAAGCCTTCGTCCGAGGTTCCGCTTCATACTGCCGTATATCGCGCCCGTCCTGAGATAAATGCAACGATCCATACTCACAGCATGTATGCAACTATCTGCGCCATGGGAGAAAACCCACAGCTTTTACCGCTCACACCGCCTCACTGCGAATTTACGCCTATCGGCATAGTCCCGTTTGCGCTTCCAGGCTCTGTTGATACAGCTAACGATATAGTAAGGATCCTCGGAAAAGACGGACTTGTCTGCCTGATAAAAAATCATGGTATGTTTTCCTGCGGAAAGGATATGCTTCATGCAATGTATGCAACAGAATATACTGAGGAAATGGCTCAGACAACCGTTATAGCTAAGACTCTCGGCGTATACGAGCCAATGAAGGAAGAGGATGTTTTAAAAACAAAAGAATTCTTTGCAAATGGAATGGCTGTCTGAAATCAGACAGCCCATCCTGATAAATATTCTTTTTGTTCCTTTGTGAGAACATCTATTTTTAGATTCATTGCTTCAAGCTTGCATCTTCCGATCTCATCATCAATGCTGTCAGGTACATTATAAACCTTATTCGACAACTCATCTCTGTGATCCGCGAGCCATTTAAGACTCAGTGCCTGAACAGCAAATGACATATCCATTATCTCAGCAGGATGTCCCATTCCGCAGGCCAGATTGACAAGCCTTCCATCTCCCAATACATTGAGAGTTTTTCCATCAGGGAGCTCATAACCGACTATATTGTTGCGTCTTTCTTCCTGTCTTATTGCCATTTCTCTAAGGCATGCCACATCTACTTCACAATCGAAATGTCCGGCATTGCAAAGGATAGCATTATCCTTCATAACCTCAAAATGCCTTTTAACTATTACATCCTTACAGCCTGTCACGGTTACAAAAATATCTCCGTATTTTGCAGCCTCATCCATAGGCATTATATGGAACCCATCCATTGTAGCATCAAGAGCCTTAAACGGATCGACCTCTGTCACGATAACATTTGCGCCCATTCCTTTAGCTCTCATTGCGGTTCCCTTGCCGCACCAGCCATAGCCTGCAACAACGACAGTTTTTCCTGCCACTATAAGATTTGTAGTGTCCATTATAGCTGTCCATACAGACTGGCCTGTGCCATATTTATTATCATAATAATGCTTAGCCTTCGCATCATTTACAGCCATCATCGCACACGGAAGTATGCCTTCTCTCTCCCTTGCCTTAAGCCTGTGTATTCCGGTTGTTGTCTCCTCGCATCCGCCTATCAGTCTGTCTGCGTATTCTTTGCACTTTCCGCCCAACAGATTAATAAGGTCTCCCCCGTCATCTACAATCAAGTCCGGATGGCAGGATAAAGTCTGAGCAAGCAGCTCCTCGTATTCTTCGGCCGATACACCGTATTTTCCAAATGTCTCTATACCCATTTCGGCAACCGCTGCCGCAACATCGTCCTGCGTGGACAATGGATTGCAGCCTGTTAAATACACATCGGCACCGCCCTTTTTCAGTACAAGGCCAAGATTGGCTGTCTTTGCCTCGAGATGAACCGATACTGCGATCTTCAGCCCTTTAAACGGCTGCTCCTTTTCAAAATTCTTTTCTATCTGACCGAGTGCCGGCATAAATGAGCGGACCCATTCTATTTTCTTTTTACCATAAGGTGCTAAATTTTTATCCTTTATATTAGACATAATTCTCCTATTCTTCTTAATATATCAAACATCATCTGCATATCCCTAAGATTTGAACCTTTTCCTCGGGTATATTACAGGTATTTATCCGCTATCTTGTTTACTTCATAGCAGACTCTTTCATAATCTATCGTCAAAAGCTCTCTATTCTTCATGACAAGTTCTCCGTCTACCATAACATCTGTCACTTCAGATCCATTTGCCGAATAGCAAAGCGATGAAACTATATTATTATTCGGAAATAATGACGGCGACTTAAGGTCGAGGAATATAATATCTGCTTTTGCCCCCTTAGCAATAACGCCAAGCTCATCCTTAGCTCTAAGTGCTTTTGCTCCGTTGATCGTTGCAGCATCAATAACATCAACCGCACTCATAGCCGTAGAATCTTTTTTCAATCCCTTATGGATAAGTGACAAAAATCCCATTTCCCTGAACATATTCAAAGTATTGTTGCTCGATGTTCCGTCTGTTCCGATACAGAGATTTACCCCGGCATTTTTCATATCCTCTGCAGGCGCAAATCCATTTCCAAGCTTCGCATTGCTTACCGGATTGGTTACAACGCTGGCATTGCTTTTTTTAATGATCTCTATATCATCGCCTTTCATCTGAACACAGTGCGCAAGCAAGGTCTCTTCATCCAAAAATCCGATATCGTAAAGCCATTTTACGGGCGTCTTTTTGTATTTTTCAAGAATTGCTTCTACTTCTGCTTCTCCCTCTGACAGATGTGTCTGCTTCAGAACTCCAAGCTTCTTCGATTCTTCAGCAACCTGTCTGTATAGCTTTTCCGAACAGCTGTATGGTGCATGCGGCGAAAGGATTATATTTATCCTGTCACTGCCATATTCCTCTTTCTCCGCAAGTGCTTCCTGAAATCTTGCAAGTCCGTCCGTATACAGTTCCTCTCCTACGAGTCCTCTTCCTATAAACGCTCTTATACCTGCTGCTTTTGCAGCCTTACCCGACATGCATTTATACATATGCATATCTACATATGATGTTGTTCCGCTTCTGAACATTTCCGCAAATCCCAAGAGATTTGTCCAATATGCCGCCTCTACAGGAAGCCTGTCCTCTACAGGTGATACTCTGTTAAAGAGCCACTCTGAAAAATTCACATCATCCGCATAATTTCTAAGAATAGTCATATAAACATGCGTATGTGCATTTATGAGTCCGGGCATAACCAGTTTGTCCTTGGCATCAATTTCTGTATATGCCTCCGACCCTTCCGGCTTTTCTCCTATACCGGCAATTATCCCATCCTTTATGTACAAATCCTTTGCTTCTGTCTTGTACCCGTCTTCTGCTCTCAACAAAAGCTTTCCGTTTATTATCTTATAATTCATTTTTTTCCTCTTTCAAAACAGATCATCTATTTTTTTGCAGACATTAGATGTAGTAGTGATCACATCTGATGCCATGATCGTTCCTATTTCACAAGCCTCCTTGAGGCTCTTTCCGCTGCCAAGAGCTGCAGCCGCACCTGCAGCAAAAGCATCTCCTGCACCTGTACTGTCCACAAGCTCAGTCTTTTTTGCTTCGCAGAAGCCCTCCTGTCCGTCTTCGCTTGTATAGATGCTTCCCTTATCTCCAAGCGTCACTATAAGGCTCTTTATCCCTGCCTCATGGCGTCTTTTTGAAAGTTTATTTATAAGCTCTTCGAATGAAGTATCATCAAAATCCTCCGCAAACAGCATCCCTATCTCCTGTCTGTTGCAGATAAAACATTCTGATCTTTTTATATATTCTTTTCTTTCTAATGCATCTCCCATCAATGACACAAAGGAGTATACCTTCTTTTTATAAAGCTTTGCATATTTAAATACTCTTTCGGTAACTCTCTCGTCTATATCAACTTCGAGCAGGATACCATCCGTGTTTTCAAATATCGCTTTATGTTTTTCATCTATAAAATCCGCAAGCGGCAATATATCAGGTCTTACGGATATATTTGATACAACATCGCCTTTCTCATCAAATATAGCCATCCAGGTTCCCATCCCTGATTCTTCTTCCTTTACAAACTCTGTATCAACACCTACTTCATTTAGATGCCTTATAACCTGAAGTGCCGTCCCGCTTTTATCAACAAGCGAAACAAATCTCGAATTTATGCCAACTTTTGCAAGATCTTCCGCCGCATTTCTGGCAACGCCTCCATGCACTTCCTTTATATATCCGGCATTTCTGCCGTTCTCTATATATTTGTTGATAGAATAGCCCTTTATATCAACAAAAACAGCACCTACGACCGTAATGTTCATTTTGATCCCCTTTCCCTGCCGGTTCTCAATATCATCTGTATTACAATAGCATAGATGCCGTTTTTTTCAAATATTTTTTCTTTATCCTGCACTCGCTATCGCGCTCTTGTACATTATCTACATATTTTTATATCTATTTTAGTTAATTTTTATCTATATAATTCAGTTTATATGCACAATTGCCATTTTTGAATTGTATCTTTTGTTGCTTTTTTTTAATTTTTTGTTGATTTTGCACTTTAACTTGCTATAATAAAAAAACAGCTCAAATTTGAAAGGAGTAAGAAAAATGGCAGCACAAATAATGTCTGTCGCTATCTTTTTGATAATGTTCATTCTTATCATTTTGGATAAAATAGAGCGACATATTATCACCCTTGGCTGTGCACTCATTACGATAATATTCGTATTTGGATTCGGAATGCACAGTTTAAAAGCAGTAATTGAAACACTCAATGTAAACAATATATTTACAGCAAGCTTCTGGTATTCAGCCGGCGAAGCAGCCGAAAGCTCAAGCGGCGTAAACTGGGCCACTATAATCTTTATATTCGGCATGATGGTCATGGTCGAAGGTATGGCGAAGGCCGGATTTTTCCGCTGGCTTTGCATGACGATCGCCAAGGCAGTCAAATACAAGATAGTTCCCATCTTCATTACATTTATGATCATGTCAACTATACTTGCTATGTTCATCGACAGCATAACTGTTATACTTTTCCTTGCCGCTGTATCAGTGGAGCTGGCAAAGCTTTTAAAATTCAATCCTGTCCCTATGATCCTTGCCGAAGTATTCTGTGCAAACCTCGGAGGCTCAGCCACTATGTGCGGTGATCCTCCGAACATCATAATCGGAACATCTCTCGGATATTCATTCAGTGATTTTATAACCAATACCGGATTGATCGTTTTAGTTTCTCTTGTAGTTGTACTCATATATTACTATTTTGTATTTCGCAAAAAGCTGACCTCTGTCGATGCAAATGTTGATCCGTCTACATTCCCAAGTCCTGCTGATGCAATTACAAACAAACGTGACTTTGCTATCAGCACGATAATCTTTTTATTTGCGATCGTACTTCTTGTAACCCACGCTCAAACGGGTCTTACCGTTGCCTTTATCGGAATCCTGATCGCACTTATCACACTTATTGCATCAGGCAGAGAATGCCTCTTACTCCTTAAGGGTGTTGATTACAAAACACTGCTGTTCTTTGTGGGACTTTTTATCGTAGTCGGCAGTCTCGAACAGACCGGAATACTTTCCATTATTGCTGATTTTATAGCGACAGTGAGTGGTGGAAATGTTATAATCATGGCAATGATAATCATGTGGGTGTCTGCATTTGCAAGCGCCTTTATCGACAATATTCCTTTTGCCGCTACAATGATCCCTGTCATCAAAAGTCTTTCGGCAGCATCCGGATGCGATCTTTCAATCCTTGCATGGTCACTTGCAATGGGAACAGACGTCGGCGGAAGTGCAACACCTATCGGAGCCTCGGCAAATGTCGTAGGCACCTCAGTCGCAGCTAAAAACGGACATCCTGTAAGCTGGGGAGAATACTGCAGAAGCGCTGTTCCGGCAACGATCATTGTATTGATTATCTCTTCAATAGTAATCATTGTTCGTTATTTCTAAGGGAGGGAACGTATGGAGAAAAAGCAATTGATAATTTCAGTAAGCCGCGAATTCGGCAGCGGCGGTCACGTTATTGCAGAAGCATTAGCAAATATCTTTAACATACCGATGTATGATCATGATATTTTAAAGGAAATAGCTTCAAAGGACGTTCTTATAGATGCCGCTCTTCTGGAAAAATACGACGAAGTTCCGAGAAACCGCCTTCTTTACAGAAAGGTCAACGGTTTCAGCAACTCGCCCTCAGAAAATATAGCTAATCTGCAGTTTGATTTTCTAAAAAAACAGGCAGAATCCGGACAATCATTTATTGCTGTAGGAAGATGTTCCGAATATGTTCTTCGCGAATACGAAGGTCTTATAAGGCTATTTATACTTGCAGATGTTGAGGTAAAAACACAGCGTATCATGAAGCTTCACAACATGAGCCATGATGCAGCTGCAGACTGGATCAAAAAAACAGACAAACAGCGAAAAACCTACCATAATTTCTATTGCCCAAACAAATGGGGCGACTCCAGATATTATGATCTCTGCATAAACAGCTCCAAGCTCGGAATAGAAGAAACCGTAAATTTTTTAGCCGACTATATAAAGTTAAGAATAAAATAATCCATGAATAAAAAATCTGTTATAAGCAGACTATATGCTCCTTTCCTTATCCTGCTGCTCCTTTTATCAGGCTGTGGCAGGATGCAGGATTCGGAAGCTTCCTCTGCTTCAAAATCCAATTCGATATCATATGTCACTTCGATCGCAGACGTTCCATCATACAGCGGACAAAATTTCATCATAATAAATAACAACATACCAGATTTTTCGGATGACGAGCTTACTGACAGCAGCTTTGAAATATATTCGGATTTTGACTCTCTTGGACGCTGCCAAACAGCCTACGCAAATGTATGTCTTGAAATAATGCCTACTGAAAAGCGCGGCAATATAGGTATGATCAAGCCCTCCGGTTGGCATACCGTCAAGTATAATGGCATCGTAGACGGAAACTATCTGTACAACCGCTGCCACCTAATCGGATATCAATTGTCAGGAGAAAATGCAAATGAGAAAAACCTGATAACCGGCACCAGATGGTTCAATGTAAAGGGAATGCTCCCCTTCGAGGATGCAGTTGCTTCATGCGTCAAGGAAAATGATATTCATGTGCTTTACAGGGTAACACCCATCTTTGACGGAGATGATCTTGTCGCAAAAGGCGTTCAGATGGAAGCCAAATCCGTAGAGGATAACGGTTCTCTTATCTGCTTTAATATATTTGTCTATAATATACAGCCCGGAATCGAAATAGACTATACTACCGGTGAAAGCTCTCTTAAGAGCAATTATGAAACCGAAATAAAAAATGCCGAAGCTTCACTTTGCAGCACTGATGAAATAAACCAGATCGTAAGCTCCGCACAGTCGCAGACAAGCAGCTCCAACGATACAGATGCTCCAGCATCTGATGACAATTCGCAATACATCCTAAATACCAACAGCCACAAATTTCATCTTCCAAGCTGTTCATCAGTAAACAAAATATCAGATAAAAACAAAGAAAGCTATTACGGCTCCAGAGACGAGCTGATAAATGAAGGATACGAGCCATGCGGCGTATGTAATCCGTAGGCTTTTATTATTACAGTTTAATGTACAAAAAATCGAGCAGGATAACTCCTACTCGATTTTTTCTGTCTATTTTTTCAATTCTTTATTTAATCATTTCTTGTAAACACCCAGAACTGCTTGCAGTTCGAAAATGCATCTGACTGGTCATATGCTCCTGCAAAGGATTTTTCTCTGCTCGAAGGATCATTGACACATATCTTGCCATCCTTTGTAATTCCGGTATATACGATATAATGACCTCTTCCTGACGGATTGAAATATCCGTTTGTCATACTTCCGATAACAACATATCCGTTTTGAAGCGCCTCTACGATCTTTGATGAATCTCCGCCTCTAAGCGGTCCTACATACTGTCCTAACAGCTTTATGCCATAATGAGATGAAAGCTTAGCAAATGCGCCCCAGTTTGTAACTGTATTGGCTCCGTTTGCCATTGCATACGGCGCTGCATCTCTTGGTGATATTGTCGTATCTGTAAGATATGACGCTACCATTGAGAAGGATGTTATTCCGCAGCCGTCAGTTGCAACACTTCCTTCGTTAAATGCTACATCGGTAAAATCTCCCTGGCAGTAATAAGGTACATTATTGATCGTTTCTTTTCCGACCGGGTCAACAACAAAATTTACATCGGATCCATTTAGCTTTTTATCCTTTACGACAGTTCCGTCTGCAGATATCGCAGTAAAGGTTCCGTCTCCGTTTGCGACAGCATAAAGATAGACTGTAACTCTTTTCTCTTCCTTCTTTTCTTCCTCTGTCTTATCTTCGTCTTTCTTACCGGCAAATGCTGCTCTGTCGGCATTTGTCTTTTCTTCGTTTATTTTATTGTTGTTTGCCTTGTCTTCATCAATCTTTTCATTGTAGCAAACAATGTATCCCTCCTTGGCATTTGCAAGATCAGATGTGATTCCGACTCCGTCCAATACCTTAGAAAGATCATCCTCTTTTTCGTCGAGGATGTTGTAAAAGCTAAGTGCATTTACTATCCACTGCTCACTTGTCAGCTTATTGTTATCTGTTAAAAGTGAATCTGCATAGGCTTTTATCTCTTCATCCGAAGGCTTCTTGAAATTGTAAACTGTTGACTTTTCATAAGCTGCAGCTTCATTGTCCTCAAGCTTTACTAAAGCTTTGGCATATGTATAGTTTTCTTCTTTTTTGCGTTCAACGCTTCTTTTCGATACGATCGTATTTCGCGCATCCTTCTTTTTTACAAAGCCTCTGACATCTCCTGATTCTATATAATACCAGCCATCTTCTTCCTTGATAACATAAAGTATATTGCCGGTATTTGCAGTTCCTACTGTTTTTGATGTGTCATCCATTTCCTCATATATATTGGTATTGTCAGCTTTTACCAATAAATATGCTTTATCAATCTTTGTAAAATCCTTGCGAACATCATCTGTGCTGTAAGTTGCACTTTCAAAAACCTGTCCGTCAAAGAAAGTACTGTAGCAGGCATTTGCAGTTGTTACTGCATTTGCCATCACATAGCTTACAAGCTCCTTTGCCGATGAAAAATCCTTTTTCACTATATCGGCATTTGTAAGATCATTGTAATAAATCGCAAGAAACGATGCTGTTGCTTTTTTTACATCTGATGAAGCTTTGAGATCATCGAGCTTTGTATAAATGTCTGTATATCCATTGTCATTAAGATTTGAAACAGACTCTTTTTTATCATCAGTACTGCTAAAGGCTGTTGATATCTGCTCTGCCAAGGCATCTGCATCTGTCGTATCAATATCTTTAATGCTCTGTCCGTCCTTTGTGCTTATCATCGCTCCGATAATCGCACTTGCCGCTTCCTTAGAAAAGCCTTTTGATACAAGCTTTCCTGCAAGAGTATATGCATTTGGCATATTTTCAGCTGAAATTGCTGTCTCCTTAACATCATAAACCGGAACTACCTTGCTGCTGTCTCCATACAATGTTGACTGTTCATCAGGTGTCTGCGTTGGCTCCGCAGTAGGAGTAGGTGTCGCTGTCTGCGTTGGAGTCTGTGTCGGTGCCGACGTCGGAGTTTGTGTAGGCGTCTGCGTCGGCTCAGCTGTAGGCGTTGGCGCCTGTGTCGGTTCAGGTGTAGGTGTCTCTGTCGGTTCAGGTGTAGGCTCTACATATCTCTCTCCTGTTATAGGGTCTACTTTCTGTCCTGTCTGAACATCGATAAGATACTGTGTTTCTGCATCAAGTCTTATCTGACCTGCATCCAGCATCTCCTTTACAGCATCTGATATCTCGACCAATTCCTCGGTTCCGTCTGTTTTCTTTGCCTGTTCTCTTTGCTCACCGGTTTCCTCCTGTATAGTGACCGCCTGTTCCTGATCGTCTGCGGCTACAGCCAGAGGAGCCGATACTGTCATAAGTGCCGCAAGTATGCTTGCAGCTGCTTTAATTCCTATTCTCTTTGTTTTTCTTAAACTGCTGAATTTCAAAATAATATGCCTTCCTTAATATGTTTTTTTAGCAGTCTCTCGCTCTACTTTTAAATGCCCAACGCATTTATTCTAACATATATCCCTCATAAATCAATGCAATATGAATATATAAAATATTTTTTACATAAGCTTGAAATTCCTTCCCTTATGTTCAATTATGCCGTCCTTTTCCATACTTCCTATCTCACGCATCATAGCACTTCGGTCTGCACCTATATAATCAGCACAGTCTGTCAGGCCCATTGCCAACGTAAATGGATTTCTTTTTTTTCTTTCTATATAATATTTAATAAAGGCTGTCAGCTTTTTTCTTAATGAATGCTGTTCAAGGATATCTATATGCGAAAGCAGTCTTGTATGCATTTCAAGATTCATATGCATGATTAAATCACTCATATATTCATCATCTGTATTTTCATTTCTTTTAAGAAACCATACTCTGCATTTTTTTTGCGCGTGCATATAATAGCCTTTATTTTCTGCTGTTTTTATAGCTTTCTGCCAGAAAAAATCACCCTCTGTATAAAAATCCAATACTCTTCTTATTCCATTTTCATCTATGCTTTCTACGAGTACTGTTCCCTCGACGATTACTCCAAATTCCTCATTGTCATTATTCTTTGAATCTGTTATTATCTTTTTCGGCGAAAATGTCACTTCTCTGCATGTGAAATTTTCCTTTATTTTTTTGACTGAAATTTCCATATTTTCAACCTGATTTTGATAAAATATCACTAATTTTTTATTTTGCTTACACCATATAATGTGTGCACAGGCGGCATACTCACAACATTTTGTATAATATCATTTTTTTGTTGCGTACGCAACTGATTTTACCGGGCGTAAAAGTCTATAATAAGCCTTGCACGCTCATATGATACCTGCGGCATTTTAAAAAGCTTTAAATATAAACATCTTTAATTGGTTTTTGGGGGACTGCACTATGAAGATAATAAAACGTAATGGTTCAGAAATGGACTTTGATGTCACTAAGATTGCCAATGCCATAACCAAGGCAAGCAATGCATGTGAAAGCACTCACCTTTCAGATGAACAGATAAAAGATATCGCCGAATACGTTGAATATAAATGCACAAAAATGAACCGTGCCGTATCCGTAGAAGAAATCCAGGATATGGTCGAAAATCAGATTATGGCTACCGGTGCCTTCGAAATCGCAAGAAGATATGTTCGTTATCGTTTTCAGAGAACTCTTATACGTAAATCAAACAGCACCGATAACCGTATCCTTTCTCTTATTGAATGCAACAACGAAGAGGTAAAGCAGGAAAATTCCAACAAAAATCCTACTGTAAACAGTGTTCAGCGTGATTATATGGCCGGCGAAGTAAGCCGTGATCTTACAACAAGGCTGCTTCTTCCTACAGACATCGTTGAAGCAGACAATGATGGCATTATTCATTTTCATGATTCCGACTATTTTGCTCAGCATATGCATAACTGCGATCTTGTAAATCTCGATGATATGCTTCAAAACGGAACTGTTATCAGCGAAACTCTTATCGAAAAGCCACACAGCTTTTCTACAGCATGCAATATCGCAACACAGATAATAGCTCAGGTTGCCAGCAGCCAGTATGGCGGACAAAGCATTTCGCTTACGCATCTTGCTCCGTTTGTACAGGTTTCAAGAGAAAAGATCTACAAGGAAGTTCTCGGTGAACTCAAGGAAATGGACGTTCATCCATCAGATGATGTGATCAACAGCATCGTTGAAAAGCGTCTGCGCCGCGAAATCGAAAAAGGTGTCCAGACACTTCAATATCAGGTCGTAACACTTATGACAACTAACGGACAGGCTCCGTTTATCACCTTCTTCATGTATCTGAATGAAGCAAGAAATGAACGTGAGAAAAAGGATCTTGCCGTAATAATAGAAGAGGTGCTTCATCAGCGCTATCAGGGTGTAAAAAACGAATCCGGCGTATTTGTAACACCAGCCTTTCCAAAGCTCATATACGTGCTTGAGGAGGATAATATAACACCTGATGCTCCTTACTGGTATCTTACGGAAATGGCTGCAAAATGCACAGCAAAGCGTATGGTTCCTGATTACATTTCAGAAAAGATAATGCTTCAGCTCAAAATCGACAAAAACGGCGAAGGACACTGCTATACCTGCATGGGCTGCAGAAGCTTCCTTACCCCTTATGTAGATGAAAGCGGAAAGCCAAAATATTACGGACGCTTTAATCAGGGTGTTGTTACAATAAATCTTGTAGATGCAGCCTGCACAGCATGCCTTACCGAGAAAAACAAAGAGAAATTCTGGAACGTTCTAGATGAACGCCTTGAGCTTTGCCACAGAGCCCTAAGATGCCGTCATGAAAGACTTAAAGGAACATTGTCAGATGCAGCTCCGATCCTTTGGCAGTATGGTGCACTTGCAAGACTCAAGAAGGGCGAAACCATTGACAAGCTGCTGTATGGCGGATATTCTACTCTGTCACTTGGATATGCCGGACTTTGGGAATGTGTATACGAGGTTACAGACAAAAAACTTACAGAGCCTGAAGGCGAAGCCTTTGGCCTTGAAGTAATGCAGAAGCTCAATGACGCCTGCGCAAAATGGAAGGAAGCAGAGCATATCGATTACTCTCTTTATGGTACACCGCTTGAATCCACAACATACAAATTCGCAAAGAACCTTCAGAAGCGTTTTGGTATAATCAAGGGCGTTACAGATAAAAATTATATAACTAACTCCTATCATGTCCATGTTACAGAGCAGCTCGATGCCTTCAAAAAGCTTGCACTTGAAAGCAAATTCCAGAAGCTCTCTCCCGGCGGTGCCATAAGCTATGTCGAGGTTCCGGACATGCAGAATAACATTGATGCAGTTCTAAAAGTCATGCAGTTTATTTACAACAATATCATGTATGCTGAGCTCAATACAAAGAGCGATTACTGCCAGGTATGCGGCTATGACGGTGAGATACAGATCATCGAGGACGAAAGCGGAAAGCTTATTTGGGAATGTCCAAACTGCCATAACCGCGATCAAAACAAGATGAATGTCGCAAGAAGGACCTGCGGATATATCGGCACACAATTCTGGAATCAGGGCAGAACTCAGGAAATAAAAGAGAGAGTGCTTCATCTTTAAGGAGAATATTATGTATTACGGTGCAATCAAAAACTGTGATATAGCAAACGGGATCGGCATCCGGATAAGTCTTTTCGTATCCGGATGCCGTAATCATTGTCCCGGATGCTTCCAGAGCGAGACATGGGATTTTTCATACGGAACAAAATATACTAAGGAGACTTCCGACTATATCATAGACCTTTTAGCTCCTGACTATGTTGACGGTCTCAGTATACTCGGCGGTGATCCATTTGAGCCTGAAAACCAGGAAGAGGTCTTTTTGCTTATGAAAAGATGCAAGGAAACCTATCCAAATAAAACAATCTGGGTATATACAGGCTACATTTATGAAATTCTTATAAAAGGTCATTGTCACCCTTGTTATAAATATACAAATGATATATTATCTCTTACAGATGTCCTTATTGACGGACCATTTATTCAAGAGAAAAAAGACATATCTCTTCAGTTCAGGGGGAGTTCGAACCAAAGACTTATTGATATGAATGAAACCAGAAAGCAAAATAAAGTAGTTTTATTCAAGGAACGACAACGTGGATCATTTTACTGATCCGGGAGGGATAATATGAGCAAAGTAATAGGAATAGATCTCGGAACCACCAACAGCTGTGTTGCTGTAATGGAGGGCGGCAATCCCGTAGTTATCGCAAATGCTGAAGGAATGCGTACCACTCCTTCTATTGTTGCCTTTTCAAAGGATGGCGAACGCCTTGTCGGAGATATCGCAAAAAGACAAGCTGCCACAAATGTAGACAGAACTATTTCATCGATCAAGCGTCAAATGGGCACAAGCTATCGTGTCAAAATCGATTCAAAAGCCTATACTCCGCAGGAAATCTCCGCAATGATACTTGCAAAGCTCAAAAAGGACGCTGAAAGCTATCTCGGACAGATTGTAGATAAGGCAGTCATTACTGTACCTGCTTACTTCAACGATGCACAGCGCCAGGCTACAAAGGATGCAGGAAAGATTGCCGGACTCAATGTCCTTCGAATCATAAATGAGCCAACCTCAGCTGCTCTTGCCTACGGTCTTGACCATGGACAGGCACAAAAAATAATGGTCTATGATCTTGGCGGCGGAACATTTGACGTATCCCTTATCGAGATCGGAGATAATCTGATCGAGGTTCTTGCAACTGCCGGTGACAACCACTTAGGCGGTGATGATTTTGATGAGCGCCTTGTAAATTATATAGTTGATGATTATAAACGTACAAAGCGTATCAATCTATCAAAGGATCCTGTTGCCATGCAGCGAATCAGAGAGGCTGCAGAGGATGCAAAGAAAACTCTTTCCTCACAGACAACAGCTGCCATAAACCTTCCTTTTATAGCTACCGTTAAGGGTGAGCCTATACATCTTGAAATGGAGATCACACGAACCAAATTCAATGAACTTGTAGGCGATCTTATTGCACGAACAGAAGATCCTGTTAGAAAGGTATTAAATGATGCAAATGTAAGCACCTCTGAGCTTGGCATGGTACTGCTTGTCGGAGGCTCGACCCGTATTCCTGCTGTACAGGATAAAGTTCGTATGCTTACAGGAAAGGAACCCTCCAGAAATCTGAATCCGGATGAATGTGTTGCTCTGGGCGCTGCAGTACAAGGCGGAAAGCTGAGTGGTGAAACACTTCCGGGAACAGCTTCAAGCATAATCCTTATGGATGTTACTCCATTGACTCTTTCAATAGAAACAGTAGGTGGTGTTGCTACAAAGCTAATAGGAAGAAATTCAACAATCCCTGCAAGATACAGTCAGGTTTTTTCTACAGCAATGAACAATCAGACATCCGTTGAGATCAAGGTTCTTCAGGGTGAACGACCTTTTGCAAGAGACAATACGCTTCTTGGCAAGTTCAAGCTGAACGGCATACGCCGTGCTCCTGCCGGTGTTCCGCAGATAGAAGTTACATTTGATATAGATGCCAACGGAATCGTAAAGGTTACTGCCAAGGATCTTGGTACAGGCAGGCAAAACGATATTACTATAACAACAACATCAAATATGTCAGATGCAGATATCGAACGTGCTATAAATGAGGCTAAGGAATACGAGAGCACAGACGGCATAAGAAGAGAGCGCCTTGATGTGCTGAGTGAAGCAGCAAATACTGCCGCAAAGGCATCTATGTTTATCCGTGAAAACAAAAAGACAATGGATAAGGCAGCACGTAAAAATCTATCTTATGATCTTTCTGCCCTTGAAAAGATGATAAGAAACAAAAAGATCGATAAAATGACTGACTCCGATACCGTCAATATAAAAGAACAGACAAAACTGGTTAAAAGCCAGCTCCCAGAGGATAACAGTTCCGTATCATAAAATGACAAACGAAATTATTATAAATGAAACTTCAGATATCAGTATTCTTGAATATATGAACAATATAGGCTGCAATGTCGCCTCATATTGCTTTGGATTGGCAAAATGCGGTAAATGCCGTGTTAAGATAAGCTCTCCAAAGGATATCCCGATATTCCAGACAGAATATGATTTCTTTACAGAAGCAGAATTAAATGAAGGCTGGCGTCTTGCCTGCCTTCATACTGCGTCAAAAGGAATGTGCATATCAGATTACATGAAGGCACTCGACGAGGATATCGTCGCTGAAAATGACATCGAAATATCGGACTGCGAACCCAGATCCATTCCACAGAACCCTGTCATAGCTATAGATCTTGGTACAACTACTATAGCCGCAGCACTTGTTGATCCGGATACAAAAAAGGTTCTCCGCCTTGCTTCATGTCTGAACCATCAAAAGCGTTTCGGTGCCGATGTAGTATCACGCATCAATGCATCCTCTGCTAATGGCAGCTTTATGCTTATGCGTCTTGCAAGGAAGGACATAATGGATCTTACGCTGTCTCTTATGGCTGCAGTTCCAAATGTTCAATATATCATTTCCGGAAATACCACAATGCAACACATCCTTCTGGGCTATCCCTGCCGGAATCTTGGCGTATATCCTTATACTCCCGTAGATATTTCTCTTCATACTCAGGAAAATTTCACTCTTCTTCCCGGCATCGGAGTATATGTCGGTGCGGATATCGTAAGCGGGATCATAGCCTGCGATATGGATATAAGCGATGAACTCTGCCTTTTCATAGATATAGGCACGAACGGCGAAATGGCTATCGGAAATAAACACAAGATCCTTACTGCCAGTACAGCTGCAGGCCCTGCCTTTGAAGGCGGTAATATCAGCTGCGGAACTGCCGCTGTTCCCGGTGCTATACGCTCCGTTAAAATCCAGGGACACACTGCTCTTTACAATACGATTGACGGCAAATCCCCGAAAGGGCTTTGCGGAAGCGGTGTTCTTGAAACAGTCTATGAGCTTTTAAATGCCGATATTATAGACAAAACAGGTCTTTTGATTGATGAATACTTCGAGACCGGCTTTCCTATAACCCAGGATATATATTTTAATCAAAATGATATCAGAGAGGTTCAGCTTGCAAAGGCTGCGATAAAAGCCGGCATAGATATTCTTTTGAAGGAATTTAAAGCCAAATATTCGGATATTGACAGGCTGTATATTGCAGGCGGCTTCGGAAAGCATGTAAATATCACAAAGGCAGCCGGTATAGGACTTATCCCAAGTGAGCTTGCAGATAAAGCCGTTGCAGTCGGGAATACATCGCTTAAAGGCGCTGTCCGATTTGCCCTTGAGCAGGATGCTCTTAGAGAACGCTTTATAAATACAGCAAAAAACTCCAAGGAAATCCTTTTATCCGATATAAAAGAATTCTCAGAGTCTTATATAAATTCAATTAATTTTTAAATCATGATATTTCATTATTTCATTTATAAAATGATGAACAAACTCGACAGCAGATGGATAGTATAAATGCGGAAAGCCCCAGAAATGCCAGGCTTCCTCATGTATACAGCCTCTGCTTTCTTTATTTGATGCCTTAAATGCCGTACATGAATCTCCGTTGTCTGTGCTGTCATAATAATGAAATTCATGTGCTTTTATGATCTGATTTTTATTTAGAAAAACTGGCTTCTTTTCAGCTATTTCCGTATATCCGAATCTTATAAGCCTGTTTTGTTTAAAGATATCGGCATCTATTGCTCCAACCATGTTTCTTTTTTCTATTGTCTTATGAAGATACATAAAGCCGCCGCATTCTGCAAGAGACGGCATCTTTTTATTTATCGCATCCCTTATGCTTTCTCTCATTGATACATTTGCTTCAAGCTTATCCAAAAAGAGCTCCGGATATCCTCCTCCTAAGATGAACCCATCTGCATCTTTGGGAAGCTCATTATCATTTAAAGGCGAAAAATATTTTATTTTTACTCCTGCATTTTCAAGCATCCTTATATTTGCATCATAATAAAAGCAAAATGCATCATCTCTTGCTATTGCAATCGTAAGCTCCTCATTTTGAGGTTTGTATAGCCCATCATACCCGCTTTTGCCTTCTAATGTGAGCTCATCTGCCTTATCTGCTATAGCTAAAAGAGCATCGAGTTCTATGCTTTCTGCTGCCTGCTTCGCAGCAAACGTTAACTGCTCCTTGATATTTTCTATTTCACTTGGGAGCTTCAGTCCGAGATGTCTGCTGTCAAAGCTAAGCTCCTGTCTTTTTGGAAAATATCCAAGAACTTTAGTTCCTGTCTTCTCCTCTATGACAGGCTTTAATTTTTTGTAAAAACCTTCGCTTATCTTGTTTAAAATAACACCCTGTATCAAGTGTTCTCTGTCATATGACAAAAAGCCATGTATGAGTGCCGCTACTGATATCCCGACCTTTCCTGCATCAATTACTAAAATAACAGGTGTTTTTGTTGCTGTCGCGATATGATATGCCGATGCCTCATCTGTTGTACCTCCAAGCCCGTCATATAATCCCATAACACCTTCTATAAGTGCCATTTGACTATTTTTCACGGCATCGCAAAAAAGAGCCTTCATGTTTTTTTCGCCTGCCAGATACAGATCGATATTTTCGGCAGGAACGCCCTGAACTCTTTTCAAAAACATCGGGTCAATATAGTCAGGGCCGCATTTAAATGCCTTGATATTTATATTTTTATTTATAAATGCCCCAAGCAGCGCACATGATATAAGTGTTTTTCCGCTTCCGCTTGACGGTGCCGCGATCATCATCCTCGGTATTTTCATTTTATTTTCCCTTAAAAGAACATATCCATATCGGATTTTCACCCTGCATCATATTGTAGCCTCCGATGCGCCTGCTTCTTGAAACCTGCATAGAAACTATTTCAAAATCCTCTGCATCGAATTCTTTGTCTATTTCTGTTAATACTCTTAAGGTTTCAAGGCTTATGGCATTTATCACTATATGGACCTTTGGATTTTTATATAAAAGCTCACTTATTATCTCCTTAAGCCTTCCTTTGCTGCCTCCGATAAATGCATGTGTCGGCGCAGGAAGCTCCTTGATCGCATCAGGTGCCATTCCCTTTATAACAGTAATATTCCCAAGTGAATATCTTTCTTTATTTTGCTCTATTAAATATAGCGCATCCTCATTACATTCTATTGCATATACATCTGTATAAGGATCAAGCCTTGCTATCTCTGCTGCGATAGAGCCTGTGCCGCTTCCGATATCATAGACAATTGAATTTTCCCTAAGCCCGAGTTTTGATATGCTTACCTCTCTTACCTCCTCCTTTGTCATAGGAGCCTTTCCTCTTGTAAGCTCATCATCTCTCAGACCGCATGTAAGTAACTTCTCTTCATGCCTGTTGTTTATTATAAATGCCGCATATAAGCCTTCCTTTTCAAGATTTTTAACATCTCTAGGATAAATTTGCAGATATTCTTCATCGTCATATGACATTTTATATCCGAGCAAAATCTCACAGTAATCAAGCCCGTCATTTTCCATAAGCTCTCCGAGCATTCTTACATCGTCTATCCCCGAAAAAATCGTAAATACCTTTTTGGAAGTTCTTATCCGTGATATCAATTTATGTCCCCACTTCAGTACATCGCCCTTGCCATGCGCGCTGAAAATGACTGCATCCTCCCAGGAAACTGCAAAATGTGCCGCAAGGCTTGCAATAGATGAAATCCCCGGATATATTTTTATCTCTGCATTTATTTCTTCGCTTTTTATTTCCTGCATCAGTGCTTCGTAAAGCTTTCCTGTCCCGCTGTAAAAACCCGTATCTCCGGAAAAAAGCACCGCGGCATCCGTTTGTCTTTCCTTTATTACCGGGATGATGTCTCTTCCCAGATAATATGGATAGGCCTCCTTATCCGATATGTCGCAGATAAGTCTTTTGGCTCCAAAAACAAGCTCTGACGACTCAAGCGCCCTTGCCGCATCAATTGTCATTGAGTTTCTGCTTCCCATACCTTTTCCTATCAGGCTTATTTTTATGGTTCTTTCCTTTATAAAATCTGACAGACTTTCGCAGACTTCATTAAAGCTCATTCCTTTGGAATTATCAGGCTGTCCGATAACAAAAAGCTGTATTCCAAGCCCCCTTGCAGCTGCTTCTTTTTCATAAAATCCGCCGCGTCTTCCACTGGCCTTTGTAACCATGATCCTTATATCAAATTCCTTTATAAGAGCCATATTAAGTTCCTTAGAAAATGGCCCCTGCATGGCTATGATATTTGAATGTGCTATATTATTCTTTTCACAGATCTCAAGACTGGCACCTGCAGGAAGCACTCTTACATACAGTCTGTCCCTTAACTCATCTATGCAAAAAGCCGACAATTCTTTGCTTCCTGTCGTAAGAAGTATATTCCCTGTTGTTTTTCTTAATGCATTTGCACACTCTGCTGTATCTTTAAAATAGCTGTTATCATCTTGATCTTCTGATATGCTTTTCTCTTCAAAGCTTTTATTTCTGTCAAGGCGCAGATACATAACACCGCAAAAATCTGATGCAGCCTTTATATTTGCTGTAGCTTCACTTGCAAACGGATGTGTCGCGTCAACAACAGCCTTTATCTTATTTTCAGCAATGAAGTGCTCAATCTCAGACGTATCCATACGACCGCACTGCACATGCATATATTTATTTTCGGTAAGTACCTCTTTTCCGTAATCCGTGGCAACGCTTAATATATGCTCTGTTTTTCTCTTGCTCAGCCATTCCGAGAACCGTCTTCCTTCAGTTGTTCCGCCAAATACAAGTATTTCTGCCATTTACTTATTTACCTCAGCCCTGTAGCCCCTTTTTGTTACCATTTTGCCGCCAAGATCCTCTGTTGTCTCATTTCCGATAAATACAGTTGTAAACATATTTACCTCTGTGTTTCTAAGCTCATTAAGCGTGCAAAGACTTATGCCTGTATCTTTTCTTCCTATGTTTTCTACTATACCGCAGCACCTGTCTCCTTCTATATATCTAAGCAATATATCGCATGCTCTTTTCAGATGCTCAGGCCTGTGTCTGCTTGACGGATTATAAAGCACGATCGCAAGATCGCCCATTGCAGCATGCATAAGCCTTTTCTCGATCTTTTCCCAAGGCGTTAAAAGATCACTTAAGCTTATCACGCAAAAATCGTGATTTATCGGTGCTCCCAGAAGTGCCGCACCGCTTAAAGCTGCTGTTATCCCAGGAATTACGACAAGCTCCGTATCATCAAATTCCTGCTGCAGTTCATACATAAGTGATGCCATTCCATATACTCCGGCATCGCCGCTGCATATCATCGAAACAATATTTCCTTTTTGAGCCTCCGTGAAGCAAAGCCTGCATCTTTCCTCCTCACGCCTCATAGGTGTTGATAAAAGCTTTTTCTCTTTGAATCTTTCCGGAAGCAATTCAAGATAAACCGTATATCCTATTATTACATCAGATTCCTCAAGCGCTTTTTGCGCTTCAAGAGTCATCTGCTGCTCATTTCCCGGTCCCATGCCCACTACATATATTTTACTCAATAGGTTTCCTCTTTCTATTATTCAGAACAGCCTTACAATAGCTGCCGTCATTCCGTCTCTTGCTGTTTTCCGTAATATAAATTCGCATCTTCCGTCTGCACAGGCTGCCGCTGCTCTCTCACAGACATTATCTGTCCCTGTGATCTGCCTTACATATGCACTTTTTGTAAATTCTCCGGGGATGCTGTTTAACCTCTCTGCCGAAAATGTAATAAAGCCACATTTCTTGTCTGCGGCAAGTCTGTTTAAACATTCTTCATCTTTTTTGATATCGATAGATGCAATCGCCCTTATTCGGTTTTCATCTATATTATATTCTCTGATCAAGGCTTCTATAAAATCCTTGAGCTTGCCGGGTTCTGTATTTTTCTTACAGCCGATCCCTAAAACTATATCCCTTGGGATAAGCCAAAGTGCTGCATCTATATGAGGTTCTTCTGTTCCTATCCATACATCGGCTCTATCCCTTTGACAGCTTTCCTTGTTTATAAACTGTACATCCTTATAAGGTCTCAATGTATCAGGCATTTTCCATTCATCTGAATAAACGATCACAGGAACTTCACCTCTTAATACCTTTGCGGAAACCTTTGCTATCCCGTCCTTATTTTTTATATAGAGATGATTCATTTTTGCAAATATGTCTACTGCAAATTTATCATGTATATCTGTCGATGTCGTTATAACTGCCTCCGCATCCATGCAGGCAGCTATTTTTACGGCAAGCTCATTTGCACCGCCTACATGACCTGACAACAGTGGGATCACATATCTTGCTTCATCATCCATTACTATAACAGCCCTGTCAGAAAGCTTATTATCTATGATAGGCGCTACCGCACGCACTGCAATTCCTGCAGCACCTATAAATAAAAGGTCATTTCCGCATTTAAAATTTTCAAGCGCCCACGATGTCAGATCCATGTTCACTGACTCATCATGAAAGCTGCTTCCTTTGCAGCTTTTTATTGTTTTGATATCACTTAGCCTGTCAGAGAGCTCATTCATCCTGCTGTATCCGAATTTTGTAAAACAAATAATTGCCAGGCTCATTTTTTCTGTACTTTTGCCTTTCTGAATTCTGTCGAAAAATCCTCGGCATAAAGCCTTGATCTGTCATAATTTCTGTGTGCTATTGCATCTCCGACAAGTATTATCGCAGTTTTCTTTATATTATTTTTGACTGCAGTCTCCTCAAGCTCTCCTATAGTACAGACAAATGCCTTTTCATCCGGCCATGTTGCCTTATAAACCAAAGCCGCCGGAGTATCCTTTGAATATCCTCCCTTTATAAGCCTTTTTGCAAGCTCTCCTATCATGCCTGTGCTTAAATATATTGCCATGGATGCCTTGTGTGCGGCAAAGCTTTCGATCGACTCACCTTTTGGAACTCCTGTCATTCCTTCCATCCTTGTTATGATAAGCGACTGTGAAACCTCAGGAAGTGTATATTCGATATTAAGAGAAGATGCAGCTCCAAATGCCGCACTCACACCCGGACATACTCTGTATTCTATTTTCAGCTCGTCAAGGATATCCATCTGCTCTCTTATCGCACCGTATATGCTGGCATCTCCTGTATGCAGCCTGACTATTTTTTTATTTTCTGAAGCCGCCTCTTTGATCACGTCTATAACCTCCTCAAGTGTCATAGCCGCACTGTTGTAAATCTCACAATCTTCCTTTGCATACTCAAGAAGCTCAGGATTCACAAGAGATCCGGCATATATGATAACATCCGCTTCCGTTAGAAGCTTTGCTCCTCTTACTGTTATCAGATCCTTTGCTCCTGATCCTGCACCAACGAAATCAACCATTTGTCTGCTCCTTTGCTCTTGGCGAGCTCTCCGAATTTGTTGGAATATATGATACATTCCACATCTATTTTACCTGCTGCTCTCTTGTTCAAATAAAAAAATGCCTTTTCAAGCAATAAATCCATTGTTTTTTCAAGACTGCCTGCTCTTTTTATTATTTCCAGAGCTTCATCTGTGACAATGCAGTCAAGTATCTTGAGGACATCTTCTTTATCCATGCCTGCTCTAAGAGCGGATGATGCCATGATCTCCATTCTGCAGTCGGCCTGTCTTGAATGTGTATTCATTATACCGCCGGCTACCTTTACAAGCTTTCCTATATTTCCGGTAAGAAGGACTGCCTCAAAGCCAAGCTCTGCTGCCATATCTATGGTTTCTCCGATAAAATTGCTGCATTTTGTGCTTTTATCAAGGTCATATCCATAGGCTTCCTTCATAAAATCTATACCGTAATTTCCGGGAGATACAGCTGCACACCTAAAGCCCTGTGTCCTTTTTTGACTAAGCTCAAGCCTTATCGTATCAAGAAGTGCTTTTGAGCTCATCGGCTCTACGATCCCGCTTGTTCCTATGATAGAAATCCCTCCGACTATTCCAAGCCTTGGATTAAATGTATTCTTTGCGATCTCTTCGCCGCCTTCTGCCATGATAACAATACTTAACCGTCCATGAAAATCTGCAAGAGAGCATACCTCCAAAACCTCTTTTGTTATCATCTCTCTTGGAACATGATTTATTGCGGCATTCCCTACAGGCTGATCGAGGCCTGCCATCGTAACTCTTCCGACACCTTTTCCGCCGTCAATGTCAACAACTGCCGGACTGTTGATATCATATACTTCATCTATTGAAATCTTAGAATAGATCAGTATACCATTTGTAATGTCCGGATCATCTCCGCTGTATTTTTTTACAGCACATGAAACAGTACTTTTTTCTTTTTTTATATCAAGGATCCCGGCATTATAAGTTATCCCCTTTGGTGTTTCTATCTGTATTTCATTTTTATCCGTACCCAAAAGCAACATATATGCTGCCGCCTTCGAAGCCGCCGCTGCACAGCTTCCTGTCGTAAATCCGTACTTCATAGGCATTCCTTGCGAAGCTCATATAAGAGAGCATTGCATATCGCAGCCGCTACATTGCTCCCGCCCTTGCGTCCCTTATTTATGATATATGGCACATCAGATTCCAAAAAGAGCTCCTTTGATGCCTCAACATTTACGAAGCCTACAGGCACACCGATCACAAATTTCGGTGTAAATATCCCCTTTTCCATAAGCTCATAAAGGCTGATAAGTGCTGTCGGTGCATTTCCTATCGCAAATATAACATCCTTATTGATAAGGGATGCTCTTTCCATGCTGACGGCTGCTCTTGTGACTCCTCTTTCTGCGGCCTCTTTTGCCACATCCTCATCAGCCATAAAGCAATGCACTTCTCCTTTAAATTCAGCCAATATCCTTTTGTTTATGCCAGTAAGCGCCATATTGGTATCTGTTACGATATCCGCTCCGTTTTTTATCATATTTTTTGCTATTGCTACTGCATTTTTCGAATATTTGAGTGTCGATGCATAATCAAAATCAGCACTTGTATGTATAGCACGCCTTGTGACCATATCCTGATCCTTTGGAAGCTCAATATGCATTTTTCTTAATTCATCCGCTATTATCTCAAAGCTTCGTGCCTCTATATCCTTAGGCTTTACAAATTCAATATCCTTCATAATTCATTTATCCAAAATCTTATCCAATGCACAGATAAGCCTTTCATTTTCAGCATGCTTCTTTATCGCTATCCTAAGATAGCTGTCATCTAATCCTCTGTAATCGCTGCAGTTCCTTATAAGGATCTTATTTTTAAGCAATTTTTTGTAAATATCATTTTTTCTCTTATGCCTTATCAGCATAAAGCATGTATCTGATCTAGTTATCTCAAAACCTAAACGCTTTAAATTTATCTCTAAATATTCTTTTTCTTCTTTTATAAGCTCTGCCGCATCCTTAAGATAAGCTGTATTTTCAAGTGCGGCAATTCCTGCCATCTGAGCCTGAATCGAAACATTCCACTCCGGAAGCTGCTCTTCTATCAAGTCTATGTTAGCCTTATCGGAAATGGCATAGCCCAAGCGTATCGCAGGTATTGCAAAGCTCTTTGTAAATGCCCTAAGAACTATAAGGCTCTTGTATTCTGCTATGCGGTATGCAAGACTGTTTTCTTCACTGCTGCTAAGTGCTATAAAGCACTCATCCAAAACAGTTATTATCTTATTTTCTTCTGCTTTTCTTATAATAGCTTCCAACAGCTCAGGCACTATAAGCCTTCCTGTCGGATTATTAGGATTAGTAAATATGAGCATATCGATATCCTCTGTAAGCATATCAAGGATATCCTCTGTAATCGAAAATCCTGCTTTTGCCGACATTTCATAATATACACATTCTGCTTTTATCGCATTTGCTGCATGCTCATATCCTGTAAATGACGGTGCTGTAAGCAAAACCTTTTGGGGTTTTATCGCATGCATGAGCGCCATCAAAAGCTCCGATGCACCGTTTCCTACTGCTATCGATGTGATATCTGTCATAAAGTGCCCTGCAAGCTTTTTCTTAAGCTCATAAGCTTTTATGTCAGGATATCTGTCAGATAATTCTATGCTTTTTATTATCGCTTCTTTTACATCTGCAGGCACACCCAGAGGGTTTATATTTACAGAAAAATCACGCTCTATATCATTGCTGTATATATCTCCTCCGTGCATTTTTATCTCCCTGTTTATCATTTTATAATCTGACTGATACCACAAGCATGATAACCACAGCCACTGCCGCACATATAAATGCTGCCGCATACATAAGTCTGTTGGCTCTTATTATATCCTTTGGTTCAATTGCCCTTATATCATCTCCGATAAATGGCTTTTTTACTATCTTTCCGAAATAGCTTGCATCACCCGCAAGCCTTATCCCAAGTGCTCCGGCACATGTACTTTCTGTCTGCGCCGAATTAGGGCTGGCATGCTTTCCTGCATCTCTTTTATGTATCATACAGGCTTTTCTTATATCAAAATCATTTCCAAGAAACAGACAGCCTGTCATCATAAAATATGCACTAAGCCTCGATGGGATAAAATTTACAGCATCATCTGTCAATGCCGCTGCTCTTCCGAAATATAAATACTTTTCATTTTTATATCCGAGCATCGAATCCATTGTATTGATAGCTTTGTATATAAATCCGAGCACAGGCCCGCCTATTGCCGTATATATCATAGGAGCAATAACTCCGTCAGAGGTATTTTCTGCGACTGTTTCAACAGCTGCCTTTGTTATCCCTTCTGCCGTAAGGCTCTTGGTGTCTCTTCCTACTATCATCGATACAGCACTTCTTGCCCCTTCAATATCGCCGACTACAAGATGTCTGTATACACACATGCTTTCGTCATATAGAGATCTTGCCGCAAGGATATAATATGTAAAAACTGCTTCAACGATCATTCCCGCTATTTTATTCAGCTTATACGAAACAAAAAGGCATACAAATACCGCAAATCCTGTTATAAGAGTCACCATTACAGCCGTGATCACTCCTCTATATAATGCCTTTTTGTTATCACTGCAGTTAAGGCTATTATCAAATATTGAGATCAATTTTCCTATCAATCTTATAGGATGCGGGAGACTGTGCGGATCTCCTAATATGCAGTCCAAAGCTATTCCTATTATAAATGCAATTAAATGATATTTCATTTTATTCTCTGTGTTCTTGTCAAAATTCCTGTAAATCTCCGGCTTCTATATTCGAAGCATTTATCAAAAGCTCTATTGTATATCCATGGGCACACTCACATCTGAATTCAAAATAATCTTTTGGTGTAATTGTACTCAATATAGCCATTATCGTTCCACCGTGAACAACCGCAGCAATATTATGTGCTCCTTTAGTCCTTGCCATACTTATAAGCATGTAAAAGCCTTTCATAGTTCTTTCTATGAATTCATCTCTACTTTCACCGTTTGGAAATCTTCCTGTTCCGCCGCCATCGATCCATGCCTGATATCTCATATCATCCTTTAGCTCCTTGTAATTTTTATATTCAAAATCACCGAAGTTCATTTCCTTAAGCTCGTTTATTACTACAGGATCTGTCTCGTTAAATATGATATGCGTACTTTGAAGACATCTTTTCATCGGACTTGAAAATATCATATCCTGCGCTTTAAACCTGCCTCTGAGTGCTTCAAGCTCTTTTTCTGCATCATCACTTAAGCCCTCATCCGTACTTCCTATATATCTTGCTTCATGATTTGCAGCGGTCTTCCCATGCCTGATAAGTGTAAGTATTATTTTATTTTCATTCCTATCCCGCATATTACTCTGATGACCTCATCTGCTTTCTTTGCAAGCTGTACCTGGATCTTTCCTACAAAATCCCTGAATTCTCTTTCTTTTTTCTCTATTGGAACAATTCCGCTTCCGATCTCATCTGTTATGATTATCAGTTCCTGATCTGCTTTAAGCATTTTTTCAAGCAGCATATCTGTATCTGCTCCGTCCTCAAATTGCTTTCTTAAAAATTCATTTAAGTAAAATATATGCTTATCGGCATCTATATAATGCTCATTTGCATAAGCTCTTTTACCCTGCGATATTCCGCCTATTATCATTATCATCTTCGTTTCCCGTAATTCTTAAAAAAACATCAAAACAAAATAGTACCTGCTGCTGTGCATATGGCACATACTATTTCACATATAACAACAAAATATCCTGCCGTATCTCCTGTCGTTCCTCCAAATTCCTTCATACTTTTATATCTGTAATATAAAAGTGTAAGAACAGATGCCGCTGTAAGCAGAAGCCCGGTTTTTACATTCATCATAAGCAAATAAAACACACATGCTGCAAGCTCCGCAAAAAGCACTGCCAGCAATGTATTTCGAACTTTCGAATTTGCTGTCCTGCTGAATTCCGAAAGCATTCCGTCTTTTTTTGCAGACGGAAACAGGATTACTGCGATCGCGCTTAAATCTCTCGATAAGAAAAAGCACCCTATAAAGCATGGCATAAGCTCTTTTCCTATCATCGATATCGCTGCGGCAAATATAAGTCCCGCAGCCGCAAGCATTATAACCGAAAAAGCCCCTATATGCGGATCCTTTAGTATTTCAAGCTTTTCCTTCTTTGGTTTATATGATTTTAAGGCGTCCATCGTATCCATAAAGCCATCTATATGAAAGCCGCCTGTTATAAGAATAGGTATCGCTGTCGCAATAAGCACAAATGCAATCTGTCCTATAGGAAGCAGCTCTGATATCCATGTCCACAGCATTATCACTGCTCCGATAACGGCTCCGATCCACGGAAAAAAGAGTAAATGATATTTGAGCTCATCTTCCTTCCATTCAAATATCGGAACAGGAACTCTTGAATATATTGAAAATGAAATGCATAAAGCCTTTAATATAGTCATTTATTTTCTTTTAAAGTCTCTCCTTTAGAAATTATGACAGGTATCCCTGCTACTACCTCTATTACCATTTCTGCCTTTGAAGCAAGCTTGATATTTATATCCGCAAGAGCATGCATATAAGCTCTCGTTGTTTCATCATATGATATCCCGTCCTCGTAAACATTATTTGTTACGATTACAAGCCTTGAAATCTTTCTGTCTATCTTTTCTATGCCATTTAAAATTTTTTCAGCCACGACATCTTTTTGTATTTCATTCCCATCCTTAAACATCTCATTTGCGGCAAGATTAGAAATACATTCAATAAGAGCCGATGAATCTTTGTTCATGGATTTTAGGCTTTTTTCTATATCTGCAGGACACTCAAGCGTTGTAAAGAATTTTCCTGCACGCAGAATTTTATGCTTCTCAATCCTTTCAAGTCCTTCTTTTCCGAATGGCTTCATTGCAGCTATATAAAATTTATTTTCTCTTATATCAGAGAGCAGGTTTTCGGCATATTCCGACTTTCCGCTTCCGCTGCCTCCCATTACAAGTATCATCCATCTTCCTCTTCAAATCTTGAATACGGCTCTATATTTATATCATCAAATGTAAGCTGTGTATTGTAAAGTGTCAGTGCAGTATCTATAAGTACACACATCATTACTGCGCCTGTTCCTTCCCCAAGTGCCATATCTGCATCTATTACAGATAGAAGCTTAAGTTCCTTTAATACAAGCCCTGCCGCAGGCTCCCTGCTTATATGCGAAGCAATAAGATAATCTCCTGTAACAGGTATAAGCCTTACTGCTGTAAGCGCAGCCGCAAGGCTTATGACTCCATCAAGTATTATAGGTATTTTGCAATATGCGGCGCCTATTATAAGTCCTGCAAGCGCGGCAATGTCAAAGCCTCCTGCACATGCGACAACCTCTATCGGACCTACATTGTACAGATCATATTTATCTATTGCATTTCTTATGACTGTACGCTTTCGTTTGAAGCCCTCGCTGCAAAGGCCCGAGCCTCGTCCTGCAATTATATCTGCCGGTTTTTTTAAAAGCGATGCAATAACTGCTGCACTCGTTGTGGTATTTCCTATGCCCATCTCACCGGTACAGATAAGCCTATAGCCCATCTTTTTAAGCTTTATCGAGATTTCTATTCCCGTATCTATTGCCTTTTTTGCATCCTTGATCGTCATAGCCGGCTCTTTTGCAAAATTGCAGGTGCCTTTTTTTATCTTTTTATTTATAAGTCCGTTTACAGTCTCGTCCGATGCGATCCCTATATCTATAGGAAATACATCTATCCCGGCTCTGTCTGCCATTTTGCAGACAGATGATGTTTTCTTAGCCATGGCTTTTGCTACTGCAAGCGTTACTTCCCTGCCTGTCTGGCTGACACCTTCATCAACTATTCCATTATCTGCGCACATAGCTGCGACTGCTTTTTTTGATATATCAATGGCTTCATCCCTATGGATAGATCCTATCCTTGCCGTGATATCCTCAAATTTCCCGAGAGAGTCTATAGGCTTTGCTACTTTGTCCCAATTTTTTCGGATTTTTTCATATATATACGGATCCGGCTTTTCTATTTTTATTTTGCCTGATAGAAAATCATCTATATGTATAATCTCTTCCATTTTAAATTGCTGCTTCCCTTAATATGCTGTAAATGTAATCCATATCCATATATTCACGCATTGTCTTAGCAAGATAGTCAAATTCTCTTTCCTTTATCTGTGAATAATCAAGTACGGAGTCAAGGCCTATTGATATTCCCTTTTTCTTAGCCAATGCCTTTATTATATTTCCTGAGATATCTGCCTTATCAAATATAGAATGTATATAGCTGCCATATACATTTTGCTTCTGGATGACCGCTGTATTTAATACTTCCTTTTTTTCTGTACTGATGCCCATATGGATTTCATAGCCTTCATATTCGGCTCCCGTAAGTCCTTCAAAAATGCCTGTCAGCTTGTTTATATATCCGTGAACCTGTTTTCTGGTCTTGTTTTCAAGAAGAGTTGTGCTGATATCAAGAAGCTCCATGCCTCTTATGCTTCCGCCTTCCTCTACTTTTTCCGGATCGGATATGCTCCGTCCAAGCATCTGAAAGCCTCCGCATATCCCGAATACCGGGATTTCATTTGACAGCTTCTTTATCATGGCTTCTATTCCTGTCTGCCTTAACCATTTCAGATCACCCATCGTATTTTTACTTCCGGGAAGTATTATCATATCCGGATTTTCAAGCTTATTTATACTGTCGACATATCTTACCGAAACTCCTTCTATCTGTTCAAAGGCATTAAAATCCGTAAAATTTGAAATCCTCGGATATCTTATAACAGCTATATCTATAAGCCCTCTATCCTTATCCTCGAATCTGTCGGTTAAGCTGTCCTCATCCTCCAGCTGAAGCTTTATATATGGCATTACTCCTGCTATCGGTATATTGGCTTTTTTGTAAAGCATATCTATTCCGGGATCGAGTATCGTCTTGTCACCTCTGAATTTGTTTATGATAAGCCCCTTTACAAGCTCTCTTTCATCCTCTTCAAGAAGCATAAGCGTTCCCAAAAGCTGTGCAAATACGCCGCCTCTGTCAATATCGCCTACAATAAGAACCGGAGCATTCAGCATTTTTGCAAGTCCCATATTTACTATGTCATCAGTTTTCAGATTGATCTCTGCAGGGCTTCCGGCTCCTTCTACAACTATTATATCTGCCTTTTCCTCAAGTTTTTTAAATGCCTTTTTTATATCCGGGATGAGCTGCTTCTTGTATGCAAAATACTCTCTTGCACGCATATTTCCAAGCACTTCACCGTTTACGATCACCTGAGATCCTGTATTATTGACCGGTTTTAGGAGTATCGGATTCATACATACATCAGGCTCTATGCCTGCTGCTTCAGCCTGCATGACCTGTGCTCTTCCCATCTCCAGGCCGTCTGCCGTTATATATGAATTAAGTGCCATATTTTGGGATTTAAACGGTGCAACTGTGTATCCGTCCTGCCTGAATATCCTGCACAGTCCGGCTGCTATCAGGCTTTTGCCTGCATTTGACATAGTTCCCTGGACCATTATCACCTTTGACATAGCTTACCCTCTTTTTCTGCATATTCTATAAGCTCGGCAATCCTCTTATTTGTGCCACCGATGGTTTTAAGCGTGCATATCACACTGCTGCATCTATCTATTATCTGCTTTGCTTCATCAATGCTCCTGCTGCTTATCTCGCAAAACGGCTTTTCTGATACTATATATGCCGCCAAATGCTTAGCTATCGCATAATCCACATCATTTTCATTTAAGATGCCTGCAGCAAACGGGATATCTTCCCTTTGAAGCTTTCTGAAAACAGAATATCCCTCTCCCCCACCTGCTATTACAAAAAACTTAGGCTCATCACCTGAAGGCTTCTGCATCTCTATGCTTCCGAATACCGTATCATAAGAGCCATTATCTATATGATATAGATTTTTTATCTTATCTTCTTCAAAAATATTATCAGGAGTTCCTACTTCTACTGTATCGTTATCGCCTATCGTTATGACCCTGTCTGCGATCTTCTGCGCCAGATCAATTTCATGAAGTGATGTGATAACAGTAATGTTATTCTTTTTTGCCATTTTGATAAGAATAGACAAAAGCTCCAGCTTGTATCTGATATCAAGATATGATGTCGGTTCATCCAAAAGTATTATCTGCGGCTCCTGAGCGATAGCTCTTGCAAGCAATATCCTCTGTCTTTGTCCGTCACTTATATTATTAAAATCCTTATCTGCCAGATCAAGTCCTCCGACAGCACTTAAGGCATCATAGATCTTTTCTTCGTCATCTTTTTTGAGCAGTCCGAGCCTTCCTGTATAAGGATATCTCCCGGTAGCTACGATATCCTTGCAGGTCATAAGTTCCGGGCGGATCCTTTCCGTTAAGATAACCGTCATTTTCTTTGAAAGCTCTTCATAGGAATATTCCTTAAGGCTCTTATTTTCTAATATGATATCGCCATTTATGATATCAAGTCCTCTTGATAAAGTCTTTAAAAGCGTTGACTTTCCTGCACCATTCGGTCCTATAAGAGCGATGATCTCTCCTTTTTTTATATCTATATCAATATTCGAAACAACGCTTTTCCCGTTATATCCAACCGAAAGATTTTTAAGCTGAAGATATCCCTGCATATTCTCAACCTCTCTTTCTTTTCAGCATCATAAATATAACGACCGGTGCTCCGAATATAGAAGTCACCGTGCTTATATTTAATTCTGTAGGAGCAAAGGCCATACGTGCGATAAGGTCACAGCCCATGCAAAATACAGCACCTGCAAGAAATGCCGCAGGTATTACGATTATCGGCTTCGATGTATTGAGTGCTCTTTTTATAAGAAACGGAACAGCTATTCCTACAAATGAGATAGGTCCCGCAAATGCCGTTACCGTCGCCGACAAAACGCTCGACAATATGATCAAAAGCACTCTGAAACGCTTAATATTTACGCCCATGCTTCTTGCATAATCCTCTCCAAGCTGATAAGCCCCTATCGGCTTAGCCAAAAGAAAGACAAGAACAAAGGCCACTGCTATAACTATTACTGCTATCTTGACATTTGCCCAGCTCATACCGGAAAAGCTTCCCTGTGACCATCCATGCAGATTTACTATATCCGAATCCTCTGCAAATGTCACCGCAAAATCCGTTATAGCCGAACAGATATATCCTATCATGATCCCCGCAACGAGGAGGATCGCCATGTTTTTTATTTTGCGCGAAAAAAGCAAAATAAACCCTATTGAGATCATAGATCCGATAAATGCCGCAATGATAAGTGTCCATGACGAAACCTGCATAGTCAGCTTTAAGAACCATATCATTGTAAAAGCAACTACCATTTTCGCACCTGAGGATATTCCGAGCACAAACGGGCCTGCAATAGGGTTTTCAAAAAATGTCTGTAAAAGGAAACCGGACAGGGACAAAGCCCCGCCCAGCAATGCTGCCATTATAATACGCGGCAGTCTTATTTTCCAAATTATACTGTATTCCTTAAAGCTTCCGTCCCTTAGAAATATTATCTTAAATATATCCTTTATGGAAATGCTGACATTTCCTGTATTTATATTTAAAACGGCAATAGTCAAAAAAGCTGCTGCGAGTATGACAAATACAAGTACAAAACGGCTTCGTCTTTTTATGTCGCTTTTAAAAGATATATTTTGCATCACTACCTCTTTTCTGACGGGCTTTGTTGATCAATTCGACCCTGACGGTACTTTGTTTATAAAGCTAAGAGTGCTGTCATCTCCTGTAAGCATGGCATGCACATCTGTAATAAAATCAGTAATCCTGTCAGTAGCCTGATAAAAGCTCTTTCCTGTTGTATAAACGTTGCCATTCTTTACAGCCTTAAAATCAGCAAACAGCTCACTCTTAGCTAAAAGATCATCTATACTATTAGGCTGTGTATCTATAGAAGCATTATATATAAGATAATCTGCATCAATTGCAATATTGTAAAACTGCTCCATTGATATATTGACATTGACTGAGCCTTCAGTGCTTTCCAGCGTATCATCATATACATAATCAGCTCCGGCAATTTCGATCATCTTAGGTATATAATCAGTATCTCTTCTGACAACAACAGTTCCTGTAGAATCAACATAGAAAAATGCCACTTTCAAGTCGGTTTTCTCATAATTTTCGGCCTCATCCATTACACTGCTTTTAGTTTCGAAGAATTTTTCGGCCTCATCCTCTTTATTGAGCATGGCTGCATATGCCTTAACCCACTCAGTTCTTCCAAGAGGATTACTTTCATAGCTTGATCTGTCGATAAATACCGGTATTCCAAGCGTCTCAAGCATTTCCTGAACCTTAGGTGTATGAAGTATCATTGTTGATTCAATTGCCACATCACAGTTATTATCAAGAAGCATCTCATAATCCGGCTCACTGTATTTTCCGGCATATTCGATATCTCCGTTTTCCATTGCTTCCTTTGCCGCATCAACATACCAGCCATCTGCCTTTGTTCCCGAAAAGCTTATGCTTCCAAGGCCGTCGATCGAATCAAAGAGAGCCATTGCAGATGTTGCCGCAAGATAAATATTTTCAAGCGGCTGGTAAAGCACCTGTATGTCCTCATCAAGTCCCTCGGGAGCCTCGGCTCCCTCAGGTACTATAAGATAGCTTGCATCATCTACAACCTCTATCAGTTTATAATCATCATTATAATAGTGAACCTTGAATTTCTCTGCATATTGAAGCGACATGCTGCCCTTATAGGTAAGGCCTTCGATCTTAGGCGCATCTGCATCATTTACAAGCTCATTATCAGAAGCCTTTGTACTATCCTGCGAGTTCTTACTTACAGCTTCTCCTTCATCACTGACAGAGGATGTACTGCTCTCATCAATGCTGCTCTGTGTATTTAAGCTGCTGCTTGTACTTACTGCTGCACTCTGGCATCCGCTAAACAGCATTCCTGCTGCTGCAAGAGCAGCCGCAAGCTTTTTCATATTTTTATTTAGTATTTTTTTCATCTGCTGCTCCCTTTTCCTCGATAGCTTTTGCTTTTTCATCATAGAGCTTCTGTGCTTCATCGCTCTTTCCGAAAATAGCACCATATACTTTTATCCATTCATATTTGGCAATCTCGCTCTTTTCATCTGATGATCTGTCGATTATTGCCGGTATTCCGAGTGTAGCCATCTTTTCGGTAACATCATTGTAGATCTCATTTTGCTCATCCGCTGTTATAATATCATCTGACGAGCTGTCTTTCTTACTGCTGTCAGATGCATTTGCTGATTTATCTGAAGCCTTGTCATCTTCATTCTCCTTAGGCAGTATATCACTTCCAAGGATTGTAAGATCGACCTTTGATCTAACGATCTGCTTATAATCCGGTTCATTCTGGCTTCCTGCAGTATATACCACATCTTCAGACGTTTTATCAACAGCCGTGCTCTTTGCTGCAGTCTTTGATTTTGATGTTGTTTTGCTCTTCTTTGCGGATGTCTTAGTAGTTTCTGTTTCCGTGATGTTCAGCTTTCCTGAAAGCTCCTTATCCTTTGAAACCTCAGCCTTTGTAAGCCCAAGTGCGGATACAACATCCAGTGAATCAAGCTCATTCATAAAGCCAAGCGCTTCCATAGATGAAACAAAAGCTGAGAAATCCTCATTCTCCTGTCTTCGGATAACTATCATATCCTTGTCAAGACCTACCGGGATATCTGCATCCTCAGGTACGATAAGATATTTCACAACATTCTCTTTATAGAGCTTTGCTGTATCCTCACTTGTAACCTGACCGCTGCTCTCCTGCTGTTCTATTTCATCCTCAAGGATGACCTCATCCTTTTTGTCATTTTTATCCTTTGTACTCTTGCTGTCTGAAACATCTGACTTTGTTGACTTATCATCAGTCTTTTCATCAGCCTTATCCGGGTCATTTGCCGTATCCTTAGTTGTGTCTATTTCAAGAAGTACGATTCCGTCCTCGTAATTGTATATCTTAAAATACTCGGCATTTTCAAGCTTTGTTTCAGATTTATAGGTAAGACCTACGATCTGCGGAGCTGTTTTGTCAAGCTCTTTATTTGATGTACTTACCAGTCCGGATGTTGAATCGCCTGCTGTTGTATTGTTTGCAGCTGCGAGATATACAAATATCGTATATTCTATCTCGTGCGCATTTGTCATTGCTGTAGTCATTCCGATTATCTTATTATTTTTATTTAATTCAACCGGAATAGTAAAGGTTGATGTATTTCCCGATACAGTCGGATAATATGTATTTCCGTTTGCTTTAACATATCCGTATTTTGCACTGCTAAATACAATAGTTGCATAAGCCTGTCCGTTTGTGATCGTTATCTTGGTACATGTAATCGTAACCTTTCCGGTTCCGCCTGTATATGTAAATGAATCCGGTGTATATACACCATCCTTAAGCTTTGTGCTGTTGTCTACTGCTGATGTTGACCCGTTTGTATCAGGTGTATATGTTGATTCCTTATCCGGATTCTTATCAGGTGCTGTTGTCGGTGTCGCAGTCGGAGCTGCTGTAGGCTTTGCGGTAGGTATCGGTGTCGCAGTCGGGTTATCCGGATCAATATCTCCTGTCTTTTTGAGATCTGCCGAGCTGAAAGTTATTGTACGATCATACCAATCAGATCTTCCTTTAGATGCAAGGCTTATCTTTGTATCAAGCGCGCTTACCGGAATTTCAAACTGATATCCCTCTTTTCCTGTCGAAAGATTAACTGTTCCGCATGGATAAATCCAATCCTTGCTGTTGTTTGGAGCATCACTTGCCGAGCCCATATACAAAAGCGTATTTCCTGTTCCGCTCATAGTGATCTTTGCAGTCATCTTACCGTTTTTAACTGTAAGTTCCACATCAACCACCTTAAACATAGCTGCTCCGGTTTCTGCAGTAGTGCTATAAATTCCATCCGCCGGCACATTTGAAGGTGTCTGGGTCGGTGTTACAGTAGGCTCATCAGTTGGTGTAACAGTCGGTGTCTCTGTAGGCGTTGCAGTAGGCTCTGCGGTAGGAGTAATGATGTCTCCGGTCTTATTTAAAATATCATTTATCTTAAATAAGCTCTGCTTTGTATTCCATGCTCCGGTCTTAGCATTTCTTACTACATACTTGATATCCTTGCCAATGTCAGAAAGCGAGATTTCAAATACAGCGCTTCTGTATGCATCTCCGATGTCTTTTCTGTCAGTAAAGCTTACCGCATTTTCTTCTTTTATGGAATCGCTGTCGCTTACATCTCCGATATAGATCTTATCATAATTGCTTGCCTGTGTTACAAGAGTAACTGTTGCCTTGCCATTTTCGATCTTAAGGCTGCTTTCTCTTTCGAAGCAAAGTGCAATAATATTATTTGTCGGATATGCAGAACCGTAAAGGTCGTAGATCCCATTTTCACTTGTGGCTGATACATTATCAAAATTAGGTATCTTTATAAAAATATCTCTTGCATTGCTGTACCAGCTGCTGTTTCCCGGAGTGATAGCTATATACATTCCCTGCTTGCTTCTTGGGATTTCAAATGTATAGGATGTAATATCCTTGTCCGCATCATATGAGCCGACACATGTGGAATCATTGCCCTTAGCTTCTTCCTGAGTTCCTATGTAAAGTTTATTATATGTATTTCCGCTTACATTAAGTGTAAGTACGATCGAATCACTTTTTAAGACTGCTTTTGAGGACTGTATCGAAAATACCGATTTTACATCTGCTCCTGTTCCTCCATATACAGCAGAGATATCAGTATCTACTGTCTCACTGATTCCCTCATCAGGTATATATATCCAAAGATAAGCACCTGTATACCATGATCCGTCACTCTGCTTATTGAGTGCTATCGGCAAAACCTGTCCCTTGTAAGAAGCAGGAACAGTAAATGTAAATTTATATCCGCCATCCTCTGTCTGCGTTCCTTTTATAAGCTCAGACTCGTCTGCCTTATCTGCTACATCCTTATATCCAAAATATATCTTATCAAATGAATAATTCTTTGTAGTAAATGTTACCTCGAGGCTGTCTTTGTCTTCCGTTACCTCCGAGCTGTCGACTGTAAACATTTTGAAGTCGTCACCATTATCCTTAACGACTCTTACTTTATCGCCTGTCACTACAGGTGCTTTAGGCACACTTACACTTGCTGTATCGGAGGTTACCTCTGTACCTGTCTCATCTGAAATGATACAACGATATTTGCCGGCAAGCTCCTCACTCATAGTAAAGCTATAGACTGCTTCCTTTGCACTGTCGCCCTCGCAGTCACTCCAGCTTGTTTCATCTGTACTGTACTGCCATTTGCAAGAAAGATTTAAGCCTTCATCACCTGATGCTTCAACGCTTAAGGAAGCTTCTGCACCCGGTGCAGCTATCATATCCTGCGGCTGTTTTGTTATCTCTATCTTGCTCGGTGCTTTAAATTCCGAAAGAGCAGGGATTTTAAATGCAAGCTCACTTGATGTTGACCATGTTCCCTTGCTTGCGCTTTTAGGAATAAAATAAACCTCACTGCCTGCGCATGACAGCGGAATCGTAAAGCTGTAGAACTGCAGATTTTTGTCTGTATCTATATTTCCGCTTACAACCTGACCGCTTTCAGCTTTTGATGCCAGATCATCCTTACTTGCCGCTTGTTCTGTATAGACTGCAATGTCGCTGTATGTAAAATTTCCGCTTGATGCAGGTTTTACTCCTACATTTACCAGAATACTGCTGCCCGTTACCTTAAGGGAGGATTCTGCGACCTTGAACATGCTGTATTCTGTTCCTATTTTATTAGCCTTATTAATAACCGTATTATTTGAATAAACAGCTGTGATCATGCTGTTATAGCTATATCCATCCTGATCTGATGCAAGGCTTACATTTGCACTCTTACTTGTCACACTTCCATAGCTTCCGCTGACAATACATCTGTAATAACCTGCAGCCGACTCGGCCATTTCAAAGCTGTATCCGACTTTGCCTGCATTTTCTCCCTCGCAGTCGCTCCATGTTTCATTATCTATGCTGTACTGCCATTTGTATGTAAGCTCTTCTCCGTCAGCTGCAACACTAAGCTCTGCCGTATCGCCTGATTTTGCACATACATCAGACGGCTGAGTTTTAATATTTGTAACATTCGGAATGCTCATCCAGAGATATTCATCTGTTTTCCAGTGAGCCGCGGTGATCACATTTCCTGATCCATCAACCTTATCAGGTCTCCATATTGCTATCGGAATCCAGCTGTTTGCTGCAGACAGCGGTACTTCTATAGTAAATTCTGTATTTTTACCATTAACAGTACCATAATAAACAGGCTCTTTACTTTCATCTGTACAATATCCGAGATATAGCCCTGTAAATACTTTTTTCTTCGGTGTTATAAAAGAAATTGTTATCTTGTCACCTTGAACCTCATATGAAGCATTTGAAACAGGAAACATTCCATATGAACCGCCATTGTTTCTTACAACCGAAAAATCAGTTATCGAAGCTGTCGGCTTTACCGGATCCTCATCCGGAGCCGAATCAGAAGCAAGCGTGATCTCATCTTCAGGGGCAGTGTTTGATTCGCTTTTTATTTCACTTTCTGCAGATTCTTCCTTTGAAGGCTCCTGTGACTTCTCCGTGTCCTCTTTATCATCCTTAGATGAAGCAGCGGTATCTTCCTTTTTATCTGCTGTCTCATTATTTTCTAACTCTTTATTTTCAGCCTCTGCATCGTCAGATATACCTGCATCTGATGTCTGATCTCCTGATACGTTGTCATCTTCAGTCTGATCATTTGAAATATCCGTATCTTCTGCAATATTTTCTGTATTGTCAGCATCGTCCGCATTGTCATCCGGCGTCTGCAGCTCTTCCTGCACATATGAAGCCGCATCTATGAGCTCTTCATCTGCAAATGCCATACCTGCGGAGCTTACAACCATCGTTGATGCAAGCAATACCGATAAAAGCC
>CAVLAA010000002.1:0-4046 GCA_963660835.1 bacterium
CAGATCTTCTGTATTAAACACTCTGCACCGCCTTCCCTTCAAACCATGCAGCCAGAGCCTGCTCTACCACCGCTGCCATCTCCTTCGAATTCATTCCATCAAAATACCTGCTGCAGATTGCTTTCGGAAGTTTCAGGTTCACGCCTGCATTGCCATCGGAATGCTTTACCTGCAGAGCCTCAAGGATTTCTGCCATCTTCTCTTCTGTCAGATCTCCGGATGCCTTGCGAAGCTTTTCCGCATATACCGGCTTAATCTTGAGTCCCTGACGTTCCACAATATTCCAGAGCATCTGCTGCTCATCCTCGTTCAGATAGGACACATCAACCGCCGCCAGAAGGGCAATCTTATTCTCATCCATCAGATTTTTAAACGGCTGGATCAGATAATTGAGGCGCAGATACCTTGCGGCATTTCTGCTTGAGAATCCATACTCAGAAGCAATCACATCCAGGCTTTTGAACTTATTGCCATTATGGCAACAAGTTTCTTCCGGCCGAACTCCGCTTAAGATCTGCAGTTCCCTGATGATATCATTTCTCTTGCCCTGGCAGCACACCTTGTCATAGTGTGCCGCCATAACTGCTGCCTTCTCACTTGGCAGAAGTTCCGCAAAGGATCTCTGCATCAGATTCGTCTCAATCACCTAAACATAGGCCTCAGCCTCTGAAAGTCCGGTCTTTACAATGGCAGGAATTTCAGTAAGTCCTGCCAGCTTTGCCGCATTGGCTCTGTTGTGACCGGAAAGCATTTCATAACCATCATCTGTCTTCTGCACGATAACCGGATTCAGCACTCCATGCTCACGGATACTCTCCACCATGTCATTCAGCCGCTCTCCCTCATACAGATGAAAGGGATGATTATGGAAAGCCTTAATGGAATCAATCGCAATCTGCTCCACTCCATTGCCTGCATTTATCTCTGTGGCCTGCGCCGAGGTTTCCTCAGTCAGCAAATCCACCGCATCAAATATTTTTCTCTTACTTGCATTAGCCTTCATATGCCATCAACTCCTTTGCCAGATTCTGATATGCCTTACATGCATTGCATTCCGGCGCATACTCGATCAGCGGTTCTGAATAATAAACAGACTCACCGACCTTTACCGTGTTTGGAATCTTACTGTCAAAGATCCGAATCTGTCCTTCAAAGGTATCACTGACCTGCTCCGTAATGACCTTGCACAGATTGGTTCTTGCATCACACATAGTCAGTAGGATTCCGGCTACGGAAAGCCTTCCGTTCACTCTTGCCTTGATCTTCTTTACTGTCTTAAGGAAATCCTGTAAACCCATCATGGCAAGCAGCTGAGGATTTACCGTGATGATCACTTCGTCTGCCGCAGCCAGTGCATTGATGTTCAGCGCGCCAAGTGTCGGTGCGGTATCAATAAGGATTGCATCATATCTGTCCCTGAGCGGTTCCAGAATCCCTGAAAGCATCTTCTCCGCTCCCATTTCAAGGCGAAGCTTTGCATCTACCGCCGACAGAACCATTGAGGAAGGAATGAAATCCACACCGTTTCTGCTCTGGATATATTCCTCCGGTGCCGGAAGTTCTTCATCCTCGATCTGCGCCATCATTAAATGACCGATAGTAACCGGAACTGCTGCCGTATCTTCCACCCCAAAGCAGGTGGAAAGATTCGCCTGGCTGTCAAAATCCACACACAGAACCTTCTTCCCCATTTCCTTTAAGGAATAAGCCAGATTGTAAGTTGTAACCGTTTTTGCGCATCCGCCCTTCATGCAGGCGGTCATATAAATCTTTCCCATATTGCCTCCTATCTCAGCAGCTGGTCCATCATGGACTCAGCCTGTGAATTCACTGAATTAACCATTGCTTCCATTGCCATCTCAAGCAGTGTCCGGCCAAACAAAATTATGAAAATAACCACTGCCGCCAGGATCACTATTCTGACTTTCAAAATTGTTTCTCTCTTCATCCGCAGTACCTTGCCTTTCTCTCTGCCACAAACCTGGCATGAATCTCATCCTTTTCCTTCTGGAATCTCTTCTGCAGCTTCCTTGTTTCTTCTTCCATAAAGGCTTTTTCCTCTGCCGCCTGCTGAGCCTTCTCTTCATTCAGGCTGATAGTCAACTGTCCATCCTCACACTTGATCCGGACAAAATCGCCGGTCTTAAAGCCAAGTTCCTCCAGCCACATTCCGCTGATCCTGAGCATCGGCACGCTCTTTCCGTTCCTGTAAACTTCACTCACCGTGAGATCTCTGTATTCTTTTCTCTTTACCATAAGCACCTCCGACATGATTGTGTGATTCCAGAACGAACCACGAAAAAAGGGACCCACATCCGAAGATGTAAAGTCCCATCAATTTGCACGCAGCAATAAAAACAGTTCTCCCAGAGCATGGTATGCCCCGCTGCCTTTATGTGCGAAGGTATTCAATTAAGATCGGCGCCGTCCTTAATCTCAACCGCCTAAAATTTGGTCAAAAAAATAGGACTAAGTCTGAAAAGCCATTGCTTTAAGCGGCTTCTTGACTTAGACCTATTATTTCATAATCATCTATTACTATAGCATCCCAATGTCCACTATCATATCTGTTTAAATTTTCCTTTTTACTTAAGGTCTGAATTGTAGCAAACACATAATCAGCATCGTAGTCATGATGATTTCCTGTCACAAGTCCCATGGTTTTTCTGCCACTAAATACTTTTCTATAGGATTTCATAGCCTGCTTGGCTATCTGATTGCGATGAACAAGAAACAGTACCTTTTTAAATCCTAATTCACGCATAGCAAAGGCGGATGCATAAGTCTTTCCTGTACCTGTACTGCTTATTAATAGAGCTCTGTCCTCTCCTTTATTAAATATTTTTCTTAAGGATGCAACAAATGCCTCCTGCATACTGTTTGGCTTTAATGTATACTTTTGAATAGATGGGATCTCATCCTGCTTCGCAATTTCTCTTTGGTGCTTTATGATATTGTATCTTTCTCTATACTGCTCATAAAACTCTTCGTATTCCTTGGAAAACTCACTATTCCATAATTTATCAAATTCATTAAGAATCTGTACAGCCATTTCACCCTTATCAGTAGACAGCAGTTTTGTGTTCCACTCCTTGTTACATGTAAGGGCATGACCTGTCAAATTGGAGCTTCCGATGATAATTCTATATATTTCCTCTTTTTTGAAAATATAACCTTTAGTATGAAATCCCTTATCTGCGATCTCTGTATCATACATTTTCAAGGTTATATTTTTTAACTCATGAAGTTTTTTTAACGCTTCAGGCTCACTAAAATCCAGATAATTAGTTGTGAGAATCTGTCCATGTATTCCTTTTGCTTCCAGTTCCTTTAAAGTCTGAAGAAGCGGGGTAATTCCACCCATTGTAATAAATGCCACACTGATTCGAAAGCTGTCACAGCCAAGTAATTCCTCTTCTATCGAAGAAAGTACCTTTTTTCCTTCATCCGGGTCATTTGATATAAATTCCGGCCTGTAGGCAAGGTTTGAATTATGACTGCTGTTTATAAATGCTGTTTCAAATCCATTGCGCATATCCCGCATACTGTCCATCTATAGTTTCCTCACTGTTATTTATTCTGCAATATTTTACCATACAAAAAGAAGCAGCGCACCAAATACATAATGCGTTGCTTCTTTTTGTAAATTGTAATGATTCCAGGGTCAGGCCACATCTAACAGGTTATGCTTGCATAGGAGGTTTGAATCATTGACCCTAGATGATTTCGAATGTTGAACCTTTTTATCCCGGTATCAGAACAGATATGGGTGATCCCAGAGGTTTAGTTCTGTTCCTATTCCCAATTCCTTTGCCTTTTCATAGCATTTCTTTCCCCAGGCAACATCCTCTACAGGCATACCGCCTATAGAATAGATAATGATCTCATCATCACTCTTTCTGCCTTCTGCTTTTCCTGAAAGAATTGCTCCAAGGTTTACGATCTTGTCCTTTGTGAGCTTTCCTTCGTGAACCAGATCCATCCAAAGGCAGCCGGGGATATAAATATCGTTATATGTAGGATATGGATATTCCTCAGCCCATGCC
>CAVLAA010000002.1:4056-74020 GCA_963660835.1 bacterium
AAAGCTTGATATTGTCACAAACCAGCTTTGCTTTGCCGCTGCAAATGAATTCATCTGTAAAATCACCTGATCCCGGTATACAGAACAATGCTCCCGGCTTTATCCATGATTCATCAATAAACGGATACATGCTTCTATCCATTCCCATATCTGTAGATGTCGCAAAGCTTAAGATATCTGAATCGCGAACACATTCTTCTACTGTATCGACAACTTCAATGGTCTTGAACTGTGGCAGGTGCTCCTTAACAAATGAAATACATCTGTCGATAGATGCCTTTCCACGTCCCTTGATCTTCAATGTATCAAGAGTAGGTCTGAGTGCTGCAAATGTCTCGACAGCAGTAATATTTATAACTCCGGGTCCGACAATTCCAAGAACCTTGGCGTCCTTTACTGCCAAATGCTTAACGCCTACTCCGGGGATTCCTGCTGTACGATATGCAGACAAAAGGTTAGCTGACATAAGAGATAATGGAGCTCCGGTCTCTTTATCATTGAGCATTACCATGAGGATTGACCTTGGTAGTCCCTTTTCTCTGTTCTCTATATTTGAGCCATACCATTTCATACCTGCCATATCTGTAGCACCGCCTACATATGCCGGCATTGCCATAAATCTTCTGTCAGGGCCTGCCTTTGGCATATTCGGAAATGGCGGGTTTTCAGGGAATGTGATCATTGTTCCGTGAGAATTGGCATTTTCACCACCCATCAGGTAATCGCCTTTATCCATTGTTATAAGAAGCTCTTCCATACAGTCTGTACATGCAACAACATCATTAACTCCTGCCTTTATCATGTCAGGCTCACTTAAATATAATAAATTTATATTTGTATCGCTCATATTTTCCTCTTTTCTGATGCATTTACTGCATCATTTTGCAAACTTATTACAATTCTTTTTACTTTAATTTTCTGTTTCGCGCATACAGCTCATTTTCCATAGCCATAACCTCTTTTATAGGATATGCCTTGAACAATGGACGTTTGATCTTCAATTTTACCCATATAAATGAATAGATAGCTAATATAATAAATACAATGCCATCCAGCTTATAAAGTGAAAGCTTCACTGCCGGATCAGGATCAATGTTGTAGATCATATAGATGGTTCCTATTATTCCTAGGATTGGTATAAGAAGTCCGCATGGTGTCTTAAAGTTTCTCGGTGCTTTTGGCAGGCGTTTTCTGAGCAATATTACATTTACATTTGAAACAACATAGCTTACCATCCAAAGCACGGCTAATACTGAGATCATATAGGAGATAGAATCTGTCGAAGATAGTCCTGTTACATTTAGGATAATATAAATAGCAGCCTCTATGATAATTCCTATATAAGGAGCGTTTTTCTTATTTGTTTTCTGAAAAAATTCAGGAAGCAGTCCAACCTTAGACATACCCATCAGAATATTAGGCAATGAATTCATAATGGTATTTACAGAGCTGACAGTTGCAAGGATCGTAATTATAAACATCCAATATCTTCCCAGCGGTCCCAAAAGAAGCTGTCCAAGAAGAATATGCGGTGTCGTGCTTTCTGAAAGAGCGCCCCATTCTGTATAATTTTTAAAGCCGAATGTCAGCAATATCTGCATTCCAAGAATGATTACCATGCTAAGGATCATTCCCCATGGGATATCTCTCTTAGGATTTTTGCAGTTCTTGGTAAGTGGGATAACATACTCACCGCCCACAAAAAGGAAGAAAGCCAATCCGCAAAGTCCGGTTACGCTCTTAAAATCACTTGCAAGCACTGCCGGCTGATTTACTATCTCTCCTGTTCCTATTCCAAGGGTTCCCATTATGCCCATTATTACCATAGATGCGATCAGGGCATAAGCTACAAAATCCTGAACCTTGATAAAGATATCCACACCATTTAGATTAGTGATCATCAAAAGCACAACCAATACTAATGTAAATACCCATCCGGGAATAGATGCATCCGGAACCAGCTGCGAAAGCGTATTTCCAAACATGGCTCCTTCTACAGAACCTGCTAATGTATTACACAGTGCATAGCCTCCTACCATACAGATGATGGTAAGAAATGGTCCGACACAGGCCAGTGAAAACTGAGCCAATCCTCCTGTCAGGTTGGGCATCAATGAATTCAGCTCGGCAATAGACAGCAATGTCAATATATTTACTATACATGCAATAACCATTGTTATAACAAATGTAACACCTATAGAGCTGACGCCGATTCCCAAAGACAGCAGGCATGTTGATGCTACAACAAGGCCTACGCCTGTAGCTATGACACTTCCGAGACCAATCTTTTTTTCACTCATAATGTCTCCTCCTTATGATCTTGCCATTCTATTATCAAAGCTCCCCTTCAACTAAAGCATCTGTTCCTTCTTCTCCTGTACGAACACGAATGGCATTTGTAATAGGTGAAACAAAAATTTTTCCGTCTCCGATATGTCCTGTATACAAAAGCTTCTCAACAAATTCAATAAAAGCGTCAACTTCTCTTGTAGGAAGTACAACCATAACAACCTGCTTGCTCAGAAGCTGCGGAACTGCTTTTTTCTCTGTTTCATATTCAGGAGCTCCAAGCTGTACACCGCATCCCTTTGCATCATAAATAGTCATGCCTGTTATACCGAATTTACCCAAATTATCGGTAAGCTCTACAACCTTTGCACCATTTGTGATGATCTCTACCCTTGATAATTCTTCAATTGAAACCTTCATAATAGCTCCTCCTCATTAAAAATATTATATCTTTGCCTTAAACCTGTCGTAGGCCAATGGACTGATATCTACTGTAGTCTCTCCATCAATGATCAACCTGGCTATCTGCTCTCCTACTGCCGGTGCGATTCCAAATCCATGCCCTGAAAAAGCACAGGCAATAACAAGTCCCGGCACTTCATCTGTCATTCCTAAAACTGGTACGACATCCTGACATATATCCAAAACTCCGGCCCAGGTTCTTATAATCTTTGCATCTTCAAGTGCCGGAAAATATTTCATTATCCCTCTGCATATGCACGGAGCTGTGATCGATGCATTTGATGGCGAATTCTTTGGCCCTGTGTCCTTATTGTTCATTTCAAGTCCTGACATTCCGCCAAATACAAAAGATCCGTGATCTGATTGATGTCCATAAAAATCTGCCTCGGCAGTTCCGAGCATTTGATCGAACATATGCGGTTGTGCTTCAGTTACTAAGCACTCGACAATTTCCTCATGCATCGGAACATCTATCCCTACAGTATTTAGAATAGCTCTTGATGCATAGCCTGCTGCAACAACCACAAATTCTCCTTCATATGTATTTTCCCTGGTTATTACTTTTCTAAGCCGTCCTTTTACCTTCTTAAGATCTATGACCTTCTCACCGGTAATGAAACGAACTCCCTGCATTTTTGCTTTGCGGTAAAAAGCAAGTGTTGTGACCAATGGATTTGCATGTCCGTCTGTAGGACACCAGCTGGCACCGATGACCTCATCCGAAAGATAAGGATTTATCTTCTTTACCTCTTCTGCATCTATCATCCTTACATCAAGTCCGCATGCTGCGGCTCGATCTGTCAGACCCTGAAGTATTTCAAGATGCTTCTGTGTTTTTCCAAGCCTGAGATTGCCTTCCTTATGATATTCACAATCAACACCAAGCTCATTTGATAAATTCGGCCAGAGATGTTCTATACCATACATTGCAAGCGGAAGCTCTCTTGGATCTCGTCCTGACTGCCTGACACCGCCTCCGTTTCTTGAAGAAGCGCCGTTTCCGATATTGTCACTTGATTCCAGTACAATAACAGATTTTCCTCTTTTGCTAAGATAGTAGCTGATCGCACATCCAATTACTCCGGCTCCAACAACAATGACATCTGCCTTATTCTGAGCAACCATATATCAGCCCTCCTCTTTACCTAAAACTTTCATTTCAATAGGACGCATAGGTGATCTTGACGTAGCAGGTTCAAGCTCTGATGGAGATATTTTCAATTCACGGGCTACGATCCCTTTTACAAGCTTTCCACAGGTCTGTCCCTGGCAAAGCCCCATTCCGGGCCTTAAAAATCTCCTTATTTCTGTCATAGTCCACATGCCATCATGAACTGCTCTCCTGATCTCGCCCTTTGTAATCTCCTCACATCTGCAGATAAGCATGTCATCGTCAGGCTGCGGAACAAATTCTCCTATATCCTTAGAACGGTCTACTATAGAATTCATGCGCTCACCTCCTGACATGGTTTGAAAAACCTTACCTTCATAGCATTTTCTTTTTCTACTTTAATTGTAAGAAGATTAGTATTGTCAAAGGCTTTCATTGATTTAACATCTACAACCTCTGCCGGACAGATCTCCTGCCCATTTCTGCTAAGTCCTATTCCGCTTGAGCCAACCTTTGGAAGCGGAAGAAATTCATATGGTATAGTGATCTGAGCACTTCCGTCGCCGCAATCTTCATTTATCAAAAATATAGCCTGTCCGGAACAGCTTGCTACGCACATTCCGCAGTTTATGCATGATTTGCTTTCGTTAACAAAAGGAAGATTTGTGATATTAGATCCTGTCGAAATGCATCCCTTAGGACAAGCATCCTGACATGGATTACACGGAATATTCTGCGTGCACTCAAGGACCGGATGAACACCTGCTTTATGGATAACTCCCGGGAAACGTTCTATTTCCTCATCTGTTACAAAGCCTTTTTCCAAGAGGTTTTCTGAAATATAGATTCCTTCATCTGTTTTTTCGATTTTCTTTCCCTTTTTGCCGGGTGCGAACATTCCCTGACGCAGGCTCCAGAGATCATGGTTCAAAACAGCAAGTGATGAATCCATTTCCTCCTTTGAAATATATCCCAGGTATTCGCTTACACAAACACCTGCCATCCTGCCTTCTATCATGGCTGAGGATGCTTCTTCAATTCCTGCAACATCACCTACTGCAAATACTCCGTCTAATGAAGTTTGTCCGTATTCATCAACGATCGGTACCTGACCTCCTCGTTTCGGATTGTCCTCCATAGCACATCCTGCCATTTTCAAAAGCTGTGACATTGGTGATAAGCCTACTGCCAAGCATATCGTATCTACATCAAAATATTTTTCGGTTCCTTCTACAGGCTGAAAATGATTATCCACCTGGCTTATTGTTACGCCTGTAACACGATCATCTCCATGTGCCTTTGTGATTGTATGCGAAAGATAAAACGGAACTCCGCATCTTGCGACCTTTGAAGCATGGACGCCATAGCCTCCTACTCTTGGTGCTGCATCAACCAAAGCTACAACCTCACACCCTGCCTGAAGCAGCTGAAATGAAACTACTAATCCAACATTTCCGCTTCCAAGCATCAATATTTTCTTTCCAGGCTGTATACCATGAAGGTTCATCATTGTCTGAGCAGCACCTGCTCCTATAACACCCGGAAGTGTCCATCCGGGAAATGTAACCATATTTTCTGCTGCACCTGTAGCAACAATAATGGTATCTCCTTTATAATGTCTTACTGCATCATTTATTCTTACTGTTACTTCTTTATCGCCATAGAGACCTATAACTGTCGCATTTAACACGACCTCTACGCCGGCTTCATCTGCTTCCTTCAGCAATTCCTGACCTATTTTGTAGCCTCTTATTTTTGCATGATGCTCTTTAGAACCGAAGAATTTATGGATCTGCTTAAAAAGCTGACCGCCGGGTTTTTCATTTTCGTCAAATACGATAACACTCAGCCCTCTTTTTGCTGCCTCTATAGCTGCTGATAATCCAGAAGGTCCGGCACCTATTATCAATACCTCATATCGTTTCATACCTTCACTTTCCTCTCTCAACATGCTTTTAATTATTTAAAGCAGTTACGCCGTCCTGCGTTTGTACCACCATGCCCTCTTCAAGTCCTGTAATGCAGGTTCTTATATTTGGCCTTCCATTGACAACCATTACACAATCAGTGCATCTTCCGATCGCACAAAACAGGCCTCGAGGCTTATGTTCTTTTTTTGTATATCTGTGGATCATCACACCGTTTGCCTTAAGTGCAACTGCAATCGGTTCTCCTTCGCAGCCTTCCATTTTCTTTCCATCAAATAAAAAGGTTACCTTCCTGCCTTTTTTTGTTTCACCCAGAACAGGATGTACGGCTATTCTACCCATCTTCCGCCTCCGAATCTTTATTTTCCTGAGCCGATCATTGCTTCCATTTCTATCTCTACGAACTGTGTAGGTCTGTTAAGTCTTGTGATCTCAACCATTGTATTTAAAGGCTTGATATCATGGAAAAATTCTGAATAAGCCTCGCAAATACGTCCTCCCTGTGTGATATCGGTTGTATAAATAAAAATACTGAATACATCTTCTTTAGTAGCTCCGGCTTTTTCCAAAAGCTTGATTTGTTTATCCAGTACATATTTTGTCTGCTCATAACCATCCTCACCATATACAGTTCCATCAGGCTGTACAGATGTAGTTCCGCCAATCTTTACATAAGGTCCGATCTTAACCATTCTTGAATATCCAACTTTTTCCTCTAAAGGTGCGCCTGAACTGAAGTTTTCTCTTTTTAATTCCATAATTAAATTCTCCTCTCTTAACTGCAAAGCTGTCGAAAATTTTTTTAATGAAAAAAGCGAAGGCGTCCAATTAATGAACGCCTTCGCTCTTTCCTTATTTCTTATGCGGACAATATATCACATGTAAATATATATGAAAAACAGAGAATATATTTGTCACTTCAACCAAAAAGTTGAAGTAAATTTTGACATTTTAATTTTTACCGCTATAATAGCAATATCAATAGCACTGATATTATATCAATTGTATATGTGTCCCTTAATCCGGTCATTCTTTTTTGAGGAGGTAAAATTGAATCAAAGACAGCTTAAATATTTTTTGAAGGTATATAAGACGAGAAGCATTACGAAGGCTGCCAAAGAGCTTTTTATATCTCCTCAGGGATTAAGCAAGACTATAGCTTCTCTTGAAGATGAACTTGGTGTTCCTCTTTTTGATCATAAACACAACCGCATTTCTCCTACCAAAAATGCAGTAAGACTCGTTGCTCACGCTAAAAATATCTTAGATGAATATGAGATCGTATCTAACAGGCTTTTCACATCTAACAATCCTATTAAAACTCTTGTTATACGATGTTCCTACGATATTCCTCAGCTTATCCCGGCTGATTTCTTTTATAAATTTCATAATGAAAATCCCGAAATCAGGATTAAGCTTGTCGAATATCCGGATAATGAAATTATATCTTCTTTGGAAAACGGAAATATTGAACTGGCTATAATCCCGGGACCATTTAATACCGAAAAAATGGACTTCGACCTGATATGTACAGAGCCATTTTGCTTAGTTATAAATAAAGACCATCCTCTTGCCAAAAATAAATATATAAGCATTGAACAATTGGCAAATGAACCACTCGTTATTAAAGATATTTCTACGCCTACAAGCCTCAGCCAGATGCAGGACTTCCTTCGGGCCGGAGCGCAAACAAATATCATCCTGGAAGTATCAGATACTCACCTGATCCATCAAATGGCTGAGAATAATTATGCTATAGGTATGTCTCTGCTTTATCTTGCAAAAAAGATCCGTTCAGAGAAAATCAGAATATTATATTTTGAAAAGAATACAATGACCAAAAACATCTTTTTAACACGCAATAAAGGAACCTGCCTGAGTTATGAGGCTGATGTTTTTAGAAATGCTCTTCTGGATTATTTTTCAAGCTTCTGTCCGGAATAAGCTTTTTGCTGCATTATATTTCAACCAATTAAAAACCCCGGAAACATTACGTTTCCGGGGTATATCTCGTTTGGACACAATGTTATCTTACGATAACCATATATAATTTTATCTACTGATCAGTGATTACTCGATGATTGTAGCAACACGGCCTGATCCTACAGTACGTCCACCTTCACGGATAGCGAAAGTAAGACCCTGCTCCATAGCGATTGGATGGATAAGCTCGATTGACATCTCTACGTTATCACCAGGCATGCACATCTCTGTTCCTTCTGGAAGGTTGATAACACCTGTAACGTCAGTTGTTCTGAAATAGAACTGAGGTCTGTAGTTGTTGAAGAAAGGAGTATGACGTCCACCTTCATCTTTTGTTAAAACGTAAACCTGAGCTGTAAATTTCTTGTGGCATGTAACTGTTCCTGGTTTAGCAAGAACCTGTCCTCTTTCGATTTCAGTTCTCTGAACACCACGAAGAAGTGCTCCGATGTTATCACCAGCCTGAGCTTCATCAAGAAGTTTACGGAACATCTCGATACCAGTTACAACTGTGCTCTTTGTCTCTTCCTTGATACCAACGATTTCAACAGGCTCGTTGAGGTGAAGAACACCACGCTCTACTCTACCAGTTGCAACAGTACCACGTCCTGTGATTGTGAATACGTCCTCTACAGGCATAAGGAATGGCTTGTCTGTATCACGCTGTGGATCCGGGATATACTCATCAACAGTATCCATAAGCTCCATGATCTTGTCGCCCCACTCTGAGTTAGGATCCTCAAGAGCTTTAAGAGCTGAACCTCTGATGATTGGGCAATCATTGAAATCATACTCTTCAAGCTGCTCTGTGATCTCCATCTCAACGAGCTCAAGAAGCTCTTCGTCATCAACCATATCACACTTGTTCATGAATACAACGATGTAAGGAACACCTACCTGACGTGAAAGAAGGATATGCTCTTTTGTCTGAGCCATAACACCGTCAGTAGCAGCAACAACAAGGATAGCACCGTCCATCTGAGCTGCACCTGTGATCATGTTCTTAACGTAGTCAGCATGTCCTGGGCAGTCAACGTGAGCATAGTGTCTCTTTGATGTCTGATACTCTACGTGAGCTGTAGAAATTGTGATACCACGCTCTCTTTCTTCTGGAGCTTTATCGATATTCTCAAAGTCTACCTTTGCGTTTCCTGGAACTCTCTCAGCAAGAACTTTTGTGATAGCTGCTGTAAGAGTTGTTTTACCGTGGTCAACGTGTCCGATAGTACCAATGTTACAATGCGGTTTGCTTCTGTCAAACTTTTCTTTTGCCATTTTTTTTAAATCCTCCTTAAGAAGTACATCTTTGGTCTTCAATTAAACTTTATGCAAAACTTAATGAAATTATATTGTATTTTTTCTACTTATGCAAGTAAATTATGCTTTATCTTTAAGCACTTTCTCCTGTACAGACTTCGGTACCGGCTCATATTTCTCGAAGAACATTGAGTAGTTACCACGTCCCTGAGTTCTTGATCTAAGGTCTGTTGCATATCCGAACATTTCTGAAAGCGGAACATATCCTTTGATCATCTTGCCACCGCCGACATCTTCCATGCCTTCGATACGACCACGTCTTGAGTTGATATCACCGATAACATCACCCATGTAATCCTCAGGTGTCGATACCTCAACCTTCATGATAGGCTCAAGAAGTACCGGTGAAGCCTTCTGCATAGCTTCCTTGAAAGCAAGAGATCCTGCAATGTGGAATGCCATTTCTGATGAATCGACTTCATGGTATGATCCGTCATATACGTTAGCGTAAACACCAACAACAGGGAATCCGCCAAGAATTCCGGCCTTCATTGCATCCTCAATACCTTCTCCAACAGCCGGGATATATTCCTTAGGAATAGCACCACCGACAACTGTTGATTCAAACTTGTAAGTCTCTTCTGAGTTTGCATCCATTGGCTCAAATTTAACTTTACAATGTCCGTACTGTCCACGTCCACCTGACTGCTTAGCATACTTGCTGTCAACATCAGCCGGCTTTGTGATCGTCTCTTTATAAGCAACCTGCGGAGCACCAACATTTGCTTCTACATGGAACTCACGAAGAAGTCTGTCAACAATGATCTCAAGGTGAAGCTCACCCATACCTGCGATGATTGTCTGTCCGGTCTCCTGGTTTGTATGTGCTCTAAATGTAGGATCTTCTTCAGCAAGCTTAGCAAGTGCCTCACCAAGTTTGCCCTGTCCTGCTTTAGTCTTAGGCTCGATTGCAAGCTCGATAACCGGCTCCGGGAACTCCATAGACTCAAGGATAACCGGTGCCTGCTCATCACAGATTGTATCACCTGTTGTAGAGAACTTGAATCCTATCGCAGCTGCGATATCACCTGAATATACTTTATCAAGCTCCATACGCTTATTAGCATGCATCTGAAGGATACGTCCTACACGCTCTTTTTTGCCCTTTGTTGCATTGAGAACGTATGAACCTGAATTCATTGTTCCGGAGTAAACTCTGAAATATGCAAGCTTTCCAACGAATGGGTCTGTCATGATCTTGAAAACTAGAGCTGAGAAAGGCTCTTCGTCTGATGAATGACGAACGATTTCATTTCCATCCATATCAACACCGTCGATAGGCGGGATGTCTGTAGGTGCAGGCATATATTCAAGAATAGCATCAAGAAGCTTCTGTACACCTTTGTTTCTGTATGCAGATCCGCAGCATACAGGAATAGCTGTACATTCACATGTTGCTTTTCTTAAAGCTGCTTTCATCTCATCAACAGACGGAATATCATCTTCAAGATATCTCATCATAAGATCATCATCTAACTCACAGATCTTCTCAATAAGCTCTGAATGATATAATTCTGCATCATCAGCCATATCCTCAGGGATATCTGTGATCTGAATGTCCTCGCCCTTATCATCATTGTAGATATAAGCTTTCATCTCGAAAAGATCGATGATTCCCTTGAAGGTATCTTCTTTTCCGATAGGAAGCTGAAGAACGATTGCATTCTTTCCAAGTCTTGTCTTTATCTGCTCTACTGCACCGTAGAAATCTGCGCCAAGGATATCCATCTTGTTGATGAATGCCATACGAGGTACATTGTATGTATCAGCCTGACGCCATACGTTTTCTGACTGTGGCTCAACACCGCCCTTAGCACAGAAAACACCAACAGCTCCATCAAGAACTCTAAGTGAACGCTCAACCTCAACTGTAAAGTCAACGTGTCCTGGTGTATCGATGATATTGATACGATGCTCCTGGGCACCCTTCTTAGGCTTAGCATTCTCCTGAAGAGTCCAATGACAGGTTGTAGCTGCAGAAGTGATTGTTATACCTCTCTCCTGCTCCTGCTCCATCCAGTCCATTGTAGCTGTTCCTTCATGAGTATCACCAATTTTATAGTTTACACCGGTGTAGTACAGGATACGCTCGGTAAGAGTTGTTTTTCCGGCATCAATATGTGCCATAATACCGATGTTTCTCGTACGCTCCAACGGATATTCTCTTCCAGCCATTGGTGATCCTCCTTAAAATCTGTAATGTGCAAAAGCCTTGTTTGCTTCTGCCATCTTGTGCATGTCTTCTTTTCTCTTAACTGCTGAACCTGTGTTGTTCATTGCATCTAAGAGTTCGTTTGCAAGTCTGTCTTCCATTGTCTTTTCGCTTCTCTTTCTTGAGAACATTGTAAGCCAACGAAGTCCTAATGCCTGACGTCTGTCAGCACGTACCTCGATCGGTACCTGATATGTAGCACCGCCGATACGTCTTGCCTTTACTTCGAGAACAGGCATGATGTTGTTCATTGCCTCCTCGAATACTTCTATAGCTGGTTTTCCAGCCTTTTCTTCGATCTTTTCAAATGCTCCGTAAACAATCTTCTGAGCGATACCCTTCTTACCATCTAACATGATGTTGTTGATAAGTTTGGTAACGACTTTGTTGTTGTAAACGGGATCTGCTAAAACATCTCTTTTTTGAGTATGTCCTTTACGTGGCACGTTTCTTCCCTCCTTAATCATATTACGATTAGCTCTTAGGTACTCACATTATGGTATCCGCATGTGTAGCGCCGGTATTTCCAGTTATGCCCTGGCAGCCGTTTTTCGGGCTCGGAATGTCCGATCTCAAACCATAATCTCGTGATACAAACAAATGTCTAATCCAAGTTATTGACTGTTAATTATTTTTTAGGTCTCTTTGCACCGTATTTAGAACGAGCCTGCTTACGGTTAGCAACTCCGGCTGTATCCAATGTTCCACGGATGATGTGGTAACGGGTACCCGGAAGGTCCTTTACTCTTCCGCCTCTGATAAGAACAACGCTGTGCTCCTGAAGGTTATGTCCCTCACCTGGAATATAGCTTGTTACTTCTATACCGTTTGAAAGACGAACTCTGGCAATTTTACGAAGAGCTGAGTTAGGCTTCTTAGGTGTAGCTGTCTTAACAGCTGTGCAAACACCTCTCTTCTGCGGAGAAGAAAGATCTACGGATTTCTTCTTGAGAGAGTTGAAGCTTTTCTGTAAAGCCGGTGCTGTTGATTTGTCAACAGATGTCTGACGGCCTTTACGTACTAACTGGTTAAATGTTGGCATTCCTTTTACCTCCTGTTTTTTGTACGGCTGCTCAAAAAATCTTTTTGAAATTTGTACATTTTTTCAGCATAAATAAACTATGCCCACAAATGCACAAAGCGAATTATATCGTTACTTTATTGAAAAGTCAAGCAATTCTTTACTACACTATTTCTTTCTGCTAAAATTCTGTTTGACCGAATCAAGGAACTCCCCTGTTTCAATTGCGAACATCTGTTTGACTAAAACAGAAGCAGAAATCCGAGTTTCTTCTATATAATATAACAACTACGGAGATGTTATCATGGATCATTTTGAATTAGTTTCGGAATACAAGCCCACCGGCGATCAGCCTCAGGCAATCTCAAAGCTTGTAAAAGGATTTAAAGACGGCAATCAGTTTGAAACCCTCTTAGGCGTTACCGGTTCAGGCAAAACCTTTACAATGGCAAATGTAATCAAGGAATTAAATAAACCGACGCTTATAATAGCTCACAATAAAACCCTTGCGGCGCAGCTTTACGGAGAATTCAAGGAATTTTTCCCCAATAATGCTGTAGAATACTTTGTTTCGTATTATGACTATTATCAGCCTGAGGCATACGTTCCTTCATCTGATACATATATAGCAAAGGATTCCTCGGTTAATGATGAAATAGATAAATTGCGCCTTTCGGCAACGTCTTCGCTTATCGAACGCAGGGATGTCATTGTGGTTTCAAGCGTGTCATGCATATACGGACTCGGCAGTCCTATGGATTATGAAAAAATGATATTATCGGTGCGTCCCGGAATGATACGTGACAGAGACGAAATAATACGTGCTCTCATAGACATGCATTATGAAAGAAACGAAATCGATTTCAAGCGCGGAACATTTAGGGTTCACGGAGATGTGCTTGAGGTTATTCCCGCAGAGAAAAGCGACCTTGCTGTAAGGATTGAATTTTTCGGTGACGAGATTGACCGTGTAACCTCAACCGATCCTCTTACAGGAGACATAAGAGAGGAGTTAAGCTATGCTGCCATAGCCCCTGCATCCCATTATGTAGTTCCGCCTGAAACAATAAAAAAAGCAGCCAATAATATAGAAATAGAACTTGCCGAGCAAATAAAATATTTTAAAAGTGAAGGAAAGCTTCTTGAAGCACAGCGTATAGAGGAGCGCACATCCTTTGATGTTGAAATGCTAAGAGAAACCGGCTTTTGCTCCGGAATAGAAAATTATTCACGTCACCTTTCAGGACTGGAGCCGGGACATCCTCCTTATACTCTGATTGATTTCTTTCCAGATGACTTTTTGATAATTATCGACGAGTCTCACAAAACTGTTCCTCAAATCGGAGCAATGTATTCGGGTGACCATTCCCGAAAAACAACTCTTGTAGATTATGGCTTTAGGCTTCCGTCGGCACTTGACAACAGGCCTCTTAATTTTGAAGAATTCGAAGATCGAATCGATCAGCTTCTTTTTGTGTCTGCAACTCCGGCTCAATACGAAGCCGATCATGAGCTGCTGCGTGCCGAACAGCTTATAAGGCCTACAGGCCTTTTGGACCCCAAAATAGATGTAAGGCCGGTAAAAGGTCAGATAGATGACCTTATTTCTGAAACAAGAAAGGAAGTTGCAGGCCATCACAAGGTTTTAATTACCACGCTTACCAAGCGAATGGCTGAGGATCTTACTGATTACATGAATGAAGCCGGTCTCAAGGTTACATATCTTCATTCTGACATCGATGCTCTCGAGAGGACTAAAATAATAAGAGATCTAAGACTTGATGTATTTGATGTTTTAGTCGGAATCAACCTCTTAAGAGAGGGTCTTGACATTCCTGAAATAACTCTCGTTGCAATACTTGACGCAGATAAAGAAGGATTTCTCCGTTCTGAAACCTCTCTAATACAGACTATTGGCCGTGCCGCTAGAAACAGCGAAGGGCACGTTATAATGTATGCGGATACTATAACCGACTCCATGAAAAATGCCATCAATGAGACATCAAGGCGGCGTGCCCTGCAGGAAGCCTACAATAAGGAGCATGGCATAACCCCAACAACTATCCAAAAGGCCGTAAGAGATGTGATAAGCATAAGCAAAGAGGTTGCTCATGCGTCAAATTCACTCGAAAAGGATCCCGAATCCATGAGCCATAATGAAATAAAAAAGCTCATGCAGAGGCTCGAAAAGCAAATGCGAAAGGCTGCCGCCGATCTGAATTTCGAACTTGCTGCAGAGCTTCGTGATCAAATGATCGAATGCAAAAAGTATCTGTAAGCAATTTTGTTTAATTTTCAAGAAGCCCAATTGCAGCATTTAGCTGTTCATCTGCTTCGGTATTTTCATCCTGATCTACAACAACGTCAGGTGTGATGCCCTTTTTGTGAATATCATTTCCATTTGGGGTATAGTAATGTGATACCGTAAGCCTTATGACACTTCCGTCATTTAGCTTATAAACATCCTGAACTATACCCTTTCCATAAGTTTGAGTTCCTACTATCGTTCCCTTTTGATAATCCTGAATTGCTCCTGCAAATATTTCAGAAGCGCTTGCCGTATTTCCATTTACAAGAACGACCAACGGGATTTCCAGTTCATTTTCACCATCACAGGCTGTTTCTTTTTTATTACCATCCTTATCTACAGTAGAAAAAATCACTCCCTCGGGCAAAATATCTCTAAGTACATTCGTTACACTGCTTACAAGGCCGCCTCCATTGTCCCTCAAGTCTATAATAAGTCCATTTACATTTTTTTCCTTCATATCATCAAGTGCTTCTTTGAAATGTTCCTCTGTCACACCTGTAAAAGAAGAAATACTTATTTTGCCTATATTGTTATCCAATATTTCCGATGTTACGATCTCACGCTCCATGCTTTCTTTTTTTATCGTAAGATCAAAGCTTTCGCCTGTAGATTCTCTGTATATAGAAAGTTCTATATCATCAGTATCAGAATACTGGATCAGAGATGCCGCCTCTGTGGCCATGATTCCATCTGCGTCTGTACCATTTATTTTCTTGATTATATCATCTTCACGAACTCCGGCCTTATCAGCAGGACCATCATCAACTACACCTGTTATCAAAAGTGCATTATCATCTGCTCTGTTTGCTACGGTTATACCTATTCCTGTATAATATCCGTTTTGATACTCCGAAAGAAGATCGTATTCTTCCTTTGTATAATAAGCTGAATACGGATCATTTAGTCCTGCTATCATTCCGACAAATATATAATCTGTTATGTTTTGCTCGTCTACATCGCCCATATAATGCTGATCTATAAGACTTTTAACCTGATTGATTTTTTTATATGTAAGTATACTCGTAGGATTAGATACTGCCATTGTGATCGGCAGATTCATGACTATAAATCCTGCTGCAACTGTTACAGCCACTCCTGCTATAAATCCTTTTAAGCTTTTTTTATCCTTCATGGCACCTCACACTTTATGTTTCCTTTAACAAAAGGCGTGTGAAAAATTTTCACACGCCCCTGTAAGCTGTATAAATATCAAACTCTTAAATGCTTTCTTATAGTAAACATACTTCCAATAAAGCCTATTCCTATACCAAGTATTATTCCTATTGGCAACAGCCAAACAAATACATTGTTTACAGGAAGCAGACCATTTACAAAATTTGCAAGTACACTAAACTTTGCAAGGATTGCTTCAACAGCCTTCTGATACAGGAAATAAAGTATTGTAAGCGGTATGATAGCACCAATGATACCTATGATAACACCTTCTAATATGAAAGGCATTCGGACAAAGGTATTAGTTGCACCTATATATTTCATAATGGCAATTTCTTCCCGCCTTATCGTTATACCCATTGAAACTGTATTGCTTATAAGGAAAATTGAAACAGCAAGAAGTATTGCTATGATGACAAGCGAAATAGTTGTTATCAATCTGTTTACTGCTGTAAGTGTAGATGATGCCTGCTGAGACTGCTCAACCTTTCTTACGCCGTCAATTGTCTTTATATATTCAACAAGATCATTTTGATCTTCTATCTTGTCAGCATAAACTTCATAATGAGCCGAATTTGCAAGTGGGTTATCATTGTTATTTTTAAATCCCTCGGCAGCATCCTCGTTGCCCTCAAAGTAACGCTCAGAAAAACTTGCCCATGCCTCATCTGCTGAAACATAATTGCATTCCTTTACGGTGCTTTGATTTGATATTTCCTGACCTATTATATCAATAGATGCCTGATCCAAACCTTCATTAAAGAAAACCGTGATTCCGACATTTGTCTCTATGTTCTTCAAAATATAATTAAAGTTCATCAATATTGAGAAAAACAGACCAAACATAAATATGCAGGCACTCATGGTTGCAATCGAAGCAATTGAAAACATCTTATTTCTTCCGATGTTTTTGACACCCTGAGCCGCACTATATCCTAGCGTACTAATCCTCAACGTAAACACCTTCTTTTTCGTCGCTTATTATGACGCCTTTCCGCAAACGAACAACTCGTTTTTTCATAGCATTAACGATCTCTCTGTTATGTGTAACAACAACAACTGTTGTTCCACGTGCATTGATCTCTTCAAGAAGCTTCATGATCTCTATGGAATTCTTAGGATCAAGGTTTCCTGTAGGCTCATCTGCAAGAAGAATATCAGGTCTGTTTACAAGAGCACGCGCAAGTGCAACCCTTTGCTGCTCGCCGCCCGAAAGCTCCTTCGGTTTTGAACGATATTTGTCAGCAAGTCCTACTAATGTAAGCACCTCAGGTACATTTTTCTTGAGAACATGTGTAGGTTTTTCAATAACACGCTGTGCAAAGGCAACATTTTCAAATACATTCCTATCCTTAAGAAGTCGGAAATCCTGAAATACAACTCCAAGACCTCTTCTGTACATAGGTACTTTGCGCCTTGGAAGCTTATTAAGCACATTGTTATTTACTGTAATAGTACCTTTAGTCGGATCAAGTTCTTTTAAAAGTAATTTTATAAATGTGGACTTACCGGAGCCGCTGGCACCAACCACGAAAACGAACTCTCCCTTATCAATGTGAAGCGAGATGTTATCAAGAGCCGGGTGACCCTTATCATAACTTTTACTCACATGATCTAAAGTTATCATACGTTTCCTCCTAAATTAATAACTATGGTCTTCATCGGATCAATAATCCAACGTCTCCATATATTTCATATATCGAACGACCATTAAAGCTATCTTAAATGTGATCGCATCCTCAAAAACACGAAGATCCAAGCCTGTGCTCTTCTGCAGCTTATCAAGACGATATACAAGAGTATTTCTGTGAATAAACAGCTGTCTTGAGGTTTCCGATACATTAAGATTATTTTCAAAGAATTTGTTTATTGTAACAATAGTCTCTTCATCAAAATCGTCCGGATTTCTGTTTTCGAATATTTCTTTAATGAACATTTTGCAAAGCGGTATCGGAAGCTGATAGATAAGTCTGCCGATTCCAAGTGAGCTGTATGCAACAATGTGCTTGTCAGCAAAGAAGATCTTTCCGACATCAAGAGCCATTTTAGCTTCTTTATATGATTTTGAAACCTCTTTGAGCTCCTTAACAATCGTACCGAATGCTATATGAGTCTGATTTTCACCATCCTGTCCTACAACATCTATGATCGATTTTGCAATCTGCTCACAATATTCGTAATCCTCGTTTTCATCTAATTCTTTGACAATGATGATACTGGACTCATCTACCGCTGTAACAAAATCTGAGCTCTTTGCTCCGAAAAGCATACGGATATTTTCGAGTGTAGCCTGATCTCTGTCCGGGCTGTTCTCGAGAATAAATACTATACGACGTTTGTCAACATCAATGTGAAGTCTCTTAGCTCTGTTGTATATATCTACAAGCAGAAGATTGTCAAGAAGAAGATTCTTGATGAAATTGTCCTTGTCAAAACGCTCTTTGTATGCAATAAGAAGTCCCTGAATCTGGAATACAGCCATCCTTCCTACAAGGAAGTTGTCAGGAGAGCCACCCTTTATCATAAGAACATATTCAAGCTGACGCTCCTCATATACCTTAAAATACTGATATTCTCCAATAGCAGATGCATCTGCCTGAGACTGTGAAAATGCAAGTGCTTCTTTTTGGTCATAGCCCTCTGCATTGCTCATCGTAGATACCAGAACCTTACCGTCTGTATCAAGTATGCTTAAATCAACCCTTGAAATGTTTTTTATTCCGTCTATGGTGTTCTGTAAAATTTGATTTGAAATCATCTTTCTCTCTCCTTTACAAATTATCAAAGAGATTATTCAGGGCTGCAAGCTTCTCAATTCATTTACTGCGATACAACAGCGAATTAATCGTTACAACACCGAGAATAATAACACAAAGTTACAAATATTGCAATTTTATTACAAATGAATTAACTTTAAATTTTCGTAAAAAACATTTGTTTTGTGATATTTTTTTTATCTGACTTTATATAATTGTGTAAAATCGTGAATTTGATTATGTTAAAGCAATATTTCTTGAGCAATAATAACACAAGTTTTTTTTCTTGAAAAGGTTTTTGTGCAATTATTTCAATTTCATTTTAAATTTTTCGTTACAGAATAAAAGGATCAGCCCACTACCAAACGGTAATGGGCTGACTCTTTTATTTAATAGACTATATTGTATTTGATTTTGATCAAAGCTGAGGACCAGCTGCAACAAGATCTTTTCCTGCCTGGTTGCCCTGATATTTAACAAAGTTATTGATAAATCTCTGAGCAAGATCCTTTGCTTTCTCTTCCCACTGTGAAGGATCAGCATATGTATCACGAGGATCAAGAATTCCTGTATCAACACCCTTAAGTTCTGTAGGAACTTCGAAGTTGAAGTAAGGGATTTTCTTTGTAGGAGCATCAACAATGTCACCATTGAGGATTGCATCGATGATACCACGTGTATCCTTGATAGAGATACGTTTTCCTGTTCCGTTCCATCCTGTATTTACAAGATAAGCCTTTGCTCCGCTCTTCTCCATCTTCTTAACAAGCTCTTCAGCATATTTTGTAGGATGAAGCTCAAGGAATGCTTGTCCGAAGCAAGCTGAGAATGTAGGTGTAGGCTCTGTGATTCCACGCTCTGTTCCGGCAAGCTTAGCTGTAAATCCTGAAAGGAAGTAGTACTTTGTCTGCTCAGGTGTAAGTATAGATACAGGAGGAAGTACTCCAAATGCATCTGCTGAAAGGAAGATAACATTCTTTGCTGCAGGAGCTGCAGAAATAGGACGAACGATCTTCTCGATATGATCTATAGGATAAGAAACACGAGTATTTTCTGTTACGCTCTTATCTGCAAAGTCGATCTTTCCTGCTTCGTCAATTGTAACGTTCTCAAGAAGAGCATTACGCTTGATAGCATTGTAGATATCCGGCTCTGATTCCTTGTCAAGGTTGATAACCTTAGCATAGCATCCACCTTCGAAGTTGAATACTCCGTTATCATCCCAGCCATGCTCATCATCTCCGATAAGAAGTCTCTTAGGATCTGTAGAAAGTGTTGTCTTTCCTGTTCCTGAAAGTCCGAAGAATACTGCTGTATTCTTTCCTTCCATATCAGTATTTGCTGAGCAGTGCATTGAAGCAATGCCTTTAAGAGGAAGGTAATAGTTCATCATTGAGAACATACCTTTCTTCATCTCTCCGCCGTACCATGTATTGATGATAACCTGCTCACGGCTTGTAATGTTGAACATAACAGCTGTCTCTGAGTTAAGTCCAAGCTCTTTGTAATTTTCTACTTTTGCCTTTGAAGCATTGTATACTACGAAATCCGGTGTGAAGTTCTCGAGCTCTTCTGCTGTAGGCTTAATGAACATGTTTGTAACAAAGTGAGCCTGCCAAGCAACCTCAACGATGAATCTTACAGCCATGCGTGTGTCCTTATTTGCTCCGCAGAATGCATCTACTACGAAAAGTCTCTTATTTGAAAGCTCTTTCTTTGCAAGATCCTTAACTGCTGACCAAGCCTCCTGAGTTGCAGGATGGTTGTCGTTTTTGTATTCATCAGATGTCCACCAAACTGTGTCTTTTGAATTCTCATCCATAACGATGAATTTGTCTTTAGGTGAACGTCCGGTATAAACTCCGGTCATAACATTTACAGCACCAAGCTCTGTTACTTTACCAACCTCATATCCTGTAAGTCCTTCTTTTGTTTCCTCTTCGAAGAGAACTTCATATGAAGGATTGTAAACGATCTCAGTTGTACCTGTGATACCGTATTGAGTTAAGTCAATCTTTGCCATAATCTCTTTTACCTCTTTTCTTAAAAATCCTAATATAAACAAATTTTTATCCTTGCTAATAATATAATATCTGCAATCTTAAAGTCAAGAAACTTATAGCTGATATTATATATTTATATCTTAAATGTCGCAGTCATATAAAATATGTTAATTTTTAAACAATCATTAAATTTTGCTCTGATTTCCCTTGTAAAACCCTATAAAATAGGGTATGAAAATTCAGTAAAAATAACAAGAAAACGCAGACGCTGTGAATGCAATATACATACACAGTGTCTGCGTTATAAAAGTTTGCAAAAGCCTTAATTAAAAATCAAATTTATCGCTGAAGTATTCAGAAAGCTTTTCGATCGGAATTCTTACCTGCTCCATAGAATCTCTGTCTCTTATAGTAACAGCTCCGTCTGTCTCAGAATCAAAGTCATATGTAATGCAGAACGGTGTTCCTATCTCATCCTGACGGCGATATCGTTTTCCGATATTTCCTCTGTCATCAAACTCACAGTTATAAGTTTTTGAAAGCTTGTCAAAGATCTTTTCTGCACCTTCGTTGAGCTTCTTTGAAAGAGGAAGAACAGCAATCTTAACAGGTGCAAGAGCCGGATGGAAACGAAGAACCGTACGCACATCATTTCTTTCGGCATCCAGAACCTCTTCATCATATGCGCTGCAAAGGAATGCAAGAACAACTCTGTCAGCTCCAAGTGACGGCTCTATAACATAAGGGATATATTTTTCGTTCTTTGTATCATCAAAGTAACTCATATCCTCGCCGGATACCGTCTGATGCTGAGTAAGGTCATAGTTTGTTCTGTCAGCAATTCCCCAAAGTTCTCCCCATCCAAATGGGAAAAGATATTCAAGATCCGTTGTTGCCTTGCTGTAGAATGAAAGTTCTTCCGGTGAATGGTCTCTTGTTCTCATTTCATCAGGTTTAATTCCAAGATTCTGCAGCCAATCGATACAATATTGTCTCCAATATGCAAACCATTCAAGGTCTGTATCCGGCTCACAGAAAAACTCGAGTTCCATCTGCTCAAACTCTCTTGTTCTGAATGTAAAGTTACCCGGTGTAATTTCATTTCTGAAAGATTTACCTATCTGGCCTATTCCAAACGGTACTTTTTTTCTTGATGTACGCTGAACATTTTTGAAATTGACAAATATACCCTGCGCAGTTTCAGGTCTTAAATAAACTGTATTTTTTGCATCCTCTGTAACACCCTGGAAGGTCTTAAACATAAGGTTAAACTGTCTGATATCTGTGAAGTTATGCTTTCCGCATGTAGGACAATTGATGTTATTATCATCAATAAAATCGATCATCTGCTGCTGGCTCCATCCATCAACGCTTCCGCCCGGAACCTCCATATTGTTTTCTTCACAAAAATCTTCTATAAGCTTATCAGCTCTAAATCTTTCATGACATTCCCTGCAGTCCATGAGCGGATCTGAAAATCCGCCAAGATGTCCTGAAGCTACCCATGTCTGCGGATTCATAAGTATTGCGCAGTCAACACCGACATTATATTTATTTTCAGTGATAAACTTCTTCCACCATGCTTTTTTAACATTGTTTTTAAGCTCAACTCCGATAGGGCCGTAATCCCATGTATTGGCAAGTCCGCCATATATTTCTGAACCCGGATATACAAAACCTCTTGATTTTGCAAGGGCGACTATCTTCTCCATTGTCTTTTCCATTTTTTTCTCCTTATATAAATATAATGTTGGGGTCAATATTTATTTGACCTAATTTGAATTTTTATAAACCAAAAAAACCGGTGCTGCAGTTGTAGTCTGCAGTTCAGTAGGAATCGAACTGTCTCCTGCCTGAGATACTGAAATTGTACCATTTTCGGATATTGTAATTCCGTCACTCATTGCAAGAAGCTCTCCAGGCAATTTAACTGTAACATTTTCTTCTAATATTAATACCTTGCTGTCAGGATATGTGACTGCTAATGAAAAATAAGGAAGCTGAACTCCGTTTTTTGCATAAAAGCTTCTATTGAAATCATAGCCTGCCGCAAATGCCTCCTTAAGAGTTCCGCTATAGCAGATTACATTATTAAATGATGAATAATCACCTATAGAATCATATCTAAGTACGATATTAACCTTGCCGTCCCTGACTCTGCATCTTTCAAGCGCAATAGCTCCGCTCGTTCCCTGATAATTTTTTATTTTATCGTTGATATAATTTTCAAGTTCCTCTCCGGTTACAGAGTCTCCGGAATCATCAACTATAGTCTGTATGACTTTACCTTCCGAAGTCAGCTCTACCTGTTCTTTATTTTCAGAATCTATGCCAATGCATCCTGTCTGGATAACCAGCAGAAGAGCCATTGTCGCCAGCAGCGGTATTTTTGCGATTTTTTTCATGCTGCTCATTAACTTTTCCTTTCACCAATGCTATCGGAAAACATCTTTCCAAACAATATTGACAGTATAAAGCATTGATGTTTTAAAATCAAGATTTTAAACCTGAGCAAATTTTCCTAAGAAACTCTTCATTCTTTCGTTTTCGGATGAGAAAATCTGCTCCGGAGTGCCCTGCTCTACGATAATACCGTTATCCATAAAAATTATATTATCCGATACTCTTCTTGCAAACTCCATCTCGTGAGTTACGATCACCATGGTCATATGCTCTGCAGCAAGTCCTTTTATAACCTTCAGGATTTCTCCTGTAAGCTCTGGATCAAGAGCTGATGTCGGTTCATCAAAAAACAGGATCTTAGGGTTCATCGCAAGTGCTCTTGCAATTGAAACTCTCTGCTGCTGACCTCCGGAAAGGCTGTACGGATATACATTTGCTTTGTCTGCAAGATCCATCTTTGAAAGAAGCTCCATTGCCTGCTCTTTTACTTCGGCAGGATTTCTTTTCTGCACTCTTATCGGAGCATCCATTATATTTTTCAAAACACTGTAATGCGGGAATAGATTAAAATTCTGAAATACAAGTCCATAATACTGACGGATTTTTTTTATTACATCATTTGGCGCATAAACCGCTTTTTTATTTTCACTTTTAACTACCTGTTCTCCAAGATAAAACATCTCGCCGTCATCCATAGTCTCGAGCATTGTTGCGCATCTGAGCAATGTAGTCTTGCCGGATCCCGAAGGACCTATTATAGATGTAACCTGACCCTGCTTTACTTTAAGCGAAATATCCTTTAGTACTTCAACCTCTCCAAATGATTTTTTTATATGATCGATCTCAAGATAATTCATTTTCTGCCTCCTATCTGTAATAGCTAAGTTTCTTCTCTAAACGTGCCATTACAAATGCAACGACAGCATTAAATACATAATAAAATACTCCTGCTACAATAAACGGCATGATCGTTGTCTCAGCTGCAGCGATCTGCTTTGCCAGCGTAAACATTTCTATGTATGAAACCGTAAATACCAGTGAAGTATCCTTTACGAGCGTTATTACTTCATTTGTTACAGACGGAAGAACTCTTTTTATCATTTGCGGAAGGATTATATGTATAAATGTTTGAGCTCTGCTGTATCCCAATATCTGAGCTGCTTCGTATTGTCCTACCGGAATCGACTCGATTCCCGAACGGTATATCTCAGCAAAATATGCTGCATAATTAAATGAGCATCCAAGGATAATTGCCGTAAATTTGTATCCTCCTATGCTTAATCCAAACAAATAATAAGGCGTAAAATACCACAGAAGCAGCTGCAGCATGAGCGGTGTACCACGCATTATTGAAATATAAACCTTAACTATCGCGCTGACTATTTTTAATTTGCTGGATCTTCCAAAATATATCAAAAGACCAAGCGGCAGTGAAAATACAAGTGTAAGAACGAATATCAAAACCGTTTGTCCAAATCCCCAAGTCAGCTGCTGCAGCATTACACCAAAACTCATAAAACCCTCCTGTGTAAATATCTTGATAATGCAAGCAATCCCCACGGACAAAATCCGTGGGGTTATAATTAAAATAGCATGATGTAGTGATCAAAAAATTTTGATCCAGTTGATGTTGCTTTATTTCTCTGATGATATACTTATCATATCTGAAATGCCGTATTTCTCAGCAAGCTCGGCAACTGTTCCATCCTCATTTAATTCCATGATATCGTTGCTTACAATATCAGCAAGTGTCTGATTGCCTTTTTTGAATCCGACTGCATATTTTTCGGAATTAAGTGTTTCATCAAGGATAACATATCCGTCACCTCTTGATTCGATCTGATAATTCGCAACTCCTATATCAATTGCAAGTGCATCGAGCGCTCCTGCCTTAAGTTCATTGAATGCTGTATTGTAATCTGAGAACTCGTTAAGATTTGCAAATGTATCGCTAAGCTCCTTCTGATCTCCCTGTAATACATCAAGTGCTGCTGATGCTGCCTGAACACCTACAGTCTTTCCTTCAAGATCAGAAAGTGATTTTATTCCTGATTCTTCTGAAACAACTATTACCTGGCTATTGTCTACATACGGAATTGAGAATGTATAATCATCCTCTCTGCCATTCATTGTAAATCCGTTCCATATACAATCTATTGATCCTGAATTGAGTTCAAGATCCTTAGAATCCCAGTTTATCGGCTTTTTCTCAAGTTCCCAGCCTTCTTTGTCACAAACTGCCTGTGCAAGTTCAAGGTCAAAGCCTGTATATTCTCCATTTTCATCTTTATATCCATAAGGCGGATATTCAGCATCGAAGCCTACTGTAAATACACCGTCCTCTACTCCTGTTTCAACTGAAGATGATGATGCAGAAGATGTGCTGCTCGACTTAGATGAACTTGTTGAAGCACTGCTGTCTGTTGAAGAACCTCCGCATGCTGTCATTCCTAATATCATGACTGCGGTCATAGATAATCCTAATACTTTCTTAATCATTTCTCTTCCTCGTTTTCTTTTTTGTATTAGCAATTAATCACTTTACCATGTTAAATCAATCGCTTTTAGCATATTATCATAAGGACTTTTTCATGTCAATATGAATACAGCAAGCTGTTACTGTTACTGTCAAGCTCAGGAATCCAATCTCAGGAACATACTGTTACTTGCTCATAACAAAATAGCAGCTTAGTTCTTCAATGCAATGACATGCATTTTGTACTAAGCTGCTTTATTTTTTATCTATTTATTTCCCTTATCATTAAAAGCAATGAAAGAGCATTAACATTTATCACTAATGGAACCAAAATAATATCTAATGTAATCGTGAAGGCTGTAACATAAAAAAGCAAACATGCAATAAAATATGAGATAGGGATTGAAAATACGCTAAGCAATATATAAGGCCAAAAATTATGTTTTTTCATTACTTTTCTCCTTTCCTTATCAATAATTCTTTTTTTTAATTTTACTATGTTTTGTCTTTTTTTACAATATTTATGAGACATTACATGCATTTTTTGTGCATTTATACGCGCATTCTTAATCATATCCAAAAAAAGATTGAAGCATGAGTTATGCAACAATCTTTTTTCATTTTACAAACATTCTTTGTATATTTTAATTATCTCTTCTTTTGTAAGCACCTTATATCCGCCTCGCATTATAACCGTAGCATCTGCTATATCCTCAAGCATATCCTCGGTAACTCCAAATTCAGATATATTCATGACAAGCCCAAGCTCTTTCATCCACTCTTCCATCTTTTCAAGGCCTTCAAGCGCTATCTCATCATCAGTCTTATCACAAGGATCAACATTCCATACATTTATCGCAAAGCGTTTGAATTTGGCAATTCCATACGGAAGAATATATTTATAATAAGGAATAGAAATTGCCGCAAGAGTCATTCCGTGAGTCGCATTAGTAAATCCGCCTACTGCCTGTCCGAGCATATGAACCATCCAGTCTGTAGATTTTCCTTTCTCAATAAGTGTATTGAGCGCCCATGTTGCAGTCCACATGATATTACTTCTGGCTTCATAATTCTGCATATCCTTATTTGCAATCCTGCTTGAATGAATAACAGAACGCATAAGTCCTTCACTTATATAATCGCTTGTATTATCGTCATCTCCTGAAAAATACTGCTCACATATATGATTGAATATATCATATATTCCTGAAACCATCTGATAATGCGGTATAGTCATCGTATACTTAGGATTCAAAATAGAGAACTTCGGCATAACCTTCTGACCTCTGAAAACATGCACCAGCTTCTCTTTTGTCTTTGTATTTGTTATAACAGATCCGGAATTCATTTCCGAGCCTGTTCCTACCATTGTAAGAATGCATCCTACAGGTACCACATCACAATCCGGCTCTTCATATTTAACAAAATATTTTTCCCACGGATCTTCATTGCAATTTACAGATACAGATACAGCCTTTGAATAATCGCAAACCGAGCCGCCGCCAACTGCAAGGATAAGATCTGCCTTATGATCTCTTGCAATCTTTACTCCCTCATAAAGCTTATCTAATGTAGGATTCGGCATAACACCTGAAATCTCAGCTATATTCTTTTTGTTTTCCTTCAGGATGTCTATAACCTGATCATATATACCATTTTTTTTGATCGAGCCGCCGCCATATGCTATAACGACATTTGATCCGTATTTCGGCAGCTCTCTGCTTAAATATTTCAAAGAGTTTTCACCGAAATAGAGCTTTGTAGGGTTACAGTACGAAAAATTTCCAAGCATGATATTCTCCCTTCACGTCGTGTAATTAATATATACCGAATTTATTATCCGGCAATACGCTTATAACATATTGATCCTTTGTTAAGGATTTATATTCTGTATTTTCTTTTTTTACAAGCTTTATATCAAACCACAGCTCATCGGATGCTGTAACTATATTTGCAAGCATCCTTCCAAAATCTATTTCCTCGTCCTTATTCATTTTCCTTGCGAGCTTTCCCTTGTAGAAAATATGAAATTCATTGTTTTCTATAAGAAAACGCCACGGCTGGCTGTTTTTATATGACGGAGTAAGCCTTGCCATTTCTAAGAGCCTGTTTACCCAGGATTTTGGCTTGTCCTTATATACGCTCAATTGAACAAGTGTCATCGGCTCCGGACTGCTTTCGTATTCCTTTTCCTTACCGAAGCCCATCACTGCACATGCCTCAAGAGAGCCTTTAACCTTGAGCTCCTTATCAACTTTTACATCATGCTTCAGCTTTGAGATCAAGCCCATTGCTTTCAAATGTAATGTCATCTGCTGTATTATAAAGCCAATATTTCTGTATGCTCCTGGTGCTTTTTTAGAATAAAAAATTATATAATACGGAGCATTTACAGACCAAAAGCCACTCTTTACTTTTTTTGAATGTCTGTTGTCAATAATTTCAAAATCGGTATCTATTTCATCATTCAAAGAACCAATCTCATAAAAACGTTTTTTTATATTTTCTATGCTGCTGTCGCCAAGTGCTTCAAATGAAAATTTTCTAACTATCTTAGTCTCTTTTATCGCATCTAATAAATCCATAGCAAAGCCTCTTTTTCATGTCAAGGATAATGAGTTTTTTCTTCTATTTATATATACTATGGTAAATCACTCAACTGAAGTTTAGCACAATGAAATATTTGCGTCAAAGCAATTGTTCCAACAATTTTCTATATTAAAGCCTTAAGAAAGAATCATCTGTTAACTTTACACTGGCGAAAATAAGCAAGTATATTTTCGCATCTGTGCAAATATGATCTCTTCTACCCGGTTTCTGATTTCTTCCGGATATCCTGCTCAAATAGTTCTATAATGGTTTTATATTTATGTGAAATATGCTCGCACCACTATAATGTATTTTTTGTTTTTGTTATTAAATTCTCCGCAAGGCGCACAACAAAAAACGCCAGAACCGGAAATTCCGGGACTGGCATTTATATAATTCAAATCAGATTCGGTTTATTTATAGTTTTCATTGCTGCAAATACATCATCTGCCTTATCAAAAGATTCAGATTAAAGCACCGTGAAGAAGCCGCCATCAACATTAATGTCTACACCATTCAAATAATCAGAGGCCTTAGATGCCAAAAATACCATTGTTCCCATAAGATCATCGAGTTCACCCCAACGTCCTGCTGCTATTCGATTTGTGATCTTATTTGAAAATGCCGGATCCTTTCTAAGCTCTGCATTTACATCTGTTGCAAGAAATCCGGGACAGATCGCATTTGTTTGGATGTTATATTTTCCAAGCTCATTTGAGAAGTTCCTTGTAATGCCGATAACTCCATGCTTTGCTGCTGTATATGGAGGACATTTTCCGTCAGATGTATAACTGAGTGCAGAGCCGATATTAATTATCTTTCCGCCGCCCTGCTTTTTCATAACACGTGCTACCTCCTTCGACATGAAATAAACTGCATTGAAATCAAGATCTATGCACATATTCCAATATTTATCCGGATAATCATCAAAGTCATGAAAAGCACTTGCCCCGGCATTATTTACAAGAATGTCTATATGTCCGTATTGCTTAAGGCACTCTTCAACGCAAGCCTCTCTATATTCTTTTTTTGTAAGATCTCCTCGCAAAAAATGAACCTGTCTTCCTTTTTTTTCAATAAGTTCCTTAATCTCTTTAACATCTTCTGTAAAATGAGGTATAAAAAGATCTGCTCCGGCCTTAGCAAAGGCTACTGCATAAGCCATTCCAAGTCCCTGATTGGCTCCTGTTACCATTGCAACCTTTCCATCAAGACGAAACCAATCCATGCTAAAACGTTCCATCGGATTTGACATATTCTTTCCTCCGTTTATTTAAAACATACTGTTATCAAGCTTCTTTTTCAACTTTTCTTTTTGCGTTACGTTCTGCAATTTCCTGCTGAATCTGACGAACCTTTTCCTCATTCAATTTATAGAATACTCCGTATACTACCATCGCAATAACTACTGCAGCTAGCGGCAATAATGTTGTCATGCTTCTGATTGCAGAAAGTGTAGCCTCATTTTGCTGCTGCCCTGCTACATAACCGGTAGCCTGAAGCACTGCTGTCGGGAGTGATCCTCCGATTACCATAGAAAATTTAATTCCAAGGCCTACAAGTGTCATAACAATTGCTGTATAACGCTTTCCTGTTTTCCAATCTGCATATTCTACGGGATCAGTTATAACCGACCAAACAATTCCCATTAAAATTCCATAACCAAATCCTGTTATGGCACGTGCTGCCATCATTCCAAAAATAGCTGCCGGAGGCATGATATAAAGAACTATACAGCCTATACCCGCTATAGCAAGGCCACACATTACTGTGCCTTTCTTTTTAAGATGCTTAGCAAGGAACGGAACACACGGTACGCCTATAACAGAGAAAAGCATCATTATCATCGAAAACCATGAAAGCATATCCTCTCGTCCGGCATAATAATTTATATAATATGCTCCCATCGTTGCCTGAACCTGGCTCATTGTATAAACACCGAGGAAAAGTACAAATGTAACAAATACAGGTCCTACTCTGAATAAGAGATAGAAAACATCCTTTATGCCTGCTTTATCCTCTTTCTTATTTGAAACCGGAGGCGGAGCGATCCTTTCTACGATCTGACTTGATCCCCAAAGAAGGATTGCAACCATGATAACTGCCATTATAATTGTGGTTACCATATATGACTGAGCAAGTGTCAAAGATGTATTGTTCTGAATGGCTCCTGAAAGCTCCGGGAGCATGATCGCACATACAACTCCGCCGGCCTGTGCAAGTGTCATTCGAACAGACTGCAGCTTTGTACGCTCATTCTGATCATTTGTCATAAGAGTTGCACATGATATGTACGGCTGAATAATAAATGTATAAAGCATATTAAGAAGATTGTATCCAACTAATGCCCAGACAATTTTCATCTCATAGCTGAATCCAGGTGTTGTATATGTAAGAACTGCTGCAAGTCCAAACGGAATTGCTCCCCAACGGATATATACCCAATATTTACCCTTTTTAGGCTGAAGACGTTCACATATTGTTCCCATCATCGGATCATTTATTGCATCCCAGATACGTGATACAGCAAAAATTATTGCAACATGTCCCGGCTTAAGACCAAATATATCGGTATAAAAATAGCTGATATAAAGAGCAATGCATTGAAATACAAGATTCATCGCAAAGTCTATTGAGCTGTAGCCTATAACCTCCTTTGTAGGTATCTTGTAATATCCGAATTGTTCAGACGTTTTTTGCCATGTAGACGGATCCTTCATGTTTTTACTCATACATTACCTCCTTTTTCCTCAATGAACATGATTAATGATCACCTTATAAGTTTTCCTCCTGCTTTCTAAACAGTGACCTAATTATAAGTATTCCCCGCCTCTCTCCTCAATTGCATAAAAGGACATAAACCACAAAAACTCGTCTTATCGTTTCAGATAATTAGTCAATATTCCTAATTGTCTATTTCACTTTTGGTATATTATACAATATTGATAAAAATTTAACCATCAAAATAGTCATTTTAACAAATTCATTCTTGTCAAAACAAATAGTTGTGATAGTATATATGTCAAGAAGTTAATCCATCACTAAAAAGTAATGGGTTTTCTCTTCAATTTACATATGATGATAAGACAGCATAGATTATCAACATTAGAGATCATCTTCTTTGCAACCTATTTACCTGTATCGGGGACAATACGAAACACGGAGGTGACAATATTTGCATTACAATCAAAAAAAATATCCACTTTATAATCCTGAGCTTATCCGTATGAATATCGGCTCCAGCGACTTTATTGTTAACTATCTTGATATGCTGGACGAAACCTGTATAGAAATGCGGCATGTACATGAGGACGGATATGAAATCTACTATTGCCTGGATGGCACTCAGCATCTTATGCTGGAAGATAAGTGCTGTACGCTGAATGAAGGCGATTTTGTTATCTTAAAGCCCGGAATCCATCACAATACACTCTATGAGCCAAGATCAAAAAAGCATTATGTAGTATTTGTATTCAGCACAGCAGAATCTTCATCTTCATCCTGCAAAAGCAAGGCTTCCAAATCCGAATCAGATTTTCTGTCAGAAACATTAGAATATTTCGAAACTAATCCTTTTTTCTACGGACATGATGTAAATAACGGAAACGAAATCATAAAAAAGCTTCTTGATGAAATTTCAAACAAAAAGGCAGGAAGCAGCTTTATGATAAGCGCTCTTTATCAGCAATATCTTATTTCTATTCTGAGATGTATGTTTGATAATCCTTATATACTCAATTCCGATTCGAATTCAAAGATTAATTTAGCTGTAGAGATAACCAAGTATATGCACGCAAACTATTATAAAAATATTTCGGTTCAGGATATTGCAGATGAATTTTATCTTTCTCCAAGACACGTAAACCGGGTATTCAGCGATTACTTCGGTCAAAGCTTTAAGAGAACACTAAATATTTACCGTTTGAATTATGCTAAAAATTATCTGATCGATACAAATTACTCTGTTGAGAAAATAGCCGAACTGGTAGGTCTTTCATCCCCTAAAATGCTATATCAGCTTTTTCAGGAAGTAGATGAAATGACTCTTGCCGATTTCAGATCTAAAGTAAAACATCCGGTATAACTTTTACAAATAACTTTTCTTTATAGGCTAGGGAGGGCAAGCGTTTCCCTTAGCCTATTTTATATATTTTTAACATCTATTTTTCTTTTCTTCTTTTATATCTGCATACATTTTTACCAAATTATGTTCTATATCAAATCCTCTTTTATAACATTTTAGGACACGAAATACTCAAAGGTGACCTTTTCATATATGGACATCATCTAATCGGTTTTGTATGATTTGAACAACAAATCGAAAACAAGGAGGGATTTTTGATGAAAATTGTCGCTGCTACAAGAATCGGTAATATGAAAGATCCGGATCCTGACAAAAGAGGAACCGTAGACGTTATAGATATTCCTGAAAAGCCATTGGCTCCTGATGAGGTCAAAATAAAAGTTGCTTACTGCGGTATATGCGGAAGTGATCCTCACCTGGTAGACGGATGCTTCAGTAATATTGTTCCTCAGCCTCTCGGTCACGAAATGTCAGGTGTGATCGTAGAAGTCGGACCCGAAGCAAAATCAAAAGGACTCAAGGTCGGTGACCGTGTCGGAGGAAATTTCCTTGGATACTGCGGAAAATGCTACTACTGCAGCGTTGGAATGCCTGAATACTGTACGAACGTAGGCAACCAGCCATGCATGGGCGAATATGTAGTCTGGAATGAATCACAGGTTTGTAAGCTTCCGGATAGTGTCTCATTGAAACAGGGTGCTCTTATGGAGCCACTTTCTATCGCTGTACGCGCCATGGATAAGCTTGATATGAAGATCGGCAAAACAGTTCTCGTTTCAGGCGGCGGACCTATCGGACAGCTTTGCTGCCAGCTGCTTGCAAAGTATGGTGCTGCTGAGCTTACTCTCAGTGAACCCAACCCTGCAAGAAGAGAAATGGCAAAAAAGATAGGTGTTGAACACACTATCGATCCTTTGAACGAAGACATATTTGAAAGAGGTATGAAAATAACAAACGGACGCGGCTATGATTGCATACTTGAAGTTTCTGCCGTACCATCCGCATTTGAATCAGTTTTGCCTCTTGCAGCCAAATTCGCTACTGTTCTGGTCGTTGCACAGTTCCCGAACGGATACAAATTCCCGCTCGATCTTTTCGAGTACGTATATATGAGACAGATCACAATGACTGGACTTTACTGTGCACACTTCAATTTTGAACGCACAGCCGAATATCTTAAATATGTTGATCTTTCTGATTTTACAGCTGACGAGCAGATTTTCGATCTTGATGATGCCGTTCATGCATTTGAGGTCCATCTAAGTCAGAAATATCCAAAGGTACTTATAAGATGCAATAAATTTGATGAAGAATAACCAAAATGAAAGGAGATAAACATGGGTATCAAACTTGATTCAATTAAAGATCTCGAGAATAAATGCGTAGATGTTCGCGATAATTTGCTTAACTTTATCTATCGCATTGGCATGGGACATCTTGGCGGAGAGCTTTCAATGGTTGAAATGGCTGTAGCTCTTTATTATAAATATTTAAATTTCGATGTTCTTGATCCTCACAAAGAAGGAAGGGATCGTTTTATCCTTTCAAAGGGACATTGCTCTGAAACGCTTTATACTATTTTCTCTGAACAGGGCGCATATACTCAGGATTACATGGTTGAACATTTTGAAAATCTCGATCAATACAAATTCGGAATGCACTCAAACAGAAAAAAATGTCCTCAGATTGAAGTTTCGGCAGGATCACTCGGACATGGTCTTCCAATCGCTGTAGGATATGCATTAGGTGCACGCTATAGAAAAGAAAATTACCGTGTATTTGTTATGATCGGTGACGGTGAATTCGATGAAGGAACCAACTGGGAGGCTCTTATGTCAGGTGCTAACTATAAGCTCAACAACTTAGTTTGCATTCTTGACAGAAATAAGCTCCAGATGACAGGAAATACAGAGGAAATCATGGCACTCGGTGATATTGCAGCTAAGGTAAGCGCATTTGGCTGGAATCCTATCGTTATCGATGACGGAAACGATATGGCTCAGGTATGTGCTGCTCTTGATAAGCTTCCTCCTCTTGATTATTCAAAGAAATCCAAACCTACATTTATTATCAGCAACACTGTCAAAGGAAAAGGTGTAAGCTTCATGGAAAACAACCATAAATGGCATGGCGGCGGAATCAGTGAAGATGACCTTAAGATCGCACTTGCAGATGTAGCAAAGATGAGAAAATAAGAAAGGAGAGATTACAATGGCAAGCAAAACTACTTATGATTTTGATATGATGCTCTCCAATGCACGCGAAGCTTATGGAGAAGAGCTTTATAAAATGGCACAGGAAGGTGAGGATTTCATCTTTACCTATTCAGATAATGTCGCACCTTCAACAAAAGCCGGACAGCTTATAAAGGATTTCCCTGACCGATGCTTTAACTTCGGTATAGCAGAACCGGGTCAGGTTGGTGCATCCGCAGGTCTCGCACTTTCCGGAAATATCGTATTTTCACAGGTATTCGGACCATTTCTTCCACTTCGTGCGGCAGATCAGATCCATACAGATATAGCTTATAATGATGTAAATGTAAGACTTATAGGAACTCACTCCGGTGTTACAGCAGGCGGCGGACCTACTCACAATGACATTGCCGATCTTGCCCTTTACAGAGCTATCCCTAATCTTACAGTTGTTGTTCCTGCTGATGCCGATCAGTGCTGTAAATTTATCCGCAAATCAATGAAATATGAAGGTCCAATGATCATAAGAATAGACCGTGCCGGTTCTCCTAACTTTTATGCAGATACTAACTATGATCTTGAAATCGGTAAAGCAATCGAAGCGGTAGAAGGAACTGATGCTTATATCATCTCCTGCGGTTCAAATCTTTACGAATGTCTTATGGCAGCTAAATCGCTTAAAGATAAATACGGTGCCAGCATAGGTATCCTTGATATGCATACGATCAAACCTTTCGACAGCGAATCTGTCATAAGAGTTGCAAACAAAACAGGCAATATAGTTACCGTTGAGGATCACTCTATAAACGGCGGTCTCGGCGGTGCATGTGCTGAGGTTCTTCTTGAAGCCGGATATAAAGGCTGCTTTGCAAGGGTAGGAATGCCTGACGAATTTGCAGTTCTCGGATCAGTTGATGATATCTATCACTACTACAAAATGGACAGAGACGGTATCGAAGAAAAGCTCAAAGGAATGCTCAAATTATAATTCCTAATACTCATTCTTTTAACCGACCTAAATAATTCAATGCTTAAATCCTCATTCAAATTATTTAGGTCGGGAATTTTAGCATTTCAATTGTTAAAATAAAGACAATTTCAGATATGAAAGGAAAATAATCATGAAAATCAAAGCAGCGGTCACTCATTCAGCAGGTGCTCCATATACAATTGAAGAAATAGAACTTGACGAGCCAAAAATCGGTGAGATCCTTGTAAAGATTACAGCAAGCGGAATATGTCATACTGATGAAGCTGTTCAGCACCAATTTATACCTATGCCGCTCCCTGCCGTTCTTGGACATGAAGGTGCCGGTATAGTAGAAAAGGTAGGACTCGGTGTGACTGACTTTAAAGTCGGCGACAGAGTTGCTATTTCTTTTGGTTTCTGCAACTGCTGTTCAAATTGCCGTAAGGCTCGCCCATTTGTATGCAAAAGCCTTAATAAAATAAACTTCGGAGGAATACAGCCTGATAATACAACAAGACTTCATACTCTTGACGGACAGGATCTAAGCACATTTTTCGGGCAGTCCTCTTTTGCCACTTATGCCGTTGTCAATCAAAATCATGCCGTAAAGGTTGGGTATGATGACATGGATCTTGCTCTTGCTGCTCCTATGGGCTGCGGAATCCAAACAGGTGCAGGTGCTGTATTAAACAGACTCCGCCCGGAATTTGGTTCTTCCATTGCTGTGTTTGGCTGCGGTACAGTTGGTATGAGTGCAATAATGGCCGCCAAAATAGCCGGCTGTCAGCAGATTATTGCTGTCGGAGGCAATCCAAAGAACCTTGAACTCGCAAAGGAGCTTGGAGCGACTGATACAGTTAACCGAAAAGAGGTTGATGATCTGGTTGCAGCTGTAAAGGCCGTTTCACTCTCAGGCGATGGAGTAAATTATTCTATAGATACTACAGGTGACGGCGAATGCGTCCGCAAATCTCTTGGATTCCTTGACTTTGACGGAACATGTGTCGTTGTCGGTGCTACAGGAGATATAACATTTAATGTCCAAAATGAATTGATGGGCGATGGAAAAAGCCTTATCGGCGTTATAGAAGGAGATGCCGTACCTAAAGAATTTCTCCCTAAGCTTATGGATTATTATAAAAACGGGCTGTTCCCATTTGACAAGCTTATTAAATACTATCCTTTTGAACAGATCAATGAAGCTCAGGCTGCATCAGATGCAGGCGAATGTATTAAGGCCGTCCTTAGGATGGAATAATTTAATAGAATAATTTAATTATTTTACAAACAACGGGATGACGTTATCGCCATCCCGTTGTAATTTAATAAAAACTTCATTTCATTAAAATTATTAATTATTCTACTGTTACACTCTTTGCAAGATTTCTTGGCTTATCTACATCAAGTCCTCTTGATACAGATACATAATATCCCAAAAGCTGCAATGGGATAACCGCAAGTGAACCTATAAAGTATTTATGTACTTTAGGAATATATGTTACAAAATCAGCTGAATCTTCCATCTCATAATGTCCATATGATGTAAATCCCATCAGATATGCTCCTCTGCTCTTACATTCGAGCATATTTGATATTGTTTTTTCATACAGATCATCCTGAGTAAGAACACCGATTATAACTGTTCCGTTTTCAATAAGTGAGATCGTTCCGTGCTTTAATTCTCCTGCTGCATAGGCTTCGCTGTGTATATATGAAATTTCCTTCATCTTGAGCGAACCTTCAAGACATATAGCATAGTCAATTCCACGTCCCACAAAGAAAACGTCCTGTACATTTGAAAGCTTTGCGGCAACCCACTGAAGTCTTTCCTTATCTTCTATTATCTTGCTTATCTTATCCGGGATCGTTTTGATCTCATTTAAATAATAAATGCTGTCTTCTTTTGATATTTCGCCTCTTACAAGCGCTGTCTTTATTGCTATGAGATACATTGCAACAAGCTGTGTACTGTATGCCTTTGTTGTTGCAACCGATATCTCAGGCCCTGCAACAGTATAAAATACATGATCAGCCTCTCTTGCTATAGATGAACCGACTACATTTACAATAGCAAACGTTTTTAAATCCATCTTTTTAGCCTCTCTTAAGGCTGCAAGGCTGTCTGCTGTTTCACCTGATTGAGAAATTATTACAACCAATGAATTTTTATCAAGTACCGGCCTTCTGTATCTGAATTCAGATGCCAGTTCAACACGTACAGGAATCCTTGCCATATCCTCAATAACATACTGAGAAGCCATTCCGACATGCCATGCCGAACCACATGCAACTATAACTATCTGTGATATCTTCTTGATATCCTCATCCGACAGCTCCATCTGTGAAAAGTCTATTTCATCATCACTTACGACAGAATTGAAGGTATCTATAATAGCCTTTGGCTGCTCATGGATCTCTTTCATCATGAAGTGCTCGAATCCGCCCTTTTCGGCAGCCTCAGCACTGTATTCGATTTCGACAGTCTCCTTTTGAACCTCATCACCGTCAAGATTGTAAAATGTAGCCTTTCCCGGTGTAAGTCTTGCCATCTCGAGATTATCTATATAATATACATTTCTGGTATATTTAAGTATGGCAGGAACATCTGATGCGATAAATGTCTCGTCCTGTTCAACACCTATTATCATAGGGCAATCTTTTCTTGCTACCCAGATTTCTCCGGGATGATCCTTGAACATAAGCTCAAGAGCATATGAACCCCTTACGCGGACCATAGTTTTTGCGATCGCATCTATAGGTCCTATATTGTACTTTTTATAATAGTAATCAACAAGCTTAACAACTACTTCAGTATCAGTCTGAGAATAGAATTTATATCCATGCTTTATAAGCTTTTCTTTTAATTCCTGATAATTCTCTATTATTCCATTGTGAACACCGACTATATCTGAATTGTCGGAGTTTGTGTCGCTTGCATTGCAATATCCTGAAACATGAGGATGTGCATTGATCTGCGAAGGCACTCCATGTGTTGCCCATCTGGTATGTCCTATACCTGTTGTACCTCTTAAGGCATTTCCATTGTCAGTTTTTTCTATGAGATTTTTTAATTTTCCGGTTGTTTTAACTATCTGTGGAGCAGCATTATTATCTCTTACTGCTATACCGGCCGAATCATATCCTCTATATTCGAGCTTTGATAGTCCGTCAATAAGAATAGGTCCTGCCTGATTATATCCTGTATACCCTACTATTCCGCACATATCTGTAATGTCCTTTCGGAAATTCTCCCAAAACCTATGCTCTGCTGCAATTATTTTGCGGCAGGCAGTTTAAATGAGCTCTTTAGTGAAACAATCCTGTTAAATACCAATGCATCCGGTCTTGAATCTCTTGAATCAACGCAGAAGAAACCGTTTCTTACAAACTGGAAGCTGTCAAGCGGTTTTGCATCCTTAAGAGAAGTCTCAAGAACAGCATTTTTAACAACCTTAAGTGAATTAGGGTTGATATTCATGCTTCCGTCTTCATTGTAAACGCCCTTTTCTTCATCTATGAGATTTTCATAAAGTCTGCATTCTGCATTTATACAATTTGCTGCTGAAACCCAGTGAATAGTTCCCTTTACTTTACGTCCGTCAGGGCTGTTTCCACCCTTGCTTTCCGGATCATATGTACAATGAACTGCTGTTACATTGCCATTTTCATCTGTTTCATAGCCTGTACATTTAGCAAAATAAGCATTCATAAGTCTTACTTCATTGCCCGGGAACATTCTGAAATACTTTTTAACAGGCTCTATCATAAAGTCATCACGTTCTATATAAAGTTCTTTTGAAAATGTTATAGTCCTGCTTCCCAGGGCTTCATTTTCAAGGTTATTGACTACCGGAAGCTCTTCTGTCTGTCCTTCCGGATAATTGTCAACAATAAGCTTTATCGGATCAAGTATTGCCATAACTCTCGGTCTCTTAAGCTTAAGATCCTCTCTTATGCAATACTCAAGCATTGCATAGTCAACAGAGCTGTTTGCCTTTGATACACCGCAAAGCTTTACGAAATTCTGTATTGATTCCGGTGTAAATCCTCTTCTTCTAAGTGCTGCAATAGAAACAAGTCTTGGATCATCCCATCCGTCAACTGTTCCTTCCTCAACGAGCTTTTTGATATATCTTTTTCCTGTTACAACATTTGTAAGATACATCTTTGCAAACTCGATCTGTTTAGGCGGCTTTTCGTATTCAAGCTCACGGACTACCCAGTCATAAAGAGGTCTGTGATCTTCAAATTCAAGTGTACATATGGAATGTGTAACTCCCTCAACTGCATCCTCGATAGGATGTGCGAAGTCATACATCGGATATATGCACCATTTGTCTCCTGTATTGTGATGTGTCAAATGCGCAACTCTATAGATTACCGGATCACGCATATTGATATTAGGTGACGCCATATCTATCTTTGCACGAAGAACCTTCTCGCCGTCCTTAAACTCACCGTTTTTCATTCTCTCGAAAAGATCAAGATTTTCTTCTATTGAACGATCTCTGTATGGGCTGTTTTTGCCCGGCTCTGTAAGAGTTCCTCTGTACTGTTTTATCTCATCAGCTGTCAGATCGCATACAAAAGCCTTTCCCTTTTTTATGAGCTTGATAGCTCCCTCATACATTTTGTCAAAATAATTTGATGCGAAGAAAAGATTCTCTCCCCAGTCAGCTCCAAGCCACTTGATATCCTTTAAGATGGACTCAACAAATTCTGTTTTTTCCTTAGTCGGATTTGTATCATCGAATCTCATGTGGAAGGTTCCGTTATATTCCTTTGCAAGGCCATAATTAAGAAGGATAGATTTTGCATGTCCGATATGCAGATATCCGTTTGGCTCCGGCGGGAAACGTGTGCATACCTCGTCATAGGTTCCTTCCTCTAAGTCCTTGTCTATTATCATCTCTATAAAATTTCTTGATTCGGTTTCTGCTGCCATAATAATACTCTCCTCTGAAATGTCATATTTAACTGTTTGTATTATTGCCTGACTGTTGTCGATGTCCGCTGCCTGTCTGTTCTTTTCCGGCAATGATCTTCTCATCCTTTTTGATGACATCACGGACAACATACTGCGGTGAGCTGTTAACAGTAAATAAGACTCGTCCGATATATTCTCCCATGATTCCGAGTATGATAAATGTTACTCCGAACAGTAAGAGCAGTGTACACATGATAGAAGGCCAACCTGCCTGCATAGCCGGATTTACAAGCTTCATGATAAGAACGATAAGTCCTGCTACGAAACCTATTCCTGCAAATATCGTTCCCAAAAAAGAAGCAAGTCTTAACGGAAGCTCCGAATAATTGATCATCGACATAAAGTGCTTCAAGCCTTTTTTGAATGTATAATTCGACGATCCGACCTCTCTGTCAAAATGTTCTATTTCTATATTTGCAACATTGTGCGTTGTCCTGAAAAACAACAGCTGGACAAAGGCGCTGTTTCCTTCATATTCAAGAGCCTTGTCTATGACAAATCTTCTTGCAAGCCAAAAGCTTCCCATCTGAATGTTTTTCGGTCTGTCTATCATCCTGAATAACAAAAATCTGCTGACAGCACCTGTGAAATTTTTCCATCTTGAAAAATGTCTTTCTTTGAATACACCAAAAACTACGTCATAGCCTTCATTTGCCTTATCCAGAAATTGCTTTATCTGTGACGGATGATTCTGAAGATCATCGTCCATAGCAATAACATAATCTCCCTTTGTATAATGAAGACCTGCCATTATCGCGGCATGCTGTCCAAAATTCTTCGCAAGGTTTACGGCTGTTACATTGGCATATTTTTCTGAACATCGGCATATAGCCTCAAATGTCTTGTCCTTTGAATAATCATTGACAAGTATCATTTCACAAGTATATCCGTCCAGCTTGTCAAATTCCTTCATGCACATATCTACGACTCTTTCGATCGTATGCTCAGAATTATAACAAGGTATAACTACAGAAACGAGCATTTTGTTTCCCCCAAATACTTTTATTCTACTATTACATGAATATAATCATTCATATTGTCGACAATGCGGCACATTTCCTCTGTATTATCAAACGTGAGTACAAGTGCACCAACATCGTCAGATGCGTTTTTAAATCTTTTAACCGGATCTCCGGGTTTTACATATATCTGCTTTATAACTATCCTTTTTTCTATTTCAGGATCGATCTCGATCCCCTTATATATACCGTCCGACAGCGAATGGATTATATATGATGTTGCACATCTGTAAGGCTCTTTCTGATAAAGATCGCTTACATCATCTCCGACTGCCTGTCTTACAGTATAAGCTGCAAGATTTACTCCTGTTGCGGCATTTATTGCGTCAGTGATGAGATTGCCGCCGTTTCTGGGTCCAATCTCCAAAAGATAAACCTGACCGCTTTTGCTTACTATATATTCAATATTGTAAGCTCCCATATGCATGCCTAAAAGCTTAAACAGTCTCTGTATCTGGTCTCTTGCATTATTTTGGATGCTGATATCCTGTGTCGGCGGAAAGCTCAGTCCTGCAGGTGCATATTTTGAGCATGTATCATCATGATGCTGATCGCATATTCCCCAAAATCTTATCTCACCGTCAATAACGAAGGCATCTCCGTCTATCTGGTATCCATGTCTTTCGACAAATTCTTCAACTATAACCTGCTTGGAAATAGAATAGGATAATGATTCCTCCCATGCAGCTTCAAATCCTTCATCGCTGTCAACTCTGTTAACACCTTTGCTTCCGGATGAATCTATAGGCTTTATCATTACAGGCTTTGTAAGTCCTTTGAAAAATTCAAATGCCTCATCATGCTGAGCCATTTTAAAGCCTGCACCTTTTGGCATAGGAAAACCATTTTTTCTAAGAAAATCCCTGAACAGATCCTTATGAGTCATTATCATTACCGAGTCATAAGGGTTTGTAGGCAATCCAAGTGCTTCAGCAACATATGCAGCTGTCGGTGCCGAAACATCCGATGCATATGATACAATACCATCTATATTAAGCTTTTTGGCAAGCTCAAGAACAGCTTCTTTATCTATAGTGCTGACATTGTGATATTCGTCTGCAAATTTATGCGCCGGGTTATCCGGGAGATAATCGACACTTATTACATAATATCCTTCTGCCTTTGCTGCGAGAGTACATGTCATCTGAGTATAATTTCCACCAAGCAGCATTATTCTTTTAGCCATATGTCATTCCTCCCAAAATTAATCACTTAATCATAGCATAAATGCATATTAAAGTGAATAGTTAAATTTCTTGCACATGTCCTTTGGAATTATTATAATATTCGTTAAATTATATATAATGAAAGAGGCTCAGATGAAAAAGTTAATGATACTAGGTGCCGGATATACTCAGGTACCTCTTCATAAAGCAGCTCACAAGCTCGGATACAGAACTATAGCAGCAAGTATTCCCGGGAACTATGACTGCTTTAATATAGCAGACGAAATCGCATACGTAGATATATCAGATCCTGAAGCTGTAGCCAAAGCCGCAAGAGAGCATAATGCAGATGCTGTTGCAACCTGCGGACTTGATCTTGCTATGAAAGCAATAGGCTATGTCTCTGAAGCATTGTCTCTTCACGGACCTTCTAAGCTTGCAGCCGAAACTGTTTCCAACAAATACCTTATGAAGCAGGCTCTCACAAGCTCAAGTGTGACAACAGCCGAATTTTTCTGCATACATAACGAGGATGAGCTCGAAGAAGCAATGAATCAGCTTACATTTCCGGTTATCCTTAAAGCTACCGATCAAATGGGAAGCCGAGGCATATTTAAGAGCAGTACACCGGATGAGGCTCGTGAAAATTTCGCAAAAAGCATGGCTGCTACCAAAAAAGACTACTGCCTTATAGAAAAATTTATTGAAGGACCACTTTTTGGCGTAGAAGCAATGATCCAAAACGGCGAGATCATATTTATGCTTCCGAACAATACAGAGGCCTTTGAAGGTGCTACTAATATCCCCATCGGACATTCCGTTCCGTTTAATACACTTGAGAGGCATGGCGAAACAATAAAAAAAGAAGTATCTGCAGCTATAAAGGCTGTAGGCCTTGATAATTGTCCAGTAAACTGTGACTGTATTTTAAACGGTGACGACGTATATATAGTTGAGCTTACCGGCAGATCAGGTGCAACAGGTCTTTCCGAAATGGTCAGTCAGAAATTTAATATTGATTATTATGAGGTTATTGCCCGAATTGCTATGGGCGAGGATGTAAAGCCATTTTTTGAAAATGAATCAGAAACTGCTGTTCTTACTCATACTATGACAGCTCCAAGAGAAGGCATACTAAGAAAAATAGTTAATAACAATCCAAAGTGCTCTAACGTCAAGGAGCTTATATTTAATATTGCAAAGGGTGATCATATCCAGCCTTTTACAAACGGACGCGATCGTATCGGTCAGACTCTGATAACAGCTGACACACTTGATGAATGCAGAAAGATCTTAAAGGAGCTTGAATCTCATATAACCTATGAGCTTGAAGGCGACCTTCCGCTTATAGAAACTCCGATACAGCAGCTCAAATACAACAGCTTCGATAATGAAATATATGTTAAACGCGAGGATCTGATACCATTTGCCTTTGGCGGCAATAAAGTACGCTTTGCAGATGCTTATCTGAAGGACATGGCTAAGAAAGGCTGCAATGCAATGATAATATACGGTGGTTATTCTTCTAATCTTTGCCGTATTTTATCCAAAGCATGCAAAGAAAGAAATATCCCATGTTCAATGATCTACAACATTGAGGATTCTGATCCGGATAAAAAGAGTTCAAATGCAGATATGATACGTCTTAATGATGTAAAAGAATATCATTGCACAAAGACAACCATAGCTGATGCGGTTGAGCGTGCAATGAACGATTTCAAAGACTCAGGCTATGAGCCGTACTATATACACGGCAATAAATTTGGCCAAGGCAATGTAACTCCTCCAATGGATTCCTATGTTAACTGCTATTTTGAGATACTAACGCAGGAAAGATCATTAAATAAAACCTTTGATTATATCTTTCTTGCTTCAAGCACAAATACATCTCAGTCAGGTCTTATTGCAGGCTCGATGATAAACGGTGACAATAGAAATATAATCGGCATATCCGTAAACCGCAAAAAAGCACGTGCTAATGAGGTAATAACCTCCAATCTAAAGGAATATCAGGAATCTACAGGCTGCATTTACAGATCAAAAAATGCTCCTGTTGTCGAAGATATGTATCTTTGCGGCGGATATTCTCTTGCCTGTCCTGATATTTACAGTCTCAGCCGCCAAATGTATGAAACAGAATGCATTGAGCTTGATTCAACCTATACCGGAAAGGCATTTTACGGAATGCTCGAATATCTTAAAGCAAACAACATCAAGGATAAACGTATTTTATTTATCCATACCGGCGGAACAGTTCTTTTCCGCGATGAATTAGGCGTTACTATTTAAACTAATGATTAATGGGCTGTCATTTGACAGCCCATTTTAATACAAAATCTTATTTATTCAATTATCTTTGCTTATATGTTGTCAGGAATTCTTCAAGCTTATCCATACATTCCTCAAGAATATTAAGGTTTGGAAGATAAACTATCCTGAAATGGTCCTGACCCGGCCAGTTAAAGCCTTTTCCGTTTACAACAAGCACACGCTGCTTATGAAGAAAATCAAGTGCAAACTGCTCGTCACTGTGTATATTGAATCTTTCCTTATCAAGCTTAGGGAAGATATAGAAAGCAGCCTTTGGTTTTACAACGCTTACTCCCGGCATATTTTTCAATCTGTTATAAACATATTCTCTCTGCTCATAAATTCTTCCGCCAGGCTGAATATGTCTCTGGCAAAGCTGCCAGCCTCCAAGTGCAGTCTGTACGATAGACTGAGCAGGCACATTTGAACAAAGTCTCATATTCGAAAGCATGTTTAAGCCCTCAATATATCCCTTTGCCTTCTTCTTGTTGCCGCTTAAAACCATCCATCCTATTCTGAAGCCGGCTATCATATGTGACTTTGAAAGTCCTGAAAACGTAACACAAAATACATCAGGAGATGCAAGAGATGCAATTGAAACATGCTCAAGTCCGTCCATAACAAGCCTGTCATAGATTTCATCTGAGAATAGGATAAGTCCAAATTCATCCGCAATATCTGCAATCTGCTGCAATATCTCTCTGGGATAAAGAGCTCCTGTAGGATTGTTCGGATTGATGACTACTATAGCCTTTGTCTTATCTGTGATCTTGCTTCTGATATCCTCTATATCAGGATTCCATTCTGACTGTTCATCACAGATATAATGAACTGCCTTTCCTCCTGAAAGTGTTACACATGCTGTCCACAAAGGATAATCAGGAGCCGGAACCAAAACCTCATCCCCGGAGTCAAGAAGTGCCTGCATAGAAAGGTTTATAAGCTCACTCACACCATTTCCGGTATATATATCCTTAACACCTACTCCCATAACACCTTTTATCTGACAATACTGCATGATTGCTTTTCTTGCCGAAAAAAGTCCGCTTGATGCAGAATATCCCTGACAGTCTCTTATATTCATTATCATGTCCTCTATGACTTCATCAGGTGCCGAAAAGCCAAACGGAGCAGGATTTCCAATGTTAAGCTTTAAAACATTTTTTCCTTCCTCTTCCATTCTTGCGGCTTCGTCTACAACCGGTCCTCTTACATCATAAAGAACGTTATCCAGCTTAGATGATTTATCAAATCTCTCCATAATATCCTCCTCATCATCACTCAAGGAATTTTTTCAGCTCATCCATGAATGTATTTACATCTTTAAACTCACGATAGACAGAAGCAAATCTTACATAAGCAACCGGATCTACATTTTTGAGATTGTTCATAACAAGTTCACCTATTACCGTGCTTTCTATTTCCTTCTCCTCGCGGTTAAATATTTCTACCTCAACCTTATCAACCAAAGCATTTATATCATCTACAGAAACAGGTCTTTTATGGCACGCTCGAAGCACTCCCGCCTCGATCTTTGCTCTGTCATACCGCTCTCTGTTCATATCCTTTTTGATGACAATGAGTGGGATCGTTTCTATTTTTTCATATGTAGTAAATCTGCGTCCGCAGCTGTCACACATACGTCTTCTTCTTATTGAATTGCTGTCCTCTACAGGCCTTGAATCTACAACTCTGGTATCTTCACTATTGCAAAACGGACATCTCATATGATATCTCCTCCACTTATCATGCAAATGCAGATGCAACACCAAATGATATGGCTGCCATTATTATTCCCGCCATGAGGACTCCGAGCATAACTGCTACAACGCTCTTCTTAAATCCCATATCAAGAATACTTGCGGCAAGAGTTCCTGTCCATGCTCCGGTTCCCGGAAGCGGAACTCCTACAAATACCAAAAGTGCAAGGAATATTCCCTGTCCTGCTTTTGACTTAAGCTTTCTTCCGCCTGATTCTCCCTTTGTAAGGCAGAAGTTAAAGAATTTTCCTATAACAGGCTTGTCACTTCCCCAAACAAGGACCTTTCTCGCAAATAAATATATGAAGGCAACAGGAACCATGTTTCCGATAACCGCTGTTATATAAACAACTGCCGGTGAAAGTCCGAGTCCGACACCGATCGGAATAGCTCCTCTTAATTCAACTATAGGTACCATAGATACCAAAAATGTGATCAAAACATTAGTTAACATACCGTTCCCCGTTCCCTGCTGTGTACTTATCATCATAGAATACATCGCAAAAATAATAACTATAATTCCTAATACGATCCTGTAATATCCAAAAACCTTGAAATCATGCTTAGCAACGAAATCCATAAGGAATCTTATAGCAAACATCGAGATAATAAATGCAACTGCCATTCCGACGATAAGGCAGATAGCTTCCTCTCCTGTAAAGCTGAATCCGAATTTTAGAAGCTTAATACCGGAAGCCCCGATCATTGCCGGGATTGCCAGGAAAAATGAATACTCAGCTGCACATACTCTTGAAAGCCCAATGATAAGTGCTCCTACAATAGTAGCACCTGATCTTGAAGTTCCCGGAAGCAATGCAAGTGCCTGAAAGCAGCCTATTATAAATGCATCTCTCCAGGTTATCATTGATGTACGGCGTACTCTGGCCTTTTTATGCTTATTTTTATTTTCTATGATTATAAATATAACACCATATATTATAAGCATTACCGCAACCGGGATCGGTGCATGCATATGAGCCTCGAACCAATCATCAAAAAGCACTCCGACAATAAGTGCCGGTATTGATGAAACAACTATCTTGAGCCAGAGGACTATTTTGTCCATATAAAGGTAATTATTTGCGAATCTCTGGCATTTTCCGACAGCTCCTGTACTTGTCGGATTTGCAAACCACTGTCTGTCCGCTTTTTTTCTTGTATGAAACGGCCAAAGCTTATTGAAAAATATAACTATAACGGCCAGTATCGCTCCAAGCTGTATCACAACGTCAAACATCTCGATAAATTCGGCAGACAGATCCGGTTGAAGGATGTTTCTGACAAGAATAAGATGTCCTGTGCTGCTTATCGGCAGCCATTCGGTGATTCCTTCAACTATTCCAAGAATGATCACCTTTATAAGATTCAAAATCATGATGAAATTATCTCCCTAAAATCATTCGCAATATGCTCACGCTTTGCCTGTATCAATTTACAAATTTATCATGAATGTATTTATATTGCAAGATAGACAGCTCTATGTTGCATAATTACTGCTCGTTTATTTTTTCGGCAAGCTCATTCAGATATACCCATCTTTCGGTTTTTTCATCCAGCAGGCTTTCTTTTTCTTCCTTCTCCTTTGTAAGCTCAGCAAGCTTTGGATAATCGGATGCATTTTTTACCATGAGGTCATCTATCTGAGCGATCCTTTCCTCAAGCGAGGCTATTACTTCATCTATGGTTTCAAATTCCTTTTGCTCGGCATATGTAAATTTCAGCTTTTTTTCTCTCGGAGGTCTGTATCCCTTTGGCTTTTTTTCTGTTTTTTTGCCTGATTCCTCATTAAATGAATCCTTCATCAGTTCATAATATTCAGAATATCCGCCTTCAAACTGTCTGATCCTTCCTCCGGGCTCATATGCAAAGATTCTCCTTGCGATCCTGTCAAGAAAATATCTGTCATGAGAAACAGTTATAACTATTCCCTGAAATGAATCCAGATAATCCTCAAGTATTGTAAGCGTTCTGATGTCGAGGTCATTTGTAGGCTCATCAAGTATCAGGACATTTGGCGCTCCTATGAGCACATGCAAAAGATAAAGTCTTCTCTTTTCTCCTCCTGAAAGCTTTTCTATCCTTGTCCACTGTCTTGTTCCATCAAACAAAAACCTTTCCATAAGTGCAGATGCCGACAGCTTTCCATCAGGAGTGTTGATATATTCGGCTACATCCCTGATATACTGTATTGCAAGCTGCGATTCATCCATATATTCATTTTCCTGTGAAAAATATCCAACAGAAACCGTTGACCCCATCTCTATGCTTCCCGAATCCGGCTTCAAAACTCCTGTTATTATCTTTAACAGTGTGCTTTTTCCGCATCCGTTCGGACCTACTATGCCTATCCTGTCATTTTTCAAGAAGAAATATGTAAAATCATCTATCAGCCTTTTATCTCCGAAGCTTTTTGATATATTTGATATTTCAATTGTTTTCTTTCCCATCCTTTGGCTTACAGAATTCATTACAAGCTCTGCATCCTCTTCGATCGGCTTTGCATTTTGCATATCTTCTATTCTCTGGATATGCGCTTTTTGCTTCGTTGACCTTGCCCGTGCTCCTCTTGCAAGCCACTTCAGCTCTGTCCTTAATATGCTTTGCCTTTTTCTTTCACTGGCTTTGGCAATATCCAGCCTCTCCTGCCTAAGCTCAACATATTTGCTGTAGCTTCCCGGATAACTGTAAAGGCTGCCATTATCCACCTCAACTATCCTTGTTGCTATGCGGTCAAGAAAATATCTGTCATGAGTTACCATAATGATGGAGCCTCTGAAATTAATAAGGTAATTTTCAAGCCATTCAGACATTCTGCTGTCCAAATGGTTCGTAGGCTCATCAAGTATCAGCACATCTACCGGCTGAAGCAAAATATTTATAAGAGCTACTCTCTTCTTCTGGCCTCCCGAAAGCTCTGTTATCTTTTGATCATATTCCTTTATATCCAGCTTCTGAAGCATTGCTTTTGCTTCACTTACTGCCGACATATAATCCGAGCTTTCAGATATATTTCTTACAACTGCTGTAAGAACCGTATCGTTTTCTTCAAATACCGGATTTTGAGGCAGATATCCGATCTTGATATTTCCGCCTTTTATAACCTGTCCGTCATCCGGCTCCTCTGCTCCTGCGATGATCTTAAGCAATGTGGATTTGCCCATTCCATTGACACCTACAACTCCAACCTTTTCTCCGTCAGATAAAGAAAACGACACATTTTCAAGCAAAACCCTTTCAGTATATGCTTTTGTAATATTTTCAGCTGTTAATATATTCACTATAACTTCTCCTGTATGATATAAAGACCTGCTCTGATTTCCCGTACATTATAATGCAGGCTGCAAAATTATTCTACTTAACCTTTGAAAATGTGCCACAAAACAGTAAAAGGCTCAAAATGTCCTTTTGGTGAACCTTTTGAGCCTGTATATTTTCTATTATCCTCTTAATATCACTTAAGCATAGTCTCATGCAAAAATGCTGCTGATTTCTGGATCGCAACAAGGTTATTAGGCATAAGCGGATCCTCTACCTCAATAGAAACAGGTCCGTGATAGTCGCCCTCTGCAAGTGTTGCAAAGAATGTCTTCCACCATAAAGCATCATGGCCATATCCTACTGCTACATAGTTCCATGAACGATTTACAGCCGGTCCGTTATATGCTCCCTGCTCATAGCAGTCAAGCCCCTTGATGTGCTCATTGATACGTGAATCCTTGCCGTGAACATGATATACCGCCTTCTTCTCGCAGAGTTTTCTTGCCATAGCAAGAGGATCTCCGCCCATAAAGAATACATGGCTTGGATCAAGATTAAGTCCTATTATATCTCCGACTGCCTCACGAAGCTTAAGGACTGTAGGAACATTGTAAACAAGGTTCATTGGATGATTCTCAAGTGCGATCGTCTCTACACCGCATGATTTTGCAAGATCGGCTGCTTTTGACCAGAAGTCAATTGCAACATCCCACTGATATTTGAGTACATCTTCCATTTCCGGCGGAAATGTATGGATAACCCAGTTCAGTGTCTCATCATTAGGGCTTCCGGCCGGAAGACCTGACTGTGAAACGATATGCTTAACTCCCAAAAGCTCTGCTAAGCGAAATGTATTCATAACATCCGGTCCGTGGCTTGCCCAACGCTCACCGGGTCCCAGTGCATTTGCTGAACAGTTGAGTGCATAGAGTTCAAGTCCGCGGCTTTCTATCGCATTCATGAAATCACGGCGTGCTCCTGCATCATGAAGAAGCTTCTCCATATCAAGATGCGGTGCACAGGAATATCCGCCTGTTGCGATTTCAAGTACCTGGATTCCCATCTTAACAGCCTCATCAAGAACCTGCTCAAACGGCATATCCGGCAATCCGTCTGTAAAAAGACCAAGCTTCATAGGATTAGGATTAAATGATGCCACCGGCATATCAAAATCTTTTGGATCAATGCTCATATTTATTCTCCTCTATATTCTTTATATTTAAAATTAATACTCTACCCATGCTGAATCCTTAGCAGCTGACTCAACACATTTTTCTACCCATTTAACACCAAGAACACCTGCATGGATTCCCGGATACCAGAAATCGATTTCCTCACCCTTGTCTGTCTTATCAATAGCCTTTGCAAATTTGGTATAAAGATTGCTCCAGGCCTCAAATAATCCTTCCGGATGTCCTCCGCCGATACGGTCATCTGCGAGAGCTTCCTCATAAAGATATCCGTTTCCTCTGCTTAAGATCTTCGGAGCTTCTCCCTGAACCTCATATGACAGATAGTTAGGCTTCTCGGCATCCCAAACAACCGATGCTTTCTCTCCGACTATCCTTATTCTAAATCCGAACTGCTCACCGGCATTTACACCGCTTGACCAGATATAAGCAATTGCTCCGTTATCATATTCCATGATAGACATTGCATTGTCTTCAAGCATTCTGCCTTCAACAAATGACTGCTTTGTACACATAACTCTCTTGATGTTGATGTCAGGGCAGATAACCTCTGATAAATAGAGCATATGAGTTCCTACGTCACCCATTGAGAATGCCGGGCCTGCTTTCTTAGGATCAACTCTCCATGCCTGTGATTCTGATTTTTTCTCTACCGCGATATTGTTTCCACCATGAGCAAACTGCATATTGATGATCCTGATCTTTCCAAGGTCACCTCTTGCTACAAGCTGTCTTGCTTCCTCGATCATCTGATGTCCGGCATATCCATAAGAAATGAACATTACTTTTCCGCTCTTCTTAGCTACCTTCTCAAGCTCTTCCGCCTCCTCATATGTGAAGCAAAGAGGCTTTTCACAATAAACATGAAGTCCTGCTTCAAGCGCAGCCTTAGCTATTTCATAATGCGTAAAGTTAGGAGTAGCAATAGATACAGCCTGTACTCCGTCCTCACGCTTTGCTTCCTCTTCAAACATAACCTTGTAGTTAGGATAGCAGCGCTCAGGTGCTACATGAAGATTTGCTCCAAATGCCTTTCCACGCTCAGGATCTATATCAAATGCACCTGCAACAAGATCAAAGTTAAAATCTCTAAGTGCTGCCGAACGATGGATATATCCGATCTGGCTGCCTATTCCGCCGCCAACCATACCCCAACGTATAGGTTTATCTACATTTTTTTCACCGTAAATCATAATCAATTCTCCTTTATATTATTTATTAAATTTCTAAAATCCTTACCCTTATGGATTAAAGTTCTCCTCTTGCTTCACGTTCGGCAAGTTCCTTCATAATAGCCGGATACTGTTTTTCAAGCTTATGGAAAAGCAAAATAACTGCTGTGATCCCCCATACAATGATCGGTCCCCATACAAACAATGCACTGATAGTGCTAAGTGTGGATGCTGACTGGATCTCTGACATTCCGCTGTAGCCTGCTCCGCTTAGTATCCATCCAAAGGCTGCACTCATAAGACCACTTCCAAGCTTCGATCCTACTGAAGCTGCGGAATAGATAAGTCCTTCAAGTCTGAGGTGTGTTTTATACTGCCCGTACTCAACCGAGTCAGCGATAAATGAGAATACAACTCCCATAAGCGGTGCCTGTCCGATACCTCTGCAGATACATGATACTATCGCAAGAGTGAAGCTTCCGTCATAAAATACCAATCCTATCTGGCCAACCATACATATGACTGCACCTGCAAGAGCAAGATTTCGTTTACTTACCTTTTTAAGTGCCAAAGGAATGAAGAACGTAAGTGCTATACAAGGAATCTGCTCTGCAAGATACAAAGGACTTGTAAGAAGGCTATCACCCAAGATCCATTTGCTGTAATAGCTGAGGCTTGTTCCCGAAAGTGTCATATAAACCGAAAGCATTGCCCAAAGAAGAAGTCCAAGTGCCCAATATTTATTTTTAAATAAGGCCTTAAGACTCTGTCCTATAGGGAGCTTTGAATCCTGCTGATTTGAAACAGTAACGCGCTCTTTAGTATTGAAGAAGCAGAATAATAAAAGTCCAAGTGCAATGATCGCGTATATAACTGCTGCAATTATCCATGCTCTCTGATCATCGCCCAGAATTTTTACGAGCGGCAATGTTACAGATGTTGCAAGAATACGTCCAAATGGTGAAAGAGCCATACGAATCGCATTGATCGATCCTCTTTCATATTGGTTACGTGTCATAAGAGCAGCAAGTGAAGAATACGGAAGGTTAAGTGCTGTATAACATACTGTCTGAATAAAGTTATAAGTTATAAAAATGTAAATCGCCTTTACCATATCGCTTCCTGCAGGAACAGTAAAAAGCAATACACAGCCTATTGCATATGGTATACTTGCCCACAATACCCACGGACGGGCTTTTCCGTATTTTGATTTTGTACGGTCAACGATAAGCCCCATGATAACGTCTGAAACTCCATCGAAAAATCGCGAGATCAAAATGATAAGACCAACCATACCAATTGAAACACCGATATAATCAGTATAGAAAAATGACAAAAGGCTGGACGTCAGACCTACAACAATGTTGCAGGATGTATCTCCTAATCCGTAGGCGATCTTTTCTCTCATTGAGATCTTGACATCACCTGCCAGAGAGCTATTCTGTGTGTTTTTATCTGACATATTTTTTCCCTCTTTATTTCTGTTTATTGATAATTCTTTAAAGCTTACAGAACCGGTTCCTGTATTTGATGATATAACTATAATTCAGGTCCTTAGATGTTTCGAGAATTAAACAACATCATTTTAGCACAAAATAACGATTGCGGATTTTTTCGCTTTTTTACATAATTTTAAGATTTGTTTTTTGTATGATTTTAAGGAACAATCTATTAATTTACGATTATTGAGCTTTTATCTAAATTTAGCAATCGGACATAAAAAAAAGAGTCTTTGTACTTTTTTACACTTTAATAGCACAAAACTCTTTTTTATAAGTCTTATTTCATTTATATCTTGCTCGGAGAGCATCCTATTATCTTTTTAAACATACGCGAAAAATAGTTAAGGTCATAAATACCTACATATTCCGCTGCCTCCTTTATGCTCATGTGGCTTTTTCCGAGACATTCACAGGCATGTATCATGCGGAGCCTGTTAATATATTGTATAGGAGAAAGCCCCGTGTAATCCTTAAACAGTTTCCTTAGATAATTCGGTGTAAATGCATATTTTTCGGCTGTTTCTTCTATATCAAATGCTTCAGCCAGATTTTCTTCTATCCCACCTAATATTTCTGCAATTATCCTCTGGCTTCCTGCTGTTCCTGCATTGATCTTATTATTTTGAAATTCTTTTTTCTTTTGCACCTCGATCAAAATAAGCTCAACATATCTTCTTTTTATTATCTCAAAATCGCTGCCGGCTTCATTTTGCTCCTTTATAGCACGATCTATAAGCGAAACTATAAATCTCATATCACCCGGATTCAAATGTATAACTCCCTGCTTACTATTGTTCACTTCATAGCCGGGCAGCTTTTTTGCATGCATGCTTTCTCTTTGAACTATCGTTGCCATGTCAAGAGATTCTTTTTTTTGTTCTTCCTTTGTGGATTCTGTCTTTATTATCCTCTGCACGTCCTTGCTGAGCATTTCAGGAATAAACTGACAGTTATATAGAGAGATCTCACCACAAAGAGCATATCCATGTGCTTCATGTGCCGGTATCATTACAGCATCTCCCGGTATCAAAAGAGTTTCAACCCCATGAAACACATGTCTGCACGAACCCTTGCTCACAAGCATAAGCTCATAATAATCATGGCAATGCATATCTACAGACCATGAATCGTTCCATCTTTCTACTGCCACACCCGAATCATCACGACATATCATGTCTAAATAAGGATATTTTTCCATTACATCTCCACCTTTTTTTATGCCTCTTAGTTCATTGATTTTTTCATCATAAAGCTTGTTTTTTTTCTTTCTATATGATAGACTTGCCTGCGGCATAAGTCAAACACGTCAGTTCGAGACCTTCCTGACGCAAAACAAAACTAAAGGAGAAAATTTAATATGACAAAATCAACAAAGTATCTCACTCAAGGTGCGATAATCGCAGCATTGTATATTGTGCTTACTTTTATCGCAAACGCTTTTGGACTTGCAAACGGAACTATCCAGGTTCGTTTTTCGGAGGCACTTACAGTCCTTCCGTATTTCACACCTGCAGCTATTCCGGGATTAACGATAGGATGTCTTTTAAGCAATATCCTTACCGGATGTACTATCTTTGATATCGTATTCGGAACACTTGCAACACTTATCGGAGCAATATTTACTTATCTGTTAAGGAAATACAAATTCCTTGCTCCGGTTCCTCCGATCGTTGCCAACGTACTTATCATTCCTCCGGTTCTTAAGATAGCTTACGGAGCAACAGATGCTCTCCCATTCCTTATGTTTACTGTAGGACTTGGTGAGGTTATCTCATGCGGAATATTCGGAATGATCCTTTTATTTGCACTTAACAAACGCAGAAATGTGATATTTGCATAAGCTTATCATGGCATGTGGAACTGCTTCACATGCCTTTTTCTTATTTAACGTCTCTATAAATATAACAGGTCACCTTGAAACTTTTTCTCTTTTTATTCTATTTTGCCATAATATTTTCTTTCTTTTCTAAAAATTTCGAATTTTTTATTGACATATACTGTGTATAAGCCTATATTGGCTAAATGTACAAAGGAATTGTCCTTTCTTTATTTAATAGGATATTTTGACAAGATATCTTGGTGATAAGGATTTAAGAATACGAAGCGGACTTGTCCGCTTTATTCTTTGATAGGGCTTTTCTATGATAGATTTAGAGAGAGAGGTACTACAATGGACAACATGATAGAAATCCGCTGGCATGGCCGCGGTGGTCAGGGTGCCAAGACAGCAAGCCTTCTTCTGGCCGATGCTGCTTTTATGGCAGGCCGTTATGTTCAGTCATTTCCGGAATATGGCCCCGAAAGATCGGGAGCACCTATAACAGCTTATAACAGAATATCCGAAACAAGATGTTCTGTTCATTCCAATATTTATGATCCTGATTATGTAGCAGTTGTTGACGAAACACTTCTTGAAACCGTTGATGTAACTGCAGGACTTAAAGAAGATGGTGCGATCATCATCAACTCAGAAAAATCATCTGCTGAGCTTCGTCCTTTATTAAACGGATACGAAGGAAAGGTTTTCACTATTGCCGCAGGACATATCTCAAGAAAGCACCTTGGCGCTTACTTTCCAAACACGCCAATGCTTGCAGCGGTAGTTGCAGTAAGCAAGTGCGTTGACCCCGATGAATTTCTTGTTCATATGCGCGAATCATACAGCCACAAATTTGCCAAGAAGCCACAGGTTATCGAAGGAAACCTTGCCTGTCTTGCCGAAGCTATGAAGGAGGTAAAAGAATAATGTTCAGAAAAGCAGAAGATATAAAAGAAACCTCACCATGGCAGGAGCTTACAACCGGCTGTGAGATATATGAGGGCGGTACATCACGTCTTCTTCATACAGGTGAGTGGCGCTCTATGATCCCTTCATGGGATCAGGAAAAATGCAAGCAGTGTCTGCTTTGTACACCATTTTGCCCTGACTCATCTATTCCTGTTTCAGAAGGAAAAAGAAAAGATTTTGACTTTGATCACTGCAAGGGCTGTGGCATCTGCTACAAGGTATGCCCATTCGGCGCTATTGAATGGAAGGAGGTAAACTAACATGAGTATAAGAGACAGATTATCCGGAAACGAAGCTATCGCTACAGCTATGCGTCAGATTAACCCGGATGTATTTGCTATGTTCCCGATAACTCCTTCAACAGAGATTCCTCAGTACTTTGCTCAATATGTTGCTGATGGTAAAGTTGACACAGAATTCATCTGTGTAGAAAGCGAACACTCTTCTCTTTCTGCCTGCCTTGGTGCTGAGGCTGCCGGATGCCGTGCTATCACAGCAACATCATCAGCCGGACTTGCATTTATGACCGAGGTACTTTATGTTGCTGCTTCATGCAGACTTCCTATTGTGCTTGCCGTTGCATGCCGTGCACTTACAGGCCCTATAAATATCAATCATGATTATTCCGATTCCATGTCTGTAAGGGATTCAGGCTTTATACAGATATATGCTGAAAACAACCAGGAAGCATATGACAACTATCTTCAGGCTCACAGAATAGGCGAAACAGCTGATGTCCGTCTTCCTGTAATGATATGCGAGGATGGATTTATCACATCTCATGCTCTCGAAAATATCCTTCTTGAATCAGACGAAAAGGTAAAGGCCTTTGTCGGTGAATATCATCCGGAGAATTATCTTCTTAAGCATGAAAATCCGCTTGCTGTAGGGCCTTACGGAACCTCTCCTTATTATATGGAGGCACGTGTTGCTCAGGCTGAGGCAATGAAAAATGCAAAACGTGCTATCTTGGACGTTGCTGCTGATTTTGAAAAGACCTTTGGACGTAAATACGGTCTTTTCGAAGCTTACAAAATGGAAGATGCCGAACGTGCGCTTGTTATCATGGGATCATCAGCAGGAACAGCAAAGGCTGCCGTAGATGAGCTCAGAGCAAACGGAGAAAAGGTCGGTCTTATAAAGATCAGAGTCTTCAGACCGTTCCCGGGAGAAGAGATCGCAGAAGCACTCAAAAACTGCAAGGCTGTTGCAGTCATGGATAAGAGTGAAGGCTTCAGTGCCTGCGGAGGTCCTCTTTTTGCAGAGACATCCGGAGCATGCATCAATCTTCCTAACCCTCCTAAAATGGTCGATATCGTATTCGGTCTTGGCGGACGTGATTTCACAGTAGAGCATGCAAAGCGCGTATACAGCAGACTTGAAAAGATACTTGAAACCGGTGAAACAGGACCGATTTATTCACATATGGGTCAGAGAGATTTGAGAGAGGAGGTTCAATAACAATGGCTTACAGTTTAAAACAGGAAATGAGCAAGCCTGAACGTTTTGAAGCAGGACATCGTCTTTGTGCAGGCTGCGGAGCAGGTATTACCTGCCGTGCAATGATGAGAGCTGTAGATCCGGAGGATAAAGCCGTTATTGCAAACGCTACCTCTTGTCTTGAAGTTTCATCCTTCACATATCCCAATACAGCATGGATGGATTCTTATATCCATGTAGCTTTTGAAAATACATCTGCTGTTGCTTCAGGTGCTGAGACAGCATACAAGGCATTGAAGAAAAAAGGTAAAATTGATGATACATTTAAATTCCTTGCAATCGGCGGTGACGGCGGTACATATGATATCGGATTCCAGTCATTATCAGGAGCTATGGAACGCGGTCATGATTTTACATACTTCTGCTATGATAATGAAGCATATATGAACACAGGAACTCAGCGTTCATCTGCAACACCGAGATTTGCCAGTGCAACCACTACTCCTCCTGGAAAAGAATCCGTAGGTAAGAAGCAAAATGTAAAGGATCTTACACAGATCATAGTAGCTCACGGCTCACCATATGTTGCCCAGACAACACTTATAGGAAACTTCAAGGATTTCCATCAGAAGGCACATAAGGCTATTTATACTGAAGGACCGACATTTGTAAACGTTCTGTGTCCTTGCCCGCGTGGATGGCAGTATCCTGCTGAGATGCTTCCTGAGATATGCCGTCTTGCTGTTGACACATGTGTATGGCCTATGTATGAAGTTGAGAACGGTGAATATCACCTCACATATATGCCTAAGAAAAAGCTTCCTGTCGAGGAATTTATGAAGGTACAGGGACGCTTCCGTCACTGCTTCAAGCCGGGAAATGAATGGACAATCGAAGAAGCTCAGAAATATGTAGATGAAAAATGGGAAGCACTCCTTGCCAAATGCAAATAAATAGCTTATATTTTTAAGGGATGTCCAAAGGGCATCCCTTAGTTTCTAAATTCAGTTAATATTTAATATCTATCGAAAAGAGGCAATAAAAATCATGTCAAAAGTCAGAACTCGTTTTGCACCAAGTCCAACCGGCCGAATGCATGTCGGAAACCTCCGTACTGCTCTGTATACATATCTTATAGCTAAGCACGAAGGCGGCGAATTTGTCCTTCGAATTGAGGATACTGATCAGGAGCGCTTTTATGAGGATGCACTCGATATAATTTACAGAACTCTCGAAAAAACAGGTCTCAAGCATGACGAAGGTCCTGATAAGGATGGCGGTTACGGCCCATATGTTCAAAGCGAACGATGCAAGAGCGGATTATATATGAAGTACGCTAAGGAGCTTATTGAAAAGGGTGAGGCATATTACTGCTTCTGCGACAAGGAACGTCTCGAATCTCTCAAGCAAAATATAGCCGGCAAAGAGATCAGCATCTACGACAAACATTGCCTGCATCTTTCCAAAGAAGAAATAGAAGCAAATCTTGCAGCAGGCAAGCCATTTGTCATAAGAGCCAATGTTCCTAATGAGGGAGAAACAACCTTCCACGATGAGATCTACGGAGACATCACACAGCCAAACTCAGAGCTTGACGATATGATACTTATCAAATCCGACGGCTATCCTACATATAACTTTGCAAATGTTATAGATGATCATCTCATGAACATCACACATGTAATAAGAGGAAATGAGTATCTTTCTTCAGCACCGAAATATACCCGCCTTTACAAGGCATTCGGCTGGGAAGAGCCAAAGTACATCCACTGCCCTCTTATCACAAACGAAGAACATCAGAAGCTCAGCAAAAGAAGCGGCCACTCCTCATACGAGGATCTTATCGAACAGGGCTTTGTTTCTGAAGCAGTGATAAACTTTGTAGCCTTACTTGGATGGAGTCCTGCCGACAACAACGAGATATTCTCTCTTGAGGAGCTTGTAGAGAAATTTGATTACCATCATATAAATAAATCACCTGCTGTATTTGATATGGTCAAACTCAAATGGATGAACGGCGAATATCTTAAGGCTATGGATGAGGATAAATTCTTTGAAATGGCTGAACCATATATTAAAGAAGTTATAAAGAAGGATATGGATCTTAAAAAGATTTCTTCTATGGTCAAGACACGTATAGAGATCTTCCCCGATATTAAGGATCAGATAGATTTCCTTCAGGAAATGCCTGAGTATGACAGTTCGATGTATTTCAACAAGAAAATGAAAACATCAAGCGAGACAGCACTTCCTGTCCTTAAGGATGTGTTGGAGCTCCTCAAGGGTCATGATGATTTTTCAAATGATTCTCTTTTTGCGCTTCTTAAAGGTTATTGCACTGAAAAGGGATACAAAAACGGCTATGTAATGTGGCCTGTCCGTGTTGCTGTTTCAGGAAAGCAGATGACTCCGGGCGGAGCTACCGAAATAATGGAGCTTCTTAAGAAAGACGAAAGCATTTCAAGAATAGAAAAAGCAATCGAAAAGCTCGAAAATGAGAACTAAGCTTTCAGCTTAATACAGAAATCGGAGTGTCCATATGACACTCCGGTTTTAGTTTGCATATTTTATTTATTTTTAATTGCATCGTCGAATGCAACATCCGATGGCGAAAAATTGATTTTCTTCGTAAAGGCACAGGCTTCGGTTCCACCGAATACACGTTCCATGCCACTGTCTTCCCATTCTATCGACAACGGTCCGTCATATCCTATCTGATTTAACGCCCTGATCATGTTGTCAAAATCAACATCACCATGTCCGGGTGATACAAAATTCCAACCTCTTCTCTGATCGCCAAACGTGATATGCGAACCTAAGATTCCATTTCTTCCATTTAGATTCAGTTTTGCATCCTTTACATGCACATGATATATCCTATCCGCAAAATCCAGGATAAATACAGAAGGGTCAACTCCCTGCCATATGAGGTGACTTGGGTCAAGATTAATACCAAGTGTCGGACGATGTTCAAATACATCGAGCAGCTTCTTTGTACTCCAGTAATCAAATGCAATTTCAGTAGGATGAACTTCAAGAGCCAATTTGACTCCGCATGCATCAAACTCATCCATGATAGGTGACCACAGCTTCTTAACCTTATTGTAGCCATCTTCTATCATTTTCTCTGATGTCTGCGGAAATGAATACCAAAACTTCCATATAGGAGAGCCCATAAAAAATGTTACTGCATCAACGCCCATATTCTTTGCCGCATGAGCTGTTGCTTTCATTTCATCTATAGCCCATTCCTGTATTTTTTCAGGCTTTCCTGCTAATTCAGATGGAGCAAATCCGTCAAGTCTTGGATCATACGCCCACTGTATTGAATCCACAACACACTGACCTGCCAGATGATTGCTGATAGCCCAGCACTTTAAATCATATTTACTAAGTACATCCTTAACTACATTTACATATGCTTTATCTTCTGCAGCTCTTTTCATATTTAAATGGGCAGCTGAAAGCTCAAGTCCTTCATAGCCCATCTGTTTTGCAAGTCTGCACAATTCTTCTAACGGTAAATCTCCCCATTGGATCGTAAACAGCGTAACCGGTCTTGCCATAACATACCTCCTATAATTCTACCCATATGTTTCCATTATCATTACTCTTAAGACATGCCTCTACATACTTAAGTCCGTCAACTCCTTCGTCTATTGTAGGGTAATCTATCATATCATCAGTAAATGTCCCGTTTTTCTTTGCTGTAAGACAATCCGTAAAGCTGTCATAAAGGTTGCCCATTGCCTCAAGCCAACCCTCTGTATGTCCTGCCGGAAGCCGTCCGTATTTGGCTGCACCACTGCTTATGGCAGCATAACCTCTCTTAATGCTCTGACGGATTCCATCCTCTCTTATAAGGATAAGCTCCTCTGGATTTTCCTGAAACCAAAGCAGCGTACCCTTTGAGCCGTAAATGCGAAGCCTCAGACTATTGTCACATCCGATTGCAAATTGGCTTGTCCAGTTTATACCGGTAGCTCCGCCTTCGTATTCAACTAATATCTGATCATTATCATCCAGTCTTCTTCCTGGTACAACAATATCCATTTTTGCAAGTACACGCTTGATCTTAAGTCCGGTTACTGTTGCAACTGCATTTTCAACATGAGTTCCGAGATCTCCAAGACAATTAACTCTTCCTGATCTATTTGGATCGCATCTCCACTCACCCTGCTTGCCTCCGCAGTCATTTTCATTGTAAAGCCATCCCTGAGGATACTCTGCCATAACAGTTCGCACTGTACCTATTTCACCGTTTTTAATCAGATCACGCATATATTTCATTGTAAGGTGTCCGGTATAAGTGTACGTTACCATGAACAGTAAATCTTTCTCTTTTGCAAGCACCTGCAGTTCCTTTGCTTCATCTACACTTGTAACTAACGGCTTGTCACAGGCTACATTGATACCCGCTTCAAGAAAGGCCTTTGCAATCTCGTAATGTGTATGATTAGGTGTTACTATAACTACAAAATCTATTCCATCATCTCTTGCGCTTTCCTTCAAGGCCATTTCCTTATAATCCTTGTAGCAGCGGTCTGTATCTATCCCAAGCTCTTTTCCCTGCTCCAGACACTTGTCTACGTCTCTTGAAAAGCATCCTGCTGCAAGTTTTGCAGATGAATCCAGGCTGATCGCCTTCCTATGTGCATCTCCTATAAATGCACCCGGTCCTCCGCCTACCATTCCGTACAACAATTGTTTCATTATCCAAACACCCCTTTCTGTGAGCATCTTTAGAAGATTGTCATCTCAAAAAAATCATTTATATCCGTTCATTTATTTGTGCTATGTATACAATTATACATTTTATTATAAAATATCTTTATTCATTATAAATGACAATGTTGCTGTTTAGATAGGGTTTTGTTGTGATTTTGAATATAATACAACACACTGTAACGTAAAGCAGTATCAGCAAGATAAAATTTCTCTTGCGTTTTCAATCCGCAAAACTCTATTAATTTATCAGCTTTTTGGAATTATATCAAAAATCTTCATAATGCTCATCATAATAATCCTCAGCATCGTCTATACTGTCAAAGTCTTCCTCGTTGTCATCGTAAAATTCCTCGTAATCCTTATAGTCATATGCCGAACGACTTACATTGCTCTTATTATATTTTCGGCTGCTTTTTGAGCTATTTGATCTATTTGATTTTTTTGTATTGTATGTGCTCTCATATTTGTATCTATATTTTGAAGTTGAATAATCAGCACATCCACTGAGCTCTGCCAGCTTCCAGCAGCCCCAAACCACTGTAATCACCACCATAAGTATTTGTAAAAATCGATCTGAATCCATCTTTATTTCTCCATATATTTATTCTGATTGCTTAGTAGTCACTATAATGTTCATTGTAATAATCCTCAGCATCATCAAGACCGTCAAAATCCTCTTCGTTATCATAATAAAAATCCTCGTAATCAGAATATGATGAGCCCGATCCGTTATTGCTGCTGTAGCTTTTTTTGCTGCTATTGCTCTTTTTACTACTGCTGCTTTTTTTGCTGTTTTTATCTGATTTGGATTGACGCGATTCTTCCAGATGCCTTACTGCTCTGTAATATTCTATATTCTTTTGTCGTTGTCTCTTTATTTCATTTTCATTATGGACATCTATAACAGCTGAACCAATTATATAGATCCAAAAGCAAGTCACCACTCCAACTAAAAATATGAAAAAAAACTTATCCAAAAAATCTCTCATCAATTTCCTCCATCAAAATCCTCTATCTCATTAAAAAGATTTTTGGATTTCCCAGAATGCAACCGCACTTGCCGCTGCTACATTTAAAGAATCTATCCCTTCTTTCATCGGAATTTTTACTGCCAAATCACATGCCTTTATAGTATCTGTGCTAAGGCCTGTCCCCTCTGTTCCAAGTACAAGAGCTATTTTAGCCTGCTTCTTTAAAATAGGATCTGCAATAGAAATTGACTTCTCATTTAAAGCAAGTGCACCTGTGAAAAATCTCTCCTCCTTCAGTCTTTCAATTTCCTCACTGCAGCTTCCTTTAATATATGTCCACGGAACATTAAAAACATTTCCCATGCTGACTCGAATCGCTCTTCTATAAAGAGGATCTGCACAGCCCTTGGTAAGCAGTATCGCATCCATTCCCATAGCTGCTGCACTTCTAAAGATTGCTCCTACATTTGTAGGGTTCATAACATCCTCAAGAATTGCTATGCTTTTCTTATCTGATGTAAGCTTTATCGGATCTTCAAGCGGCTTTCTTTTCATTGCACACAGCACTCCTCTTGTCAGATTGTAGCCTGTCAGATTTACCAGCTTTTCGTGTTCAGCTATGTATATCGGGATATGATCATATTTTAGCATCTGATTATGTCCATTTATCCGGACACCTTCCTCTAAAAGCATAGAAATCGGTTCATAGCCTGCTTCTATAGCACGCTCCGCTACAAGACCTGTTTCTGCTATGAACACTCCTGGATTCGGTTCGTTTATTCTTTTTAATTGATTTTCATTGTAATCTCTGTAAAGACTAAGCTCCGGTATATTGATATTTTGTATTTTAATTATATTCTTCATGTCAAAAAGTATATGCCGTTTCAGCCTTATTTTCAAATACAAAAGAGCCGTATCCACTTTCGTTCTAAAGTGAATACGACTCTCTAAAATTAATATTTATGATGGTGTTAACTTACCTTTTGGCCTTTTGACCTTGGTATAATTTATTACATCATTCCTGGCTGTCCTGCTGGCATTGCCGGAGCCGGCTCTTTGATGATAGATACAGCTGCTTCTGTTGTAAGAAGTGAAGCTGCTACACTTGTTGCATTCTCAAGTGCACTTCTGCTAACCTTAACCGGATCAAGAATTCCTTCTTTAACCATGTCGACATATTTCTCATTGTAAGCATCGAATCCTGTTCCGACTTCTGATTCTCTTACCTTGTTGATGATAACAGCGCCTTCAAGTCCTGCATTCTTAGCGATTGTTGCAAGAGGAGCTTCAAGAGCTTTAACTATGATGTTTGCACCTGTTTTCTCATCACCTTCAAGAGTATCTACGAGCTTCTTGAGCTCTTTTGTTGCATGGATATAAGCTGAACCGCCGCCTGCGATGATTCCTTCTTCTACAGCTGCTCTTGTTGCATTAAGAGCATCTTCCATACGAAGCTTAGCTTCCTTCATCTCTGTTTCTGTTGCAGCACCAACACGGATAACTGCTACACCGCCTGCAAGCTTAGCAAGTCTTTCCTGAAGTTTTTCTTTATCATAATCAGAAGTTGTTACCTCGATCTGGTTCTTGATCTGAGTTACACGATCCTTAATAGCTGTGCTGTCTCCGTTTCCGTCTACGATAACAGTGTTGTCTTTTGTGATCTTAACAGATTTTGCACTTCCGAGCATATCCATTGTAGCTTCCTTAAGCTCATATCCAAGCTCTGAAGAGATAACCTGTCCGCCTGTAAGGATTGCGATATCCTGAAGCATATCTTTTCTTCTGTCACCAAATCCCGGAGCTTTAACAGCTGCGATCTTTGCTACACCACGAAGCTTGTTTACGATAAGAGTTGAAAGTGCTTCGCCCTCAACATCCTCAGCAATGATAAGAAGGCTTGATCCGCCCTGAACGATCTGCTCAAGGATGCCCATGATCTCCTGGATGTTGCTTATCTTCTTGTCTGTGATAAGGATATATGGGTTCTCAAGAACAGCTTCCATTTTCTCCATATCTGTTGCCATATATGCTGAAATATATCCTCTGTCAAACTGCATACCTTCTACAAGGTCGAGTTCTGTTTTCATGCTCTTTGATTCCTCAATAGTGATTACACCATCTTTTGAAACCTTCTCCATAGCATCTGCAACAAGCTCTCCAACCTTCTCATCTCCAGATGAAACAGCTGCTACTTTAGCGATCTGTGCTTTTTCTGATACAGCCTTGCTCATCTTTACAAGAAGCTCAACAGCCTTATCTGTAGCTTTCTTCATTCCCTTACGGATAACGATCGGATTTGCACCTGCTGCAAGGTTCTTCATTCCTTCATGAACCATAGCCTGAGCAAGAACTGTTGCTGTTGTAGTACCATCACCGGCTACATCATTTGTCTTTGAAGCAACTTCTCTTATAAGCTGTGCTCCCATATCTTCAAATCCGTCTTCAAGCTCAACCTCTTTAGCGATCGTAACACCATCATTTGTGATAAGTGGTGCGCCATAAGATTTAGCAAGAACTACATTTCTTCCTTTTGGTCCAAGTGTAACCTTAACTGTATCTGCAAGCTTATCTACACCTGCTACAAGAGCCTCTCTTGCATCATATGAATATTTAATATCCTTTGCCATAATAATTTACTCCTCCTGATTATTTAATAACTGCAAGTACATCTGACTGTTTTATTATAATGTACTCCTCGCCTTCGAATTTGATCTCTGTTCCGGCGTATTTTGAATAGAAAACTTTATCTCCTTTTTCAAGCTCCATCTTGACATCGTCTGTTCCAGGTCCTACAGCGATTACTTCTGCCTCAAGCGGCTTTTCCTGTGATCCTGATGAAAGGATAATTCCTGATTTTGTTTTTTCTTCTGCTTCGAGCTGTTTAAGAACTACTCTGTCTGCTAAAGGTACTAACTTCATTATATATGCCTCCTGTATTGTTTAACTTTCGAATTTATTAGCACTCAATTCATCTGAGTGCTACTCAGCTTCTATATAATAAATAAAATAAAATTTTTTAGCAACCTTATTTTCTTCCGTAATATCTCGTTTATTTTCTTATATGCTCTATTTTTCTCTTTTTTTCTTAGTTTTTCTTCTTATTAAAAAATACAGCATTAAATTTTCTGAAAATTCTTGAAATTATATATATTCATGTTAAACTAAAGAAAAACTTATACGAGGTTCATATATGAGTGTTTTGCTTTTAGACAATACCAGAAAAATTAACAAGCTGCTTCACAACAATACATCAAGCAAAGTTGTATTCAATGACATATGCAATATAATGACTGAATGTCTTGATTCAAATATTCTTGTTATTAGCAACAAAGGAAAGGTTCTTGGTTCAAGCACAAGTCCTGATGTTGCCAAAATCAATGAGCTTATTTCTACCGATGTAGGCAATCATATAGATGATCATTTGAATAATCGTCTTCTTAATATATTGTCAACACAGGATAATGTAAATCTAACTACACTTGGATTTGTAAATGTAGATGCTTCAAATACATCAGCCATCATCAGTCCTATAGAGATTGCCGGTGAAAGACTTGGCACAATATTTATTTATCGTACATCAAAGGGATATGATATCGACGATATAATCCTTGCCGAGTATGGAACGACTGTTGTCGGACTTGAAATTTTAAGATCAGAAAATGAAGCAATTGTAGAGGAAAAGCGCAAAAAGCAGGTTGTCAAATCGGCGATCCGTACACTTTCTTCATCAGAGCTTACTGCCGCTATTCAGATATTTGACGAGCTAACTGAAAATGAAGGTCTTCTTGTTGCAAGCAAAATAGCCGACAAGGCAGGGATCACACGTTCTGTCATCGTAAATGCCATAAGAAAATTCGAAAGTGCCGGTGTTATAGAATCCCACTCAGGCGGAATGAAAGGAACATATATTAAAATAGTAAATAATTATCTTCTTGATGAGATAAGCAAATATTCATCTAAGGAATAAATCAAAACAAATATCGATATTACACTAAAAGGGAATGCAGCATTATCGAGTGCTCCATTCCCTTTTTATTATTGTTCTTTTGTCTGTTCTTCTATCTTTTCTTTATAGCCACATTCGCTGTTGCTGCAAACTATTCCGTTTCCTTTGATAACAAGTGCTGCCTGACACTTTGGACAAAGCTTGCCGGTTGGCTTCTGCCATGTCATGAAATCACAATCCGGATTGTTTTCGCATCCGAAATATTTTCTTCCCTTAGGTGTCTTCTTTATAATGACCTCGCCATCGCATTTCGGACATTTGATTCCTGTCTTTTCAAAATAAGGCTTAGTATTACGGCATTCAGGAAATCCGGGGCATGCCAGGAATTTTCCGTGCGGGCCGTATTTGATTACCATGTTCCTTCCGCAGTTCTCGCAGATAACATCTGTCTTCTCGTCTTCTATTGTAACATTTTCAAGCTCTTTCTCTGCTTTGTCTACAGCTGCTTTAAGATCGGGCCAGAAATTTCTTACAACAGTCTTCCAATTTACTGTTCCGGCTCCTACACAGTCAAGAAGTCCCTCAAGATTTGCAGTAAAGTTCACATCTACGATCTCAGGAAAGGCCTGGATCATCATGCTGTTTACAACCTCTCCAAGCTCTGTAATATAGAGATTCTTCTTTTCCTTAGTAATATACCGTCTCTGCATTATAGTTGTAATAGTAGGTGCATATGTACTCGGTCTGCCAATTCCAAGCTCTTCAAGCGTTCGTACAAGAGATGCCTCTGTATAATGTGCAGGCGGCTGAGTAAAGTGCTGCTGAGGATCTATCTCATCACAAAGAAGCTTCATGCCCTCTGTCAGATTTGAAAGAACAGCTGATTTTTCATTCTTTTCATCATCACCTGTATAAATCAATCTGTAACCTTCAAATACGAGATTGGACGCTGATGCGGTAAACATGCATCCGTTTGCATCTGCCTTGACATTCATTGTCTCATATAATGCAGGCTTCATTCTGCTTGAAACAAATCTGTTCCAGATAAGCTGATACAGCTTGAACTGATCCTTGCTAAGTGATTCCTTTATGATTGCCGGTGTAAGCGTAACATCCGTAGGTCTTATAGCTTCGTGAGCATCCTGGATACGCTTGCCGTTATCCTGCGAGCCTGTTGCCAATGCAAGATACTTTTCTCCGTAATTGCTTCCTATATAAGCTCGTACAGCCGTATCTGCTTCTTCGGATATTCTTGTTGAATCTGTACGCAGATAAGAAATAAGTCCGACAGAACCCTTGCCCTTTATATCTATTCCTTCATATAGCTGCTGAGCTACTCTCATTGTCTTATATGTAGGAAAATTTAAAAGCCTCGATGCATCCTGCTGAAGTGTAGATGTTGTAAACGGAAGAGGTGCTTTTTTTGAGCGCTCTCCTTTTTTTATCTCCCTGATAACAAAATCGGTCTTTGATATTTCATTTAAAATTTCATCACATGCTTCTTTATTTTTCAGTTCGGACTTTTTGCCGTCTTTTCCGTGATATTGAAATTTTATTGCCTTTTTTTCGCCTTCCGGTCTGAGCATTGCTTCGATCGTCCAATATTCTTCAGGAATAAAATTGTTGATCTGATCTTCTCTGTCAGCAATTATCCTAAGTGCTACTGACTGAACTCGTCCTGCACTCAAGCCTCTTTTGATCTTCTTCCAAAGCAGCGGGCTGATCTCATATCCTACCATTCTGTCGAGACATCTTCTTGCCTGCTGTTCGTCAACAAGGTTCATATCAATATCTCTCGGTGCCTTTAATGAAGCCTTTACCGCTGTTTTTGTGATCTCATTGAAGGTTATTCTTCTCATTCTTGAAGGTTCTATATTAAGCGCCTGCTGAAGATGCCATGATATAGCTTCTCCCTCACGGTCAGGGTCAGTTGCAAGATAAATCTTATCTGCCTTCTTTGCAGCCTTTCTAAGTCCTGCAAGAAGCTCACCCTTTCCTCTTATAGTGATGTATTTTGGTTCAAAGTCATTTTCTGTATCAATTCCAAGTGTACTTTTGGGAAGATCCCTTACATGTCCATTTGATGCTTCTACTTCGTAATTGGATCCTAAAAATTTTTTTATAGTTTTAACTTTAGTCGGTGATTCGACTATTACAAGGTTCTTTGCCACCTCGCTGCCTCCAATTTCCTGTTCGTCATTTTTCATAATCGCTATCAAATATACAACACAAAAAATCAAGATGCAAGAACAAAAGCCTTTTAGCAGCTTTTTTCTTCATATTAAAATGAGGATGAAAGAGATGCTCCTTCATCCTCATCGGGTAATTCATAATCTAAAAGGCTTTATATTATTTCTCTACGACCTTTTTAAGTTTTACGAAACGTGGAAGTGAATTTTCCTTCTTGATCTTGATCTCTCCCTGGATAAGAGGAAGTGCATAAT
>CAVLAA010000003.1:0-19556 GCA_963660835.1 bacterium
TGGGAAGAGGTTTCGACCTCTTCCTTATTTTGCCAATTAAAATTTTACTCTAAGCAAAGTCAACTATATAACACAGCTTCTGCATGAAGGCTTATCTCTCAAAAGAGTCTAAAAAAAAGATGTGCAGCTGCACATCTTTTTTAATCTTATTTTATCAATCAATGCACTGTTTTGCTCCGATATAGTAAAGGATCGGAAGTACAAATGATATAAAGCTCAGCGGTGATAAGCTTCCCATAATGCCTGAAAGAATAATTGAGATCACCTCTAAAACCAGTGTAATGATACCCATTGTTGTGATCATTTGCTTTTTCTTTGAAGCAAGTCCCATTATTCCTGCAATAAGCTCTACTACACATCCAATAATAGAAAAAACTGTTGAAACATAGAAGATCGCAGGGCTGTATCCGGCATATTCCATGATATAGTCTACTGAGGTACCGCCCAACAAAGAATATAATGTTACCAGGCTTCCAACAACTGCAAGAAATGCAATTGCCGCAATGACGATCATGATAATAGCAACAACTTTTAATAAAGTGCTTCTCTTTGTCATAGATATTTCTCCTTTTAGTTTTATTTTATAAACATTTTATAAAGTATCTATATGTTTAAGATATCATGTAATTCCTATAATAGCAACTCAAATAATTCACATTTATAGCAAATTTTACACACTTTACTTAATACCTGTTTTTGCACAATTCCTTAAGTGCATTTACGATATCCGGCTTGTCCTCCTTATAGGTTACACCATGCCATTTATCATGTGTATAAAGCACTTTTACATCGGCCTTTCCTTCTTTTCTGACTTCATCGACCACAAATGGAAGAAAATACTCACATTTTAAAGGATTTTCCTCAAGTCCTTTTTCCAAAAATGCTGGGAATCTTTTATCAAGCTCGCTTATAAAATCCGATGAAAATCCCCAGAAATTCATTGATACAGGAGTTCCTTTAGGAAGCTCTGTCCATGTTTTGCCATTGTCCTCACTAAATGCTGCGCCATTCGGTCTTTTCTCGATATTTGTACGCTCTGTTATTTCTGTAAGATATCCGCTTTCATCTGTTTTGCAGACTCCTCTTGCAACCGAACCATTGTCTGTTACCGTATTTTCTATCATATATGCAACACATGCATATTCCGGCTTACTGCTGCTTTGCTCCTTTGTAAGGAAGTCGTAAATGAGCTTAAAGGCTTCGCTTCCGTAAAAGTCGTCTGCATTTATAACAACGATAGGACTGTTATCAGTCATATCTCTGACTGCACGGACAGCATGTCCTGTTCCCCATGGTTTAACTCTTCCATCCGGGATCTCAAACCCGTCAGGTATATCATCCAACATCTGGAATGCAAATCTATAGCTTATTTTTCCTGATATCCTCTGTCCGACAGTCTCTTCAAATGCCTGCTTCATTTCGGGCTTTATCACAAATATAACATCTTCAAAGCCTGCATCTATGGCATCATATACCGAATAATCAAGTATAACTCTTCCCTTTTCATCAATAGGATCCATCTGCTTTAATCCGCCGTAACGGCTGCCCATTCCGGCAGCCATTACAACTAAAATCGGTTTTTTCATTAATTGTCTTCCTCATCTGATTCGTTGAGCTTAAATACCTGTCTCTTTCTTGCTGCCTCATCGGCTTCAAGATATTCATCATATGTAGTGATCTTGTCTATAAGCTGTCCGTCGGTAGTTATTTCCATGATCCTGTTTGCTGTTGTCTGAACAAACTGATGATCGTGACAGCAGAACATTACAACACCTGGGAATTTAATAAGTCCGTTATTGAGTGCTGTGATAGATTCCATGTCAAGGTGGTTAGTAGGCTCATCAAGGATCAGTACATTTGCTCCTGAGATCATCATTTTAGATAACAGGCATCGAACCTTCTCTCCTCCTGATAAGACTTTAACCTTTTTGACACCGTCCTCTCCTGCAAAAAGCATTCTTCCAAGAAAACCTCGTACGTATGTTACATCCTTTTCCTCAGAATACTGAGTCAGCCACTCTGCGATATTGAGATCCGAATCAAACTCTGCGTTGTAATCCTTTGGGAAATATGCCTGGCTTGTTGTTACGCCCCATTTATAGAAGCCCTCATCCGGCTCCTCAACGCCTGCGATTATCTTGAAAAGCATTGTAATTGCCTGCTCATTTCCGCCAACAAGCGCTACCTTATCCTCACGTCCAAGTGTAAATGAAATATTATCGAGGATCTTTACTCCGTCTACAGTCTTTGAGATATTTTCAACGTGAAGGACCTCATTTCCTATTGATCTGTTAGGTCTGAAATCTATATAAGGATATTTACGGCTTGACGGCTTCATTTCATCAAGCTGGATTTTTTCAAGCGCTCTCTTTCTCGATGTTGCCTGCTTTGATTTGGAAGCATTTGCAGAGAATCTTGAAATAAATTCCTGTAATTCCTTTATCTTCTCTTCTTTCTTCTTGTTTGCTTCTTTCATCTGCTTTACTATAAGCTGACTTGATTCAAACCAGAAATCGTAGTTTCCTGCATAAAGCTGGATCTTGCCGTAATCTATATCCGCGATCTGTGTACATACTTTATTAAGGAAATATCTGTCATGAGAAACAACTATAACTGTATTTTCAAAGTTGATAAGGAATTCCTCAAGCCATGCGATAGCATCAAGATCAAGGTGGTTTGTCGGCTCATCCAAAAGAAGAATGTCAGGATTTCCAAATAATGCACGTGCAAGAAGTATCTTCACCTTCTGCGGTCCTGTAAGCTCTCCTACAAGTGAGTAATGATATTCTGTATCGATTCCAAGTCCGTTAAGAAGATTTTCAGCGTCTGATTCTGCCTCCCAGCCATTCATCTCTGCAAATTCGCCTTCAAGCTCACTTGCTCTGATTCCATCTTCATCAGTGAAATCCTCTTTGGCATAAAGCGCATCCTTTTCCTGCATTATCTCATAAAGTCTCGGGTTTCCCATTATTACGGTATCTATAACCGTATTTTGATCATATTTGAAATGATCCTGCTCAAGAAATGACAGTCTTTCGCCCGGAGACATTGTTACCTCTCCGCTTGTAGGCTCAAGCTGACCCGAAAGTATCTTGAGAAATGTAGATTTTCCTGCTCCGTTGGCACCTATAACACCGTAGCAGTTTCCTTCAGAAAATTTTATGTTAACATCCTCAAACAGTGCTTTTTTTCCAAGCCTTAAAGTAATATTGTTTGCGGCAATCATCAATTATCCTCCTGTATTGTAAAAAATGAATCCAATCTGTTTCCGCTTTCAACAAGGTTATTGTACTGGAGATATTCATATTCCAGCTCACTATTAGTTACATCCTCTGTCGCATCCTTCCATAGATGATATCCGCCATCGGCGTCTACATATCCCTTATGGTTAAATGCCTTCATTTTATTCATAAGCATTATCTGATAATGCTCATAATCTGTCATCTCAAGTCCTGTCTGCTCCATCATAAGAGTTCCGAGATAATTTGTACTTGTAATAACATCCTGCTCGGATTCCATATCATAATTGGTCCAGATAAAGAACGGAGTCTGATAATAATCTTCCATATCTTCTATATCAAGCTCATCTCTCTTCTTTCCTGATAAGTATTCCTCGACCTTTGAATCCTGACTTGGGAAATGATCACCGAACATAACTATCATTGTCGGTTCATCACAGTTTTCAAAATATTCTATCAAATACTGAAGAGCCTCATCACTTTTCTTTACAAGTGAGAGATATCTGTTCCAGGCACTGTCATTATATCCATCTACCTGTATATCAGTCGGGAAATTATCTGTTCCATATCCGCCGTGATCCTGCATTGTTACATTAAACAAAAAGAAAGGCTGTGATGGGTCATCCTTACTTTCAATAACTTCTATGATCTTCTTGTAATTTTCCATGTCTGTAATCATGTTTCTATATCGCTCTGCAGACGATGAAAAATCATCGATTGTATAGAAGTTGTCAAATCCCAAAAATCTATAAGCTGTAGTCCTGTTCCAGTTTGTTCCCTTGTTCGGGTGCATTGCTGCTGTTTCATATCCCTGCGCCTTAAGAGTGCTGACAAGAGAATACTGATCATGTGTATAATAGCTGACATACGGAACCATTCCCGGATACTGCTTAACAGAATTGCCTGTTAAAAATTCGTATTCAGTCTTTGCTGTTCCGCCTCCGCTTATGCATACTAAAGTGTGACCCTTTATCGTATTTTCGCTCATCGAATAATAAAACGGCTGATAACTCTCATTGGTTTTGAATTTATCGAATACACTGTAATCAGCCCATGCCTCGTTCATTATTGCAATGATATTTACAGGCTTTGTTGTCACATTCTTCGCTGTATAATCGCTTTTCTCAAAGTCACTCCTGCTTTGCTCAGCTATTTCGCTTGTCTTTTCAACAGAATATCCGTCAGGCGGCGTATTTCTCATGAATTTTGCCACACAGAAGAAGCCCATGTTTGTTCCTACCTCTTCGTATGTATCATGCGGTGCCCAAAGATCAGTAACTATCCCAAGTGCTCCGTTCCAGTTCACATTCAAATACAACTGAAAAAGCACTGTCATACTTACAATGGCTGCCACTCTTGAAAGCAGCTTTGTCTTAAGCTTCCCTGCCCACTGATAATCCCTCTTGATGTGCATTATTATGGCCAGCAGACAAAGCGCTGCCGTAAGCATTACTGTAACCCATCTTGTGAATTTGAAGGAATATGCACTTGCGACTTCCATTGCTGTTCCGAAGCTGAAAATATCAATAAACTGCAGCGGCTCGCCTCTGCACAGATATACATAGTAGAATATAAGGCTCATAGTTGTAGTAAATGCAACTATCATTATTATCGTTCTTCTGAATGAATTGAGCCAAGCCATCATTATAAGCATCATTATAAAACAGCCGAGTATATTCATAGCCATATATAACGGTTTCATCTCAAGAAGCTTTTCTGAATTGTTTATCAGCTCCATGATAAGAAAGCATATTACTGCAATAATTGCGAAAAATATAAAATGATAAGGCTTGAATTTTCCGTTTACAGCCCTTCCCTTTTCGTCCATCTGTACTTTTTTGAACAGCCAGCTTCTGATACAGAATATTACTGATACAGCAAGTATGGCTATCATCCCCAAATACAAGATCCATGCCCAAAAGGGTCTGTTTGTATCATCTCCTAAAACTGCCGCACTATGCGAAAAAAAGATATATGCGGTCACTATCCAAAATACAGTCCAAACTGCCAGATGTATTTTTCCTTTAACCTTGGACAGTTCCTGTTTTAATTCTGTCATTGTTTCCTCTATTTCATATTTAGTCAAACGGATCCTCGCAATCCGTATTCGTTTAAATTAAATGTATAAAAAGTCCGCTTCTCAGCTTTGGTTCAAACCATGTTGATTTAGGCGGCATAAGTCTTTTGGCATCCGCAACCGCAAACAGTTCATGTATATCTGTCGGGTACATTGCAAATGCAGCCTTTGCATCGTTTTTGCATCTTTTTTCGAGTTCTCCAAGACCTCTTATTCCTCCGACAAAATCTATGCGGTTGTCAGTTGTAGGATCGCTTATTCCAAGAATAGGTGTGAGCACCTCTCTTTGCAGATATGCTACATCAAGTCCCTCTACCGGATCCTCTGACACAAATTTGTCTTTAACAGTCAGCCTGTACCATGAATTTTTGATATAAAGCCCCATCTCTCCTTTTTTTAAAGGCTTCATCTGCTTGGATGATGGCTCTGATATATAAAATTTGTCTGCGAGTTTTGAAATAAATTCATCCTCTGTATTATTATTTAAATCCTTTATAACTCTGTTGTAATCCAAAATCTTCAGCTCATCTGCATCAAATAATACAGAAAGAAAATAATTGAATTCCTCATCACCTGTATAATCAGGATTTTCTTTTCTTCTTTTTAATGAAACAGCAACTGCCGATGCAGCTCTGTGATGACCGTCTGCAATATATGTATTCGGCATTTTTGAAAAAAGCTCGGTAAGTATACGAATATCCTCATCATCTGATATAACCCATACTTTGTGTCCTATGCCGTCATCAGCTGTAAAATCAACGTCTGCTTCATTTTGCTTTACTTTATTAAGTATATCCTTTACAGCCTGATTGCTGTTATATGCAAGAAATATAGGGCCTGTCTGAGCACTGCATGCATCAACATGTCTTATACGGTCTGCTTCTTTTTCTTTTCTGGTATTTTCATGCTTACGGATCACATTATTTATATAATCATCTACAGATGATGCAGCTACAAGACCGGTCTGCGACCTTTTGTCCATTGTAAGCTCATATATATAATAGCAGGCCTTTTCATCCTGAATAAAGCTTCCGTCTGCCTGCATTTCCTTCAGCATATCGGAAGCTTTTTTATACACCTCCGGAGCATACATATCCTGTTCCTTTTGAAACTGTGTCTCCGGTCTGTCTATTCTAAGGAAGGAATATCTGTCATTCTTTACTTTTTCGGCTGCCTCCTCCCTGCTGTATACATCATACGGAAGTGCGGCTATTTTGTCAGAAAGCTCTTTTTTGGGTCTCAATGCCCTAAATGGTCTTATTTCTGCCATGGTATTCTCCCTGTTTTTACTAACTTAAATAGGCTGCCGCATTAAATGCATAATAATGAATATTGCGACAGCCCCACTTAATTTGATATTATTTAACTTTTCTTACTCTAAGAACTCCATCGATCTTTAAAAGATTTTCAAGAACTACATCTGTCTGAGGATTTTCAACATCGATAAGTGTATAAGCAAAATCGCCCTTGCTTTTATTTGTAAGGTTTGAAATGTTGATTCCGGCCTCTCCGATAATACCGGTAAATGTGCTTATCATGTTTACTTTATTCTCATGGAGAATAGCTATACGTCCTGCACTCTGGCATTCTCCAAGATCACATCTAGGATAGTTTACGGAATTTTTGATATTTCCGTTTAAGATATAATCCTTTAATTCGCGGGCTGCCATTATTGCACAGTTATCCTCTGATTCAACTGTAGAAGCACCTATATGAGGAGTAATGATAACATTTGGTGCATCCGCAACTGTCATATTTGCGAAATCAGTAACATATCTTCTTACTCGTCCCTCTTTAAGAGCCTTAACAAGTGCTGTTTCATCAATAAGGATATCTCTAGCAAAGTTAAGCAATACTGTACTTGGTTTCATAAGGCTTATCGCAGCCTCATCGATCATTCCCTTTGTGCTGTCCATAGCCGGAACATGGATTGTAATATAATCGCACTGTGAATATATATCATTTACATCATTGATATGTTTGATGCTTCTTGAAAGATTCCATGCTCCGTCAATTGAGATATACGGATCATAGCCATATACTTCCATTCCAAGTCCGATCGCAGCATTTGCTACCATCTGACCGATAGCACCAAGACCGATGATTCCAAGTTTCTTTCCCTTTATCTCACAGCCAGCAAACTGTTTTTTCTTTTTCTCTACGAGCTTATCGATCTCAGGGTTGTCAAGCTCACTTTTAACCCATTCAACGCCACCGATAATATCTCTTGATGAAAGAAGAAGTCCTGCAAGAACAAGCTCCTTAACACCATTTGCATTTGCTCCCGGTGTATTAAAAACTACTACTCCTTTTTTTGCAAGTGTATCAAGCGGGATATTGTTTACTCCTGCTCCTGCTCTTGCAACAGCAAGAAGCTTATCTGAAAACTGCATCTCATGCATTTTTGCGCTTCTTACAAGTATCGCCTCAGCATCCTCCACAACATCTGTTTTTTCAAATGATTCAGGAAGCTTACTAAGTCCAACCTCTGCTATAGGATTAAGACAAGCATACTTTATCATTACAGATTCTCCTCCTCGAATTTCTTCATGAAATTAATAAGTGCTTCAACGCCCTCAACAGGCATTGCATTATATATACTTGCTCTCATGCCGCCGACTGTTCTGTGTCCTTTAAGACTCTTGAGTCCATTGGCATCTGCCTCTTTGACAAATTTAGCCTCAAGATCCTTGTCACCAATAACAAACGGAACGTTCATGAGTGAGCGGTCTTCTTTTACAACAGTACCTTTGAACATCTTGCTTGAATCAAGATAATCATATAAAAGTCCTGCCTTATATTCATTGCGTTTCTGCATCTCTTCAAGTCCGCCCATTTTCTTGAGCCATTTAAATACCTTACCGCACATATAAATACAGAAGCAGTTAGGTGTATTATAAAGAGATTTTGCATCAGCCTGAGTTTTGTATTTCATGATCGTAGGTGTGCAGTCAAGAACATCATCTGTTATCAGATCTTTTCTTACGATCGCAATGCACATTCCGGCAGGTCCTATATTCTTCTGAACTCCGCCGTAGATAACACCGTATTTTGTAACATCTACAGGCTCTGAAAGAAAGCATGAGGATACGTCTGAAACAAGGATCTTACCTTTTGTATTCGGAAGCTTTTTGAATTTTGTTCCGTATATTGTATTGTTTTCGCAGATATAAACATAATCCGCATCCGGAGATATATCAAGATCACTGCAATCCGGAATATATGAAAAAGTCTTGTCCTCTGAAGAAGCGATCACATTTGCCTTTCCGTATATACAAGCCTCTTTATAAGCTTTCTTAGCCCACTGACCTGTAAGGATATAGTCTGCAACTCTGTTCTTCATAAGGTTCATCGGAACCTGTGCAAACTGAAGGTTTGCTCCGCCTGAAAGGAATAAAACCTCATAATCATCCGGAATATTCATAAGCTCTCGAAGATCTGCCTCTGCACTCTCGATTATGCTGTCGAATACTTTTGTACGATGACTCATTTCCATTACGGACATTCCACAGCCCTGATAATCAAGCAGCTCTGCCTGAGCCTCCTTAAGTACTTCTTCCGGTAATACTGCTGGTCCTGCTGAAAAATTGTAAACTCTGCTCATTTCTTCCAATCTCCTTATTTTCATAAAAGATTTTATTATTAATATTTATATTATTATTTCTCGTCCTTTGGCATATCTGACTCGTCAAATACATCCTTGTTGGCTGCACCTGCCGGGATCATCGGAAATACTTTGTCATCTTTCTCTATCATGCACTCGATAACTCTTGGCTCTCCTGACTTTACTGCCTCAGTAAATGCATTTTTAAACTCATCAAGAGTTGAAACTCTTACAGCCTTTACTCCGAAGCCTTCTGATACCTTAACGAAATCTGTTTTATCATCAATTACCGTGCTTGAATATCTTTGTCCATAGAACAGTGTCTGCCATTGTCTGACCATTCCAAGAACCTTATTGTTCATGATAACTTCAATAACCGGTATATTGCTTCTTGATACGGTTGCAAGCTCATTTAGGTTCATCCTGAAGCAGCCATCTCCGGTTACATTTATAACCGTTTTATCCGGAACTCCGACCTTTGCACCCATTGCAGCTCCAAGGCCATATCCCATTGTTCCGAGACCGCCTGATGTTATGAGTCTGCATGGTTCATCGTAAAGATAATATTGAGATGCCCACATCTGATGCTGACCAACATCTGTACATACGATTGCATCACCCTTTGTTATCTCATACATTGCTTTTACGGCTGATGGACCTGTAAGCGAATCCATATCATATGACAGAGGATAATCTGCTTTAAGTTTTTCTATCTTTTCAAGCCATAAAGGATTGTCCTTCTTTTCTATTTTAGGAAGCATTTCCCTAAGTACTGTCTTGACATCGCCTATGATACAGTTGTCTACCTTTACATTTTTATTTATTTCAGCTGCATCGACATCTATCTGCAAAATCTTGCCCGATGTAAATTTCTGTGGATTTCCGACACATCTGTCTGAAAATCTTGCACCGAGTACGATAAGAAGATCGCATGCATACATTCCGAGATTTGATGCCTTTGTTCCGTGCATTCCGAGCATTCCGGTATATTTGGGATCCGTACCAGGGAATACACCTTTTCCCATAAGACTGTCACAGACCGGAGCGTTTAATTTTTCTGCAAGCTCTCTCACTTCATTTTCAGCTCGTGAGGCTGTTGCTCCGCCGCCTACGAAAAGATAAGGTCTTGCCGATTTGTTTATCAGCTGGATTGCCTTTTTGATGTCATTTTCCGATGATACTATCAGATTTTCTTCTTTTTCCGGCTCTTTATATTTGTATTCACACTCAGCTGCTGTTACGTCCTTTGTAATATCAACGAGTACAGGTCCTTTTCTTCCGGAATTTGCAATCCTAAAAGCCTTTCTTATCGTATCAGCAAGCACTGTAACATCCTTTACTAAAAGACTGTGCTTTGTAATAGGCATTGTCACTCCTGCAATGTCTATCTCCTGAAATGAATCTTTTCCAAGAAGCTTTGTTCCTACATTTGCTGTGATCGCAACCATCGGAACGGAATCCATATATGCTGTAGCGATTCCCGTAACAAGGTTTGTGGCTCCCGGTCCGCTTGTCGCAAAGCAAACTCCAACTTTTCCTGTAACTCTTGCATATCCGTCAGCTGCATGTGCAGCACCTTGCTCATGTGATGTCAGTATATGCTTTATATTTGGTTCATTATATAAAGCGTCATATATATTAAGTATGGCACCTCCCGGATATCCGAAAACCGTGTCTACTCCCTGTTCTTTAAGGCATTCAAGAACGATTTGTGATCCGTTTAACTTCATAATTTCCCCTTCCTCAATACATTCCTGGTATTTTATAAGACAGTTTTTTATATTCTGCCTTTAAATTCTCTGTGCTATAAGATCTCCCATTTGTGATGTAGAAACCTTATTTTTTCCTTCTGAGTATATATCAGGTGTTCTGTAACCCTCTGCCAGAACTTTTCTTACAGCATCCTCAATGTCATCTGCCGCTTTATCGTAATTCAATGAAAAACGGAGCATCATCGCAGCCGAAAGGATTGTAGCTATCGGATTTGCAAGTCCTTTTCCTGCAATATCAGGTGCTGAACCGTGGCTTGGCTCATACAGACCGAATTTTGTCTCATTTAAGCTTGCTGATGAAAGCATTCCGATAGATCCTGTTATCATACTTGCTTCATCTGATAAAATGTCACCGAACATATTCTCGGTAAGTACTACATCGAACTGACCCGGATTCATTACAAGCTGCATTGCACAATTGTCGACAAGCATATGTGAAAGCTCAACATCAGGATAATCCTTTGCAACCTCTTCGACAACACTTCTCCAAAGTCTTGAAGAATCAAGTACATTTGCTTTATCAACGCTTATAACCTTTTTTCTTCTCTTTGAAGCTATATCGAATGCCTTAATGGCTATTCTTCTTATTTCATTTTCATTGTACTTTAATGTATCGACAGCAGTACGTACTCCGTCTACGACTTCGGTATGTCTTTCTCCGAAATAAAGACCGCCTGTAAGCTCACGGACGATTATCATATCGAATCCGCTGCCTTTGATCTCTGACTTTAACGGACATGCATCCTTGAGTTCATCATATAAGTATGCCGGTCTGAGATTTGCAAAAAGATTTAATGCCTTTCTTATCTTTAAAAGTCCTGCCTCAGGTCTTTTTGAAGGCTCAAGCTTATACCATGGAGATGTTTTTGCATCTCCGCCTATCGATCCCATAAGGACTGCATCGCATGTCTTTGCCTTTTCTATTGTCTCATCTGTAAGCGGAAGTCCTGTTGCATCTATAGATTCGCCGCCTAAAAGAAGTCTTTCATATTCAAATTCAAGGCCGTATTTATTTGCTGCTGCATTTAAAACCTTCTTTGCCTCTGTTACGATCTCCGGGCCGATTCCGTCTCCGAAGATCAATCCTATTGTATTTTTCATAAGCTTGATTCCCCACTTCTATATTGCTTTTAAAAATCGTTCGATCTATCACAAAACAGAATACGCGTTGCATGTTCTGCAACGCGTATAATTAAATCCTGAAACTCAGTATTTATATTGAATTACTTCTTTTCATCCTTTTTTGCGTCTGCAGCATCTGTCTTTTCTATCTTATTGACTGCTGAGCCGGATCCGGCTTTCTCGACCTGGATGATGGCCTGTTTTTTCATTGGAATACGGCAGTTTCTGTTATTTCCGAACTCAACGATAACATCCTCATCTGTTATATCAATAATCACACCGTAAAATCCGGCACTTGTGACGACTGCATCGCCCGGCTCCATTGTTGAAAGCATAGCTTCAACTCTTTTCTTCTCTTTGTTCTGCGGACGTATCATGATGAAATACATAACAGCGATCAAAGCAACAAATATAATGATCATGCTGAATGAACTTCCACCGGTTGATGATGCCAAAATACTCATTTATGGTTCCTCCTTAATGTCGGGGTGTGATTTAAACCCTATCACTTTATTGCGCTATTAAACAATAGCGCCTTTATATTACACAATTTAGATTGTATTATCAAGGACTTTCTTTAAATCCGAGTATTTTTTCCTCTTTATAATGCTTATATTCTCCATTTTCGATCGCAGTTCTTATCTCCGACATAAGTCTGTTATAGAAGCTCAGATTGTGGAGAACACAAAGCCTCATGCCAAGCATTTCCTTAGCCTTGAGAAGATGTCTTATATAAGCTCTCGAATATCTTCTGCAGGCAGGACAGTTACAGCCTTCATCGATAGGCGCCGGATCTGTCTCGTATTTTGCATTAAAAAGATTTAGTTTTCCTCTGTTTGTATATACATGTCCATGGCGTCCGTTTCTGCTCGGATATACACAGTCAAAGAAATCAACACCTCTGTCAACAGCCTCGAGGATATTTTCAGGAGTTCCGACACCCATGAGATATGTAGGCTTATTTTCAGGAAGAAATGGTGCTGTTTCTTCTATTATATGGTACATCTCCTCGTGTGATTCACCGACTGCAAGGCCTCCTATTGCATAACCATCGAGTCCCATCGCTGAAATCCTTTTGGCATTTTCAACTCGGATATCCTTGAAAATAGCTCCCTGATTGATGCCGAATAACAGCTGCTCTTTGTTTATTGTATCTTCTCTTTCATTGAGCTCGCGCATTTTTATCTGACATCTTTCAAGCCATCGTTCGGTCCTTGCAACAGAATCCTCAACATATTTTCTCTCTGCCTTAGCAGATGGACATTCATCAAATGCCATTGCTATCGTTGATGCAAGATTAGACTGGATCTGCATGCTTTCCTCAGGTCCCATGAAGATCTTTCTGCCGTCTATATGCGAATTAAAATAGACGCCCTCTTCTTTTATTTTTCTCATCTTTGCCAGCGAGAAAACCTGAAATCCGCCGGAATCGGTAAGTATAGGCTTGTGCCAATCCATAAACTTATGGATTCCGCCCATTTTTTTTACGATATGATCCCCCGGCCTTACATGGAGATGGTATGTATTTGAAAGTTCAACCTGAGTCCCTATATTTTCAAGATCCTCTGAAGAAACCGCACCCTTTATAGCAGCTGCGGTTCCTACATTCATGAAAACAGGCGTCTCTATCACTCCATGTACTGTTTCCATGTGTGCTCTTTTGGCATTTCCTTCTTTTTTTATAATCTCATATTTCATTACTTGTTACCCTGTAACTGTTTGTTTGCAGTAGAAAGCATAAGCTTGATCCTGTTAAGCTGATTTACCTCTGAAGCACCCGGATCGTAGTCTACAGCAACGATATTTGCCTTAGGATAATGCTTTCTTATTGATTTGATAACACCCTTTCCGACTATATGGTTCGGAAGACATGCAAATGGCTGGATGCATACAATATTCATAACTCCGCCATGGATAAGTTCCATCATCTCTCCTGTAAGGAACCAGCCTTCACCTGTCTGATTTCCGACAGAAACAATAGGAGATGCATATTTTGCAAGGTCTCTGATATCTGCAGGCGGTGCAAAATGCTTACTTTTCTTATATTCCTTGGTCGCTACACCTCTTACAAAATTTATCGCCTTTATTCCTACGTTGCACAAAAATGCAGTCTTTTTGCTTCCGCCAAGATGATCTCTCTTAAAGTTTGCATTGTAAAAGCTGTATGTAAAGAAATCTATAAGGTCTGGGCATACTGCCTCTGCGCCCTCTCTTTCAAGAAGCTCCACAAGGTGATTATTTGCAGCCGGCAAAAACTTAACCAATATTTCTCCGACAATTCCAACCTTCGGCTTTACTTCATCTGTTATAGGAAGATTATCAAAATCCCTGATTATCTCTCTGCATATCTGCTTATATTTTTTGAAGCTGACCTTTGGCTGTGTTACAAAATCTATGCAGACCTTTTCCCATTTTGCATGCATTGCATCCGCTGATCCCTTAACCTTTTCATACGGACGCATCCTGTAAAGACATTTCATGAGAATGTCTCCGAATACTGCTCCGTAAACTGCTTTAAAGGCTACTTCCTTGGTTATCTTGAATCCGGGATTGTCTTCAAGTCCGCTTAAGTTAAGTGAAATAACCGGTATCTGCGGCATTCCTGCCTTTGCAAGTGCACGCCTGATAAATGCAATATAGTTTGAAGCTCTGCAGCCTCCACCTGTCTGTGAAATGATGATCGCAGTCTTATCAGGATCATATTTTCCTGTACTAAGCGCCTCCATATACTGTCCGACAACCATAAGCGATGGATAACATGCATCGTTATTTACATATTTAAGACCCATGTCGACAGCCTTTTTATTGTCATTCGGCAGTACAACAAGATTGTAACCGCATGAAGCAAATGCAGGTCCTATGATATTAAAATGTATCGGCGACATCTGCGGTGCAAGAATCGTATAATCCTTACGCATTTCCTCTGTGAAGACTACTTTTTTCATTGCAGAAGATTCGATATGTCTTGACTGTTCCTCACATTTTCCATGTGCCCTAAGTGCAGCGATCAAAGATCTGACTCTTATCCTGGCTGCTCCAAGGTTATTTACCTCATCGATCTTAAGGCAGGTATATATCTTATCGCTGTTTGTAAGTATCTCATAAACCTGATCGGTAGTGACCGCATCAAGACCGCAGCCAAAGCTGTTAAGCTGTATAAGATCAAGATCATCTCGTGTCTTAACATAATTTGCCGCAGCATAAAGTCTTGTATGATACATCCACTGGTCTGTAACTCTTATAGGACGTTCAAGCGGTGCCATATCGGAAACCGAATCCTCAGTAAGAACAGCGATTCCGTACGAATTGATCATATCAGGGATTCCATGATGTATCTCAGGATCTATATGATACGGTCTTCCTGCCAATACGATTCCCCTGTGACCTGTCTCTTCCATCCACTTTATGGTTTCAAGACCCTTTGCCTTTATATCCTCTCTGGCCTTCTGCATTTCCATCCAGCCATCATGACAAGCCTGCCTTACCTCATTTGCAGGGATATCTGAAAATACCTTTACAAGCTCATCCGATAAAACCTTTTCATTTGTAAGAGCCATAAACGGATTTTGGAATTTGATCGACGGGTCATTCAGCTCATCGACATTGTTTTTTATATTTTCCGCATATGACGTAACGATAGGACAGTTATAATGATTAACCGAATCCTCAAATTCCTGCCTTTCATAAGGAATACACGGATAGAAAATATATTTTACTCCGTTTCTTATAAGCCATGTAACATGTCCATGCGCCAGCTTAGCCGGATAGCACTCAGATTCACTCGGGATCGATTCTATTCCAAGCTCATATATCTTTCTCGTAGATGTAGGTGACAATACAACTCTGTATCCAAGCTTTGTAAAGAAAGTATGCCACAGAGGATAATTTTCAAACATGTTAAGGACTCTCGGAATACCTACTGTTCCTCTTTTTGCTTCTTCCTCAGACAATGATTCATAGCCGAATATCCTGTTATATTTATATTCGAAAAGGTTAGGGATATTATCTGCATTCTTTTCTTTTCCTATTCCCTTTTCACATCTGTTTCCGCTTATATATTTTCTGCCGCCCGAAAATTTATTTATAGTAAGACGGCATTTATTTGTACAGCCGTTGCAGTGCGCCATAGATGTTGAATACTCAAGATTGTTGATATCTTCTATTGAAAGCATTGTGCTTTCCTTGTTCTCACATCTTTCCTTTGCTATAAGTGCCGCACCGAAGGCTCCCATTATTCCTGCAATGTCAGGCCTTATTGCTTCACAGCCTGCTATCCTTTCAAAGCTTCGAAGAACACCGTCATTATAGAAGGTTCCACCCTGTACAACTATATGCTTTCCAAGCTCTGCTGCATCAGATACCTTTATAACCTTATAAAGAGCATTTTTTATAACAGAATATGCAAGTCCTGCAGAAATATCGGCAACTGTTGCGCCCTCCTTCTGAGCCTGCTTAACCTTTGAATTCATAAAGACTGTACATCTTGTGCCAAGGTCTATAGGATGCTTTGCGAAAAGTGCCTCCTTTGCAAAATCCTGAACTGAGTAATTAAGGCTTTGTGCAAATGTTTCGATAAATGAACCGCAGCCTGATGAACATGCCTCATTAAGCATGACATTATCAACAGTATGATTCTTTATCTTAATGCATTTCATATCCTGTCCGCCGATATCCAGTATGCAGTCTACCTGTGGATCAAAAAATGCTGCCGCCGTATAATGAGCTATAGTCTCAACCTCGCCCTCATCAAGCATAAGAGCTGACTTGATAAGCGCTTCTCCGTATCCTGTTGAGCATGCATGTGCAATTTTTGCGGTTTTCGGCATTTTGGAATAAATATCCTGGATTGCTTTTATAGATGTAGCAAGAGGACTTCCGTTATTGTTGCTGTAGAATGAATATAAAAGCTCGCCGCTTTCAGAAACCACAGCTGCCTTTGTCGTTGTGGATCCTGCGTCTATTCCAAGATAGCAGTTTCCTGAATATTCAGAAAAATCTCTTGTTTTTACCTTGTATTTGCTCTGTCTTTCAAGGAAAGCAGCATATGCCTCTTCACTTTCAAAAAGAGGCTCCATACGTTCAACCTCAAAAGCCATCTTTATTCCATGCTCAAGCCTGTCCTTAAGCTCTGATAGACTGATATATTTTTCCTTATCAGCATTCATAGCCGAACCGATAGCTGCGAAAAGATGTGAATTCTCAGGCATTATCGCATGCTCATCATCAAGTTCGAGCGTTCTTATAAATGCATTTCTAAGCTCTGACATAAAGTGCAGCGGTCCGCCAAGGAATGCAACATGTCCTCTTATCGGCTTTCCGCAGGCAAGTCCTGATATTGTCTGATTTACTACAGCCTGAAAGATAGAAGCTGCAAGGTCCTCTTTTTTTGCTCCGTCATTTATAAGCGGCTGGATGTCTGTTTTTGCAAAAACACCGCATCTTGCTGCTATTGGATATATATCCTGATATCCCTTTGCATATTCATTTAATCCGGTAGCATCTGTTTTCAAAAGGCTTGCCATCTGATCGATAAATGAACCTGTACCGCCTGCACATATACCATTCATTCTTTGCTCAATATTATTGCCCTCAAAATAGATGATCTTTGCGTCCTCTCCTCCGAGCTCTATCGCAACATCTGTTTTGGGAGCATATTTTTGAAGTGCAGTTGATACTGCTATAACCTCCTGAACAAAAGGTATATCAAGATGATTTGCAAGAGTAAGACCGCCGCTTCCCGTTATAACCGGTGAAAGCTCCAGTTCTCCTGTCTGTTCAAATGCCTTCTTTAAGAGGAGAGCAAGTGTCTCCTGAATATTGGCATAATGACGTTCATAATCTGCAAACAGCAGAGTTTCATTTTCATCAAGTATTGCTATCTTTACTGTCGTAGATCCAATATCAATGCCCAGTATACATTTTTTATCTGCCATTTTTCTCTCCGTATCTGTTATATTCCTATATATATGTAACTTTCTAATCGTGAAAAGTCATTATAATCTGTTTAAATGCCCAATTCAAGCCATTAATTCTTAATTATCTATAAACCCTGAGCATTTTCATGATCTTAACAAGTATTCTTCCCATAGGATATTTCCGAAGCTCTCTCTCTGAAACTCTTCCAAATACAACATAAAATATAAGATATGCAGCAATAGCAGCCAGTATTGAAATAACAAGACCTATAAACGGTCTTCTTGTCAAATAGAACAGCACATAATAGATCACTATTGCAACAATTGCCATAAATACAGATGCCGCAAAAGGATCTGCATAGGTTTTCTTGATCTCAGCCTTGTAGCCTAAATATTTCTTCATCGAAATCTGATTCAGTATGCAATAAACTATCGAGAAAAAAATGCCTGCAAGCATCACTGCATAGATATCAAGTCCCGGTGCGATAACAAGCATTACCGCAAGAGAAGCTATATTTGCCACAAGAGCTATAGCCGCATTTATAAGAGCAGTCCTTTGCTTTCCGATCGACTGAAGAGCTCCTCCTGTAACAGTACAAAGTGCTGTAAATACAACATAAAGCGAGCCTGTCATAAGAAGCTTTGTTGCTGTATCGGATGCTGCCGGAAACAAAACTCCCATTATAGGCTGTGCAAGCACAGTAAGTCCGACTGTAGCCGGTATACAGATAAACATCGTAAGCTTTATTGTCTTATTTATACTGTCATTTGCCGCCCTATTATCACCAATTGCAAACGAGCCTGAAACTTCCGGCATCATTGCAGATGTGCTGGCTGACGCAAGTGCCAGCGGAATATTTATGACCGGAATATAATAATTACTGAATTCTCCGTATGCCGCTGAAATATTATCCGCACTTATGCTATGCATCCCCTGAATGCCTGCATACAGATAGCTGTCTATATAATTGCTTGCATTATTTATGAAGGTTGTAAGTATGACAGGAGTTACCATCAAAAATATAAGTGAAAAGGCCTCCCTGTAGCTGTCCTCCCTTCCGGTTATATCCTTTAAGCATCTTCTTTTGAAGGTTTTTCTGTTTAAAAGATATACCGCTGTCATAAATATAAGTCCGACAACAACACCCGCACCGGTACCAAGAGTTCCGCCGACTGCGCCATATATAGCTGTCTTTTCTGCACTTCCTTCACCGAGTGAGCTTACAAGGATCCATGCCGCAAGAATACTTACGACCGCGTTCATTATCTGCTCCAGCACCTGAGAAACCGATGTAGGAGTCATATTGTTATGAGCCTGAAAATATCCTCTCAGAACACCCAGTATAGCTGACAGAAAAATCGTAGGTGCAAGCACCTTAAGTGCCGGCAATGCATTCTGCTGATTTGAAGGAAGCAATATCCCGCCGCCAAAAAATGCAACAAGAGCAGCTGCTCCGCCGACAATAACCGCATATATGAGTGCCGTCTTCAGGAATTTCTGTGAATTTCTGTATTCCTTTTTTGCAAGCTTCTCAGATACTATCTTCGAAACTGCCATTGGTATGCTATAGGATGATACAAGAAGCAAAATAGAATATAGATTACTTGCATAGCCGTAATAGCCAAGTCCCACCGAACCCAACACTTCTCCGAGCGGACGTCTGTATACAAGGCCTATGATTCGGGATATTATCGTTGCGATCATCAATATTGATGCATTTTTTACTAATGAATTCTTTTTTGACATTATCGAACTTTTTACTTTCTTTAAAAATTTATTGTTGGGTTAAGAGATATTTTCAATCTGCCAGTCAATAGGCTCAATAC
>CAVLAA010000003.1:19566-61185 GCA_963660835.1 bacterium
ATTTATTTGCCTTTGAGAAATGTCTGCATCCAAAAAAACCCCTGTATGCCGAAAGCGGACTTGGATGCGGTGCTTCCAAAATAAGATGCTCAGGATTATCAAGCAGCATCTTTTTATTTTGAGCCGGCCTTCCCCAAAGCATGAATACTATAGGTCTTTCCTGTTTATTTACAGCCTTTATTATCGCATCTGTGAAATTTTCCCATCCGAGATTTTTATGTGAATTTGCCATATGTGCACGAACAGTAAGGACAGTATTCAGCATAAGTACACCCTGCTTTGCCCATTTTTCAAGAAATCCGTTATCCGGTATATATGTGCCGACATCATCATGAAGCTCTTTGTAAATATTCTGCAGTGACGGCGGAATATCTATATCCGGCTTTACAGAAAAGCACAGCCCATGCGCCTGTCCTTCCTCATGATAGGGATCCTGTCCTAATATGACAACCTTTACCTTTTCGGCAGGAGTCAGATGCAGAGCATTAAAAATATCCTCCGCCGGCGGATAAACCCTATGTGTATGATATTCTTCATTTATATGCTTATACAGGCTTTTATAATACTCCTGCTTAAATTCATTCTGCAAAAGCCTAGCCCAATTTCCTGTGATCGGAGGCATGTTCATCTCCTATATTCTCATGCTGAGTCCGCGGTCTTTAAGTTCCTTTTTTACGTCCTTGATCTCAAGCTCTTTGTAATGAAACAGCGATGCCGCAAGTGCTGCTTCAGCTCCTCCTTCTGTCAGTGCCTCGTAAAAATGATCTATATTTCCTGCACCGCCTGATGCAATAACAGGAACCTTTACCATAGAAGAAACAGCCTTTGTAAGCTCTATATCATATCCATTCTTTGTTCCGTCACAGTCCATGCTCGTCAATAAAATTTCGCCGGCTCCCAGGCGCTCAACCTTTGCTGCCCATTCGAGTGCATCGATACCTGTATCAACTCTGCCGCCGTGTGAATATATATTCCAGCCTGTTTTGTCCTCACGTCTTCTTGCATCTATCGCAACAACAACGCACTGGCTTCCAAATATATCTGCCGCTTCCGATATCAGATCAGGATTTGCGATCGCTGCCGAATTTACCGAGATCTTGTCGGCGCCTTCTCTTAAAATGCTTTTAAAATCCTCAACAGTTCTTATACCGCCGCCAACAGTAAATGGTATAAAGACCTCTCTTGCAACAGCTCTTACAAGCTCGGTTACTGTTTTTCTTCTGTCACTTGATGCAGTTATATCCAAAAATACAAGCTCGTCTGCCCCTGCTTTATCATATGCCTTTGCAATCTCGACCGGATCTCCTGCGTCCTGTAAATTAACAAAATTTACACCTTTTACCACTCTTCCGTTTGTAACATCAAGACAGGGAATTATTCTTTTTGTAAACATTATTTTCCCTCCTTTTTGCTGTCAAGCTCAATAAACTTCTTAAGTATCGAAAGTCCTGCTGCAGAGCTTTTCTCAGGATGAAATTGACATGCAAATATATTTCCATGTTCAACTGCAGCATGTATATCCACGCCATAATGTGTTATTGCAGATACATCTTCAAAATCCTCAGCCTGAAGATAATATGAATGAACGAAATACACATATGGTGATTTTTCAAAATGTCCGAATAAACGGCTTTTTTTCGGAAATTCGAGAGAATTCCATCCCATATGCGGAATTTTAAGTCCGTCTGCAGGCGGTATCTTTACTATCCTTCCTTTAAGCAATGACAGTCCTTTAACTCCGGGTGTTTCCTCACTGCTTTCAAAGAGCATTTGAAGACCAAGGCAGATTCCAAGAAGCGGAGTTTCTTTCTTTACTACCTCTCCTATTGCCTCTTCCAGGCCTCTGTTTCTGAGATTTTCCATCGCAGTTCCAAAGCTTCCGACTCCCGGAAGTATAACCTTATCGGCATTTACGATAACCTCCGGATCACTGCTTATTACTGCTTTTTCTCCAAGCAGCTCTACTGCCTTTTCAACACTTTTTATATTTCCTGCTCCGTAATCAATTATTCCTATCATATGTCTTCTCCTGTCAGGACTAATAGTTTGAACTTCCTATGATATATCTGTGCCGTTCGCCCTGATATCATCATAATTTATGAATTATAGCATCTTATTCACTCCCTTGCAATTGCATCGCAGTTCTATTAATATGATACTCAGCATCTAATGATAGGAAACATATATTATGAAAAAAACATCTTTTATCAATTATCTTTTTTTATTTCTTGCCGCTTTAGTCTGGGGGCTCGGCTTCGTATCACAAAGTGTCGGCGCAAATTACATAAAAGCATTTGCTTTTAATGCTCTGCGTTTCCCTCTTGCATTTCTTGTCTTAATTCCTCTTTTATTAATTAGAAGAAAGACAAATAAGACCGAATATACAAAGGACAGAAAAACTGCCCTAACAGGCGGAATCCTGTGCGGGATAATGCTGTTCCTTGCAAGCACGTTTCAGCAGCTGGCAATGACCGATTCTTCTTCAGGAAAGGCAGGTTTCCTTACAGCATTCTATATAGTTTTAGTGCCTGTTTTCGGACTGTTTATAAAAAAGCGTACAAATATTTTTATATGGATTGCAGTAGTTCTTGCACTTATAGGACTTTTCTTTCTTTGTATAAAGGACAGCTTTGTACTAAGCTCAAGCGATATTTCGCTGTTTATCTGTGCTGCTCTTTATTCAATACATATCCTTATAATCGACCACTTCTCACCAATGGTAGACAGTGTTCTTTTATCCTGGATACAGTTTGCTGTTACCTCGATATGCTCTCTTTTGTGCATGTTTATATTTGAGGGTGCACCTTCTTTATCCAATATAAGTGCTGCAGCGATTCCGATCCTGTATGCAGGCATCATGTCGTGCGGAGTCGGTTATACATTCCAGATACTTGGACAAAACAATGTAAATCCGGCTATTGCCTCCGTACTGCTTTCACTTGAATCCTGTATATCTGCAATAGCCGGTGCCTTGATCCTCGGACAGCTTCTTACAGCACGTGAGCTTGTCGGCTGTATATTTATGTTTGCGGCAGTTCTTATCACTCAGATCAAACCGCAGAAAAAAAACTGTATTGAATCTTAATATTTGTAGAAAATGCAACATAATAAAAACAGGTATTTTCTGCAAATAATAAATCATCATCAACAATAGCAGAATAACTAAAATATTATCACTATTCACAGACTTATACACATTATCCACATAAAATCACCGAGTTTTCCACATTTACTACCCCTTTAAGTACTATGTTTCATGGGGTTTTCCACTTTATCCACTTTTTAATGTGGAAAACTTAGTTGATAACCTTCGGGGTGTATAAGCATAAATTTTGTAAAACACTACAAAAAATAAATCATCACTTGACTTAAATAAGTATTATATTATCTTATCGCTGATAGTTATTACATACATATTACATATATCATACATTTTCTATAGATCAGGAGGTAGTATCTATGAGATTTCGTCCATGTATAGATATCCATAACGGAAAAGTAAAGCAGATCGTAGGCGGCAGCCTAACCGATAAGGGCAATATCGCGCTTGAAAACTTTGTTTCCGTTAAGGATGGTAAATATTATGCAGAATTATATAAAACACTTGGACTTTTCGGCGGCCACATCATTCTCCTTAATCCTGTCTCATCCGAATTCTATAATGACGATGTAGATCAGGCTCTCCTTGCACTTCATGCCTGGCCCAATGCCCTGCAGCTTGGCGGAGGGATCAATCCCGATAATGCCAAATTCTTTTTGGATAACGGAGCCAGCCATGTGATCGTTACCTCATATGTATTTTCAAACGGAGACCTTAACAAGGACAATCTTAAAAGGCTTGTAAACGCTATCGGCAAAGAAAAACTTGTTCTTGATCTAAGCTGCCGCAAAAAGAATAATGATTACTATATAGTTACTGACCGCTGGCAGAAATTCACTAACTACAAGCTTACAGAGGAACTGATAAATGATCTGAGCAGATACTGCAGCGAATTTCTGATACATGCAGTTGATGCTGAAGGCAAAGCCAACGGAATAGAAAAGGCTCTGGTTAAACTGATGGCAAATGCTTCTGATTTTCCTATCACATATGCAGGCGGCATAGGAAGCTACGATGATCTGTCAGCTCTCAAGACTCTTGGCCAAAACAAGCTGGATGTCACAGTTGGAAGTGCCCTTGAAATGTTCGGAGGTACTCTAAAGCTTGATAAGATCCTTGAAATATGCAAATAAATATGTCAAAAAGACCGTTCTTGCAGCTGCTGTACAAGTACGGTCTTTTATGTATCTTTTAAGTCTATAGCAGGTTTTATATATCTGTATTTCCGGACCAGCTGATATTTCTGTAGTTTACAAAAAGCTCGTCTAAAAGCTTTTCTTCACGCCTGTGGCAGGTAAATATTATTACCTGCTCCTTTTTATTTGCAAGAAGCATCAAGGCACGTTTCAGCCTGTCCTCATCAAAGTTAACAAAGGCATCATCAAGCAGTATAGGAAGATTTTCTCCATTTATTATAAAATCTGCTGCCGCAAGCCTTACAGACAGCTGCAGCAGATCCTGTGTACCTTTGCTGCACTGCCAATATCCGATAGATTTATTGTCCTTTAAAACGCTTATTTCATTATTTTCATCAAATAAAAGCTTTGCATCGTCCTGTCCGCTGAGATAAAGATAATTATATTCCACCTTGTCCTTAAATTTCTGCTCATATTTTATATTGAGCCGGCCTGCAATATCCCTTATCCTACTTTCTGCAAGCTTTAACGCCTCTATTTTCTCAGTATTTCCATTTGCCTCTGCCCTGCTTTTTGCTTCTGTAACATACTCTTTTTTGAATTCTTCAAGCTGAGACTTCTTTTCTTCTATGCTGTCTTTTATATATCCGGCCTTGATCGCAATTATATCCTCGGTATTTGTATGCTGAGCCTTACTATTTGCATCTTTGTTACGGATTTTCTTCTTTTTATGGCTCTTATAAAAAACTGTACCCGCAAATACAAACAGGCAGCTAAGACCTGCCAATATCAAATACAGCCTTGCATTTTCAAATGTATAAGATGCCACAAACATAAGTGCCGCAGCAAGTATGATTATGATCTGCGTAAGCACTCCCGGTCCGATATATTCATCGTCAAACTCATCTCCATTTTCTAGGCTCTCATCATATTCTGATTCATATCTCTCTTTAGGCTTGCCATTTAGCCTCAATGCTTTAAGCTGCTGCTCTTTTTCTGATATTTCAGCGGTTATCATAGACATCTTTTCGGACAGTCTGTCGAGTCTTTCATCTGTCTTTTTTTGCATCCGTCTGCTTTCTGATTCCAGATCTTTTCTCCTGCTCTCAAGCTCTTTAAGTGCTTTTGATATCTCCTTTGTTTCTCCGCCTTTAGACGCAAGCCTTATATACATATCCTGCATTGAGTCTTTTATATAATCATTATTCAGCTTATGCTCCTGTGCAACCAGGCTTGTATTTTCATAGGCTTCTTTATTTAAGCCTTCTATTATTTGAGCTATGCTGCCTTGTGTAAGCTCCATCTGCTTTCTGTCATCAGATGATATAAGCATATCGGCACGTCCCTGGGAATTGAAATCTCTTATCAGCTTGTATTCCCTGCCATTTGCTTCAAATGTCATGCTGCCTTTATATATTCCGCTGTTTATTTTAGGCGTATATCTTGCAAAATCATCTGTTTTTGCTGCTTTTCCTTTATTTCTGCTCATTCCGAAAAGCATATTAAAGATAAAGCCCTGCAAGGTGGATTTACCACTCTCGTTAGGGCCGTAAACAATATTTATTCCGTTTATAAAATCAATTTTCTCATCTGAAAGCTTTCCGAAGCCATTAATATCAATACGCTTTATAAACATTTTATTCTCCCGTAATGATGTTTTTATCCAAAAGCAACGCCCTTGTTCCTTCCTTAAGAGCCATCATCGATACTCTGTCTGTACATCCTTTAAATGAATCTATAAACTCTGATAATATCGTTCCTCTGTATTTGATGCTAAGAGCTTCATAATCCAGGAGTTCACTCTCTCCGCCTGCTATTTCTATAACTCTTACATCACTCCAAAGCCTTCTCATATCAAGCGAATCGCAAATAGATGTATTTCCATTCAAATATACACTGTATACATTTTTATCTCCTGAGGCAATAGCCGCTCTTTTTATTTTTTCCTCAACATCAAGTACTGTATCAGTCGGCTCGGCATATATATTTAATGTATTATAGGAGACATCCGAAAATGGCACAAAGCTCACTCTTGCTCCTGCATCATTTAATTCAACCTCAAGATATCCGTGCTCACCAGTGTCATTTCTGTCAAGCGGCTCAAGCGCTCCTGAAAATGCAGCCTTATTTTTTACAACAAATCCCATCTTATGTATATGTCCCATGGCAATATAATCAAATTCACTTGAGGATATTTCACTTCTGTCTACAGGGCTGTGGATCTTATCACCCGCATGCATGAGCAATATATGGTATTTTTCATATCCATAGGGTTTGGCATTTTTATATAGATTATCTCTCGCCTCTATATCATGATAGCTTAATCCATAGATCCTTGTATCAAGCTTCTTTATCGGTACAGATTCCAGCTCTCTGTCAAGTAACGGATAAACATTCCTGCTCCATTTGTATCCCAGATAATGTGAATCTCTTCTTATATGATCATGATTTCCGGCACAAAAAGCTACTGCCGTCTCAGGTATACTCGCAAAAAGCTCTCCTACTCTTCTTATCTGCTTTTCGTTTGGCTGTGAATGAAAGAGATCGCCGCTTATAACAAAAAGCTCCGGTCTTTCGAGCCTTATCCTGTCTATAAGTCTCTCAAAAGTATTCCATATGCCAATAGCGCGCTCCCTGCTCCAGGGATAACCTTTATCGGGAGCCGCGCCCAAATGTACATCCGCTGTATGGATGATCTTCATTAATTAATTGCCTCTTTTCTCACTTTTAGCTTATTAGAGCTCGCAGTTATTTACTGTACGCGGGAAAGGTATCACGTCTCTTATGTTCTTCATTCCTGTAAGATACATAATGCATCTTTCAAATCCGAGTCCAAAGCCTGCATGCCTTGTTGTTCCGTATTTTCTGAGATCTGTATAAAAGCTGTAATCCTCAGCCTTAAGTCCAAGCTCGTTCATTCTTGTTACGAGCTTATCATAATCCTCTTCTCTTTGACTTCCTCCTATAATCTCACCGATTCCCGGAACAAGACAGTCTACAGCTGCAACTGTCTTTCCATCCGGATTCTGTTTCATATAAAATGCCTTGATCTCCTTAGGATAATCTGTTACAAATACCGGTCTTTTGTATACTTCCTCTGTAAGATATCTCTCGTGCTCTGTCTGCAGATCGGCTCCCCACGATACTTTATACTGAAATTTATCGTTATTCTTTTCAAGGATGTCTATAGCTTCAGTATATGTGATTCTTGCAAAATCCGAATTTGCAACATTATTAAGTCTGTCCAAAAGTCCTTTATCTATGAAGCTGTTAAAGAACTGCATTTCCTCCGGAGCCTTTTCAAGAACTCCTTTTATGACATATTTAAGCATAGCTTCAGCAACTTCCATATCATCCTCAAGGTCTGCAAATGCCATTTCAGGCTCGATCATCCAGAATTCTGCCGCATGGCGCGTTGTATTTGAATTTTCTGCTCTGAATGTCGGCCCAAATGTATAAACATTTCTGAATGCCTGTGCATAGGTTTCTACGTTAAGCTGTCCGCTTACTGTAAGATTTACCGGCTTGCCAAAGAAGTCATTAGAATGATCCACCCTTCCATCTTCTGTTACAGGAAGGTTATTCATATCGAGTGTAGTTACCTGGAACATCTCACCTGCACCTTCACAGTCGCTTCCTGTGATTATCGGAGTATGCACATATACAAAACCTCTTTCCTGGAAAAAGCTATGTATAAGATATGCTGTAAGCGATCTGATGCGAAATACTGCCTGAAAGGTATTTGTTCTTGCACGCAAATGCAGATTTTCCCTTAAAAATTCCATCGAATGTCTTTTTTTCTGAAGAGGATAATCAGGTGTTGACTCACCCTCTATTGCTATATCGTCTGCCTGTATTTCAAATGGCTGCTTTGCATCAGGTGTTGCTACTAAAGTGCCCTTTACTATTATCGCAGCACCGACATTAAGTGAAGATATCTCTTTAAAATTGCTTATCTTATCGGAATATACAACCTGAAGTGCATTGAAGCTTGTGCCGTCATTTAAGACTACAAATCCAAATGTCTTTAAATCTCTGACACTTCTCACCCATCCGCCTACCGATATAGCTTTATCGATATATTTTTCCTGTTCCTTATAGAGTTCCTTTACTGTTACTAACTTTTCCATTATTGCCCCCGTTTATCATATATGATAGCTGATAAAAATATTTCCTGACGCTTCAAATTGAGGCTGTGCATCCTCTGTAGCTACAGCATACAATCCTCCGCTTGAAGCATCATAGAACCATACATTGTACTGATCATATCCGAGTATGATCCTGCTGCTGCCGTCTGACCATTTTCCTACAACAGCATATCCATTACTTATTTGATAGCAGATTGAATCAAGCGAGCAGCCGCTGAGATTCCACACCTCGTAGCCGTCTCCTACGGCATCCGCTACCGAGGAATCATCCGTATTGGCACTTAGTATTCCCTGTGGAACCGAAGACGGATCCAGCTTGATGCTTGTTTGGACATTTCCTCTCTCCCATACATACTGCTGACTTGAATCAAGAACGACTCCCTTCGTATGATCAGCTGCAATAATTGCACTGTTGATACTCTTGTATATTGTATTCAAATGTCCTTTTGAATATACATAATAATTGTCATCCGAGTATTTCAATTCTTCTATTTCAAGACTTTTTGTATTATCAGAATCAGAATATCTTGCATCCATTGTCAACAGGTTTGAAATCTCGCCTGTTGTTGAAAATGTCAGCTTAACCTCCGTTCCCTTTCTGTTATCAACAGTAAGTTTGATATCTACTGTATTTTCGGTATCCGGCATATAATGGATAAATCTATCCTCAGATATGGATGTCCAGACTCCTCCCTGATTTTCTGCTCTTTCAAGTATTATAAGATCATCATCCTGCTTTATGCCCATAACATAAATGCCGTCTATGCTGTAATCCTTTACAAGCTCTCCCTGCTGATTTCTTATACATACTCTATACATAGGAAATTTCACATTGCCGTTTCCTTCTGTATAACAGTCCGAATCATGTGCGAGACCATAGATTATATCCTCTCCCGCGTAGCCCAGAACCTTTATGCTGTCACCATCAGGCGAATCTATATTGGTAGTTTCTCCGGTCTCAAGGTTAAGCTCACAGATCTGCTTTGGAAGCTCTGAATCCGTAGTATTCCATGCTACTCTCATCTGTGATGCAGACGTAGATACCTCCGGCCAGCTAAGCTCACTTTGAAGCGCTGTCACTGTGCCATCATCGATCTGTATCATATAAACCGTATCATCATAGTACAGGAAGCATTGATCTTTTGTATTTACATATGCCAGCCTTGACAGCCCCTGCTCAGCTAATTCATATGAATCTTTTATAGGCACAAATAAAAGCTCATTTATCGTATTTGTTTCGTTATCATATTGATAAATGCTTACCCCGACTGTACCCTCGCGACTGCCTAAAGCCTGATATCCGTAGACAATGAATGTTGTATTTCCTTCATTTGAAACGGACGCGATTGAAATATTGTATTCATCGGCAAAGATCCTGTCATCTGTAAGATCATTGGTTTTAGCTCCGAAAAGCTTCGTCACCTTATTTGCTGACCTATTATATTGCCAAAGCTCACCTGCCTGGGCAAAAACCGCTATATCTGCATTATCATTTGCGGTATAATTGACATCCTTTCCTGTAATTCCAAGATTAAGGCTTTCAGAATCCAAAACCGAAAGCTGACCGTCAAAAATCTGAGTTGCTGTCCTTTCATAATCAAGCAGAACAATGCTGTCCTGATTTGTTCTCATCCTATAAAATTCTTTAACGATATATTTCTCTTCTTTTTCATTGTCGTCTGTGGATGATATTATATATTCTTGGCTCAAGCTTACCGTTGACTCATTTATCTCAAGTATAGTAGGCACAGCCTCCTTTACAAGCGTTGTTGTAAGATTTCCCCACCTAAGCTGCTCCTTGTCTGATTTAAGAGTAACGCTGTGCAGACTGCTGTTTACATTGGAACTTTCTGTCTCAAGCTGATTTTGCATATCATCTGTCAGGTTTTTATCCAGACAATTTCGATAAAATGACTGTGCATATGCAATATAGCCATCAAGGTTCTGTCCGTTTCTTTGCACTATCCTTGTATAGTAATATGTATCAGAGCCTCCTATGCTTACAGTAAATCTAAGCATATATTCCTGCTTCATCTCATATTCGGCACTTAACGAAAATGAAGCCGTTAAATATTCACCGTCTGTCTCAAAGGTTTTTATCTTGCCATTTTCAACTAAGCTTCCGTCCTTCAGAGATGTCACCTGATATTCCGCATCATTTATATCATTTCCGTAGGCCTTTACTGCAACATTTAACGTTTTATCTGCCGGCAGCAGAGTCAGGTTATCTCTTAAAGTCACTTCATCTATTGCCTGCTTATAACCATACATCCTGTTTATAAGGCTGTCATTCTGCTTCATAAAAAAAACAGGCAAGGTTGAGTCACCCATGCTTTTAGTCTTTTCGACTTCATGCCTGTTTAGTGCAATTGTAAAAAAAATAAAGCTTGCTGCAAATATCCCTAAAAGTATAAGCACTCTTTTTGCAATACTTTTCATTTAGCCATCTCTCCATATGTCTGTATTTCTCTAAACGCTTTGCCCATAGGCTCTGCCTCATAATGCATTCTCTTTTTTCCTTTAGGATCTGTAAATTCAAGACAGCACGCGCAAAGTGCCGGAAAAGCTGTATCATTATTATTTGATCTATTGTATTTTCTGTCGCCTAGTATAGGCATGCCTGCATTTGCAAGCTGCACTCTTATCTGATGATGTCGTCCGGTATACAAGCTTATCCTAAGCAGGCTTAAATTTCCTGCTCTCTTTTCGCAGATATAAGAAAGTCTTGCCTTTTTTGCACCTTTGGTTCCATCTTCTACTACTGATGAGGTGTTTGTTGCTCCATCTCTTAGAAGATAGTCCTCAAGAATACCTTCTCTTTGCTGCGGCATCCCCTCTACAACAGCAAGATATTCTTTTGTTACTGAATGCTCGCTGATCTGCTTTGTAAGCTTAGCAGCTGATGCCGGATTTTTAGCCAATAATACAAGCCCCTCAACAGGCTGATCCAGTCTGTTTACTGCTGATAGATATTTGATATGCCTATTATCAGCCCTTATAGCCGTTTCAAGCGTCTTTTCAGTCAGTCTTTTGCTTTGTACCGAAAGTCCTGCCGGCTTATAAGCTACTATATATTCATCTGTTTCTTCTATTATATGTATCTTACTTTCCAAGTCTGAATTTTTCATTCCGCCATTATACTATATTTTGCTCTATTTTTAAATATTCCTTTTTTCACTTGTATTAAATTGAAAATTGTATTAAAATGTCGTTTAGGTTAAAGAGAGAGAACCTAAAAGTATTTAAATAAGGAGGACTATTATTATGCCACGTATGATCACAGATGATTGTGTTAGTTGCGGAACATGTGCAGGTGATTGCCCTGTAGGAGCTATCGCTGCTGGAGATACAACATATGTTATCGATGCTGATTCATGTATCGATTGCGGAGCTTGTGAAGGTGCATGTCCAACAGGCGCTATCAAAGAAGCTTAAGCAAATAAAACGGATGCCTAGATCATAGGCAGCTAGCTAATGAATTAAAAAACGGTGTAATCCACAAAGGATTGCACCGTTTTCTTTTTTATATCAATATACTCCGAACAGCCTAAGCAGCTTTTGCCAGAAATTAAGAGTTTCTTCCTGTTGTACATCACTTTCTGCAGCTTCTGCTTTTTCAACTGCTGCTGTTTTAATGACGAATTGTACGGAGTCAACATTTGTATTTTTGTCGGAAACAAATGATACCACTTCGGCACCTCCGCCTGTGATAGATGATGTCATGGAAGCGATTTCTTCACTGATCTTCGTATCCATATCCGATGTCTTATCTGCAAATTCAGACGTTCCGCTTGCCAGATCCTTTGTCCCGCTATACAGTTCACCTACAGCATCATTTAGTTCTCCGACAGAGATCTCTAATGTTCCTGTGTTACTGTAAAGCGTATCCATATTTACTTTTAATGTTCCGGCTCCTGTGGCAGCATCACTGACAGCTCCTGTATAATCCAAAAGTCCCTGATAGAAAGCACCATAATTATCAAGCTGTCCTTTAAGTGAAGATACCTGCTGTGCAGCGGAACCAACTGTTGATACAGCAGCATTGATCTTAGCTGTCACATCTTCTGATGCCATCATCTGCTGAATATAGCCTTGCTTGATCTGCGACTTCTGTTCATCAGTCAAAGATGCTAAAGCTCCCTTAAGGATCTGCTCTTTCTGCTCGTCTGTCAGATTCGCAGCACCCGCATTTAAAATTTGCTCTTTCTGTTCATCAGTCATACCGGATACAGCCTGCTCTACTTGCGCCTGTCCTTCCGGTGTTTCCAAAAATGCTTTTGCCTGTGTTTCTGTATAACCACTCTCTATCAGCTGCTCATAGACAGCCTGTGAAGCAACACTTGCATAAAGCGTATCTGCCTTAGCGGAAACATACTCTAAATAAATCGAATTTGCCTGCAATTTCAGATAGCTGTTATACAGATCATCTGCCTGTGCCTCCACCTGCGCAGTTACCTGCTGCAGCGCCTCCTGATAGGCCTTGTCATATACAGCATCAGCATCCATCTTTCCCAAAAGATCCATCAATACAGAAGAATAGTTTGAGGGAGTAAGTGATATTGTCTCCATTCCGTTGTCGCTAAGCTGTGTATTGAGTGCTGCCGCAGCAGCACTGCAAAGTCCTTCATATGCCGTATATGCCGCACCTGTCAATTGATCGTTCTTTTGTGTAATGCTTAAAAGGCCGGAATACAATTCACCCGCACCGCTGGTTAGACTTCCAACGCCATCATTCAATTCTCCAACCTTGCTATATAAAGTTCCTGTAGCATCAGATAATTTTCCGCTTGCATCGCTCACATCTGCTGCACCATCGTCAATACTTCCAATTGCCGAAATGATCTCATTTACCTTATCCGTAATTTCAGTATCATCTACTTCAAAATCCATATTCAGACGAACACCGTTAATAGAGGCAGAACTCATTTCAAAATCTGTTACATCGGCACAAATTTCAGTATCAATGCCCTTACCCGGCAATATCGTATATGTAAACTGTTTATCGTTACCTACATTGGCAACAGTTGCACCGCTTGAAGTAATATTCTTGCAAATGTCGGTATCTAGTGTAAACGATGCCTGCAAAGCATAGTCATCATAGAAACTGTCCTTGCAGTTCTCATTTTGGCTGACCGAAAAGGTAATCTTTAATTTACCGCTCTTTCCTGCAACGTCTTTAGCAGAATATTCCTTTCCGTCAAGAAAATAGCGGATGGAAATATTCCACGGAATATCCTTATCCTTTAATGTTCCCTGATAGTATACCTTGTCAGCATCTGAAGAAAAAGTGATCTTATCTCCGCTTTGAGTAATTTCATCCGTTGTATTGAGCATTTTTACAGCGGAATAATCACCGTAATCGGTAATACTGCCGCCGGCAAAAATATTGACCGCTTCCATATCTGTAATTTTCCCGGCCGCATCAGTCATAACATAGATAACTTCCTCCTTTGATGACGGAGCCGCTTCGGCGGCAAATACCGGAATTGTTAATGAACCTATGAGCAGCACGGGCATTGCAGCAGCAGTGATCTTATATATATGTTTCATCGCTAAATAACCTCCTTGGATTTTTTGTTTTTTATGATCAACTTATCAAATAGATACAAAAGACCCGGCAGTACAAACAGTACAATGGCAAGCGAGCAAAGTGTTCCTTTTCCAAGGAAATAACCAAGCTGAGACAGCAGTCCGTGAGTCGAGAAGATACCCAGCAGGAAGCCCACTACCGTCAGTACACAGCCTGATGTCAGTACCGATACAGCTACAGCGGATATTGTCTGTACAATTGCCTTTTTTTTCGTATAAGTCTGCCGCATCTCTTTGTATCGATCAGTAAACAGAATAGCGTAATCCACAGTTGCCCCCAGCTGAATGGAGCTGATGATGAGATATGCAATGTAGAAAATGGTTTGATCACTGAAATACGGGATGGACAGATTGATCCAGATCGCAGTTTCTATGGACAACACCAAAATAATCGGCAGCACAATAGACTTCATCGAAAATAGCAGTACAATGAATACAGCCGCAATGGCGACCAGATTGACCTTTATCATATCGGCAGTGACAGTGTCCATCAGATCGTATGTAGAAACACCTTCTCCTGCCAGATACCATGTGCCGGGATAAAACCTCTCTGCAGTATTTCGTATGTTTTCTACTAATGAAAATGTCTCATCACCCTCATAATCGACATCTACTGTAAGCACCATGCGGGTGTAATTCTTACTGTTCAGCTTAGAAAGCGTACCGCTGTCCAGATACTCTTCCGGAATCGTTTCTCCCACTGTATCTACATAAGATATAATGCTCTTAACCTGCGGGATTTTATGCAGTGATTCCGACAGCTCTGCCTGCGTGGCGGTGCTGTCCTTAGGAACAATAAGCACATATGTATCCTGCTTGCCGAATGCATCCTCTATTTTCTTTGTGTCTGCGCCTAGCTGGGTGGAACTGCCGAATATATGGGATGCACCGTAATAAAAGCTGTTCGCATTTGATGCCAGATAACACGGGACTATAAGAATAGCAAAGATAATGACCATCGGCCTCATCACACGGCTGACAAATTTCCCAAAGCCCTTAAAATTCGGCATAAAGGAACGGTGATTCGTTTTATCAATGAGTTTATAAGTACATAAAATCAGTGCCGGCATAAATGTAAATACCGTGATCAGGCTGATCGCCACACCCTTTGCCAAGGCAATACCAAGATCGGGTCCGATCTGAAACTGCATCAAACACAGCGCCAAAAAGCCGATAACTGTTGTCAGTCCGCTTGAGAGTATGGATGTCGTAGACATCGTAAGTGCCTGAACCATGGCCTCCTTCGGGTCACTGATTTTTCGCCTGCACTCAGCAAAGCGGTGCAAAAGGAATACGGAGTAATCAAGGGAAACAGCAAGCTGAAGGATATTGCCTGCTGCATTGGTCACAAATGAAATTTCTCCGAACATCAAATTGCTGCCCGCATTAATAACAACAGCAACTCCAAGTCCTGCCAGCACGAGAAACGGTTCTGCAAACGATGTCGTAGTAAGTATCAGTACCAACAGCACAAAAACAACAGCAATTATTGCAATAGTCGTGACTTCATTGACCGTACTTGTCGTAGCTACTGCCGTAGTCACAGCACTGCCGGTCATAGCGTTGTCATCTCCTATAATGTCCCTGATCGCATTGACTGCATCTATACGTTTATCCTTATCAATAGTCACGGTAAACAGGGCATTGCCGTCCTTGTAATAGGCTTCCACTGTATCAGCATCCAATGTTTCCAGCGGTACAGTCACACTTGCCACATCATCAAGCCATGTCACGTCAGTTACCCCATCTGCTTCAAGCAGCTTTTCCTTATATTCAAGTGCCTGCGGAACAGTAACACCTTTTATCATCACACGGGCATTTGGGATGCCTCCGTCGTATTCGCTATCCATCAGATCAAGTGCCTGTGTAGATGCACTATTTGGCGGCAGATAGTCATTCATGTTATAGTTTACAGCCACAAACTGTTTGCAGATTGCACATATGGCAAACAAGCTAAGAAAAATAGCAATGATCAATTTCCGATGATCCACTACATGTCTATAAAATCTTGTCATCAATGTTAATTTCCGCTCCTTTCTTCGATTTCAGACATCAGTATCGTGAAGGAAAAGCAGAAATAAAACGGTCAAATAGGCTGTATTTATGTAAAAACCGGTCAAATCGGATTGATTTGATGGGCAAATGTTATTCTGCTGACGGTTGAACGCTTTACCGGACAAATGTATAATAAACAAAACGGAGGATATTATGAAACACGAGGTCACTACTTTAAACACAAAACGGACACTTGCCGCTTCGTTAAAAAGCTTTATGGAGAAGAAGCCGCTCTCTAAGATAACGATCAGTGAGATCATTGCGGACTGCGGTGTTAACCGCAAGACTTTCTATTATCACTTTGAGGACATATATGCTCTGCTTAAATGGCTGCTGAATGAGGAAGCTATCGAAGTGATCAAACAGTTCGACCTGCTGGTAGATTATCGGGAGGCCGTGATATTTGCGATGAACTATGTACAGGAAAACAAACACCTTTTGTGCTGTGCCTATGACAGCATGGGCAGAAATGAAATGAAACGCTTTTTCTATGCTGACTTTGAAGGTGTCATAAAAAAATTTATTCAAAGCACTGAGCAAAATCTCGGCATTCACACAGATGCACACTTTAAAGAATTTCTGGTGCATTTCTATACCGAAGCCGTAGCAGGACTTCTCATCGATGAATTCACGGATAAAAAAGGCCACGATCCCCAAAAGGCAGCAGACTATTTCTCTCTTATTTTGGAAAACTCACTTCCGAACGTTATTAAGAGTGCCGCCTCAAACGTGCAGACACAAAAAATCACCGAAAAAAGTCTCTATTAGACTTATCCTCGGTGATTTCGTTTGTTTTTATTTTGCCAGATTTGTAAATTTCGTATAATCAGCAAGCCATGCCAGCTTAACTGTTCCTATAGGGCCGTTTCTTTGCTTAGCAATAATAACCTCTGCAACGCCCTTATCCTCAGTGTCCTTATTGTAAACTTCATCTCGATAAAGAAACATGACGATATCCGCATCCTGCTCAATAGCTCCGGATTCACGAAGATCTGAAAGCATAGGCCTGTGATCAGTTCTGCCTTCCACAGCACGGCTCAGCTGCGAAAGTGCTATTATCGGTACGTTTAACTCACGGGCAAGTACCTTAAGTGCTCTTGATATATCTGATATTTCCTGCTGTCTTGAATCGCTTCTTCTTCCGCTTCCAGACATAAGCTGCAAATAGTCGATCATAACTATATCAAGTCCATGCTCAAGCTGAAACTTTCGGCATTTTGATCTTAGCTCTCTTACGGTAATTCCCGGTGTATCATCGATCAGCAGCTTTGAATTTCCGACTATACTAGCACTTTCTATCAGCCTTGACCACTCCTCATCCTTAAGCGATCCGTTTCTTAAGGTCTTGGAGTCCACTCTGGCCTCCATTGCAAAAAGCCTGTTTACAAGCTGCTGCTTTGACATCTCAAGACTAAATATCGCTATTGACTTCTTTTGCTTGAATGCCATATGCTCGGCAACATTTAAGACAAATGACGTCTTACCCATAGCCGGTCTTGCAGCAAATATTACAAGATCGGAATTTTGAAATCCTGATGTCATGAAATCAAGATCCGTAAATCCCGATGCGATACCTGTTACATTTCCCTTTACTTTTGATGCCTTTTCTATATTTTCAAGCGTATCAAGTACGATCTTTCTTATAGGAGTAAATTCATTCTGATCTTTAAGCTGAAATATTTTAAAAAGCTTTTTTTCGGATTCCTCAAGCAATTCTTCTACAGGGCCATTGTTCATGTAGCATGCGTTTTCAACCTCCTCCGAAGCCTTTATAAGTCTTCTAAGAAGAGCTTTTTCGCTTACGATCGTCGCATATTCCTTTACATTTACAGATGTTGTCTGCGATGCAAGCAGATCCCTGACGAATTCCATATCCGATATCTCGGGCGGAAGATTTTTCTGCCTTAATCTATCCTGCAGAGTAATCAGGTCTACAGCTTTTCCTTCATTATATAATTCAACAATTGCTTCGAATACAAGCCCATATTGATGCTGATAAAAATCATCTCCCGAAAGGATTTCGCTTGCAGTTTCTATTGCCTCGCGCCCCATAAGCATTGAGCTTATGACCGACTGCTCCGCCTCTACATTATGGGGAAGTATTCTTTTTATTAAAGCCTCTTCCATAACTACTCCTAAAGAACTATTTGCTTATGCTTTACGCTTCTGATACGTGTACCTTAAGCTGTGCTGTAACCTTTGGATGAAGCTTTACGCTTACTTCTGTTACTCCGAGAGTTTTTATAGGTCCCGACATCTGAAGCTTCTTTTTATCTATATCAAGCTTTAACTGATCCTTTGCGGCATCTGTTATCTCCTTAGCCGAAACAGAACCGAAAACCCTTCCGCCTTCTCCGACCTTAAGCTTGATCTCAACAGTGCATTTTGAAATAACCTCAGCCAGATCCTTTGCCGCCTGTAAATTCTCTGCTGCTATTTTCTCCTCATGTGCCTTCTGAAGCTTGAGATCATTCATATTTTTTGCATCTGCGATCACTCCCAGTTTTTTTGGAAGCAGCATATTTCTTGCATATCCGTCGCTTACATTTACGACCTCACCTTTTTTTCCAAGTGATTTAACATCCTGTAATAAAATTACTTTCATTTTTTCTCCTCTTCTTACATATCTGCCATGTATCGGATCAGCTTTGAAGAATTTATCTTCAGACCTCTCCTCCGTCTATCATATCAGCAAGCACCTGTTTAAGCTTCTCCTCTGCAGCCTCCGTGCTCATATTTGAAAGCTGAGCCCCGGCAATATTCATATGGCCGCCGCCGCCGATACGTTCCATTATAAGCTGGACATTTACTTCATCTATGGCTCTTGCGCTTATGAATATTGTGCCGTTATAGCTTGTCAGTACAAAAGATGCTTTTACACCTATTATATTAAGCAGTTCATTTGCTGCCTGTGCTCCTATTATTGTCGGCTGATCTATTCCGTCAGCCTGCCATGTTGATATCGCATAACATTCTCTGAAAAGCTTGACATTTCTTATTACCTCACCCTTAGCAAGATAATCTGTCATGTCCTCTCTGAACATCTTTCTTACCCTTGTAACATCAGCTCCATGACGTCTTAGATATGCAGCCGCTTCAAAGGTTCGAACACCTGTCTTTTGTACGAAATTGTCAGTATCAACTACCATTCCTGCATACATAGCATCTGCTTCAATACTTTTAAGCTTAAGATTTTCTGCAAAATACTGAAGAATCTCGGCTATCATTTCACAGGCTGATGATGCATATGGCTCTATATATGACAGCATTGAATTTTTTATGACATCGCTGCTCTGTCTGTGATGGTCAAATACAACTATATTCTTAGTCATATCAAGCAGCTCCTCACAGCAGGTATAACCCGGCTTGCTTGTATCAACTACAATAAGAAGTGTTCTGTCATCTATAATGTCCTTCGCCTTCTCACATGATATAAACATATCCTCGCTATATGATGAATCACGTTTAAACGCATCAATAAATGGCTTCAATGCCGCTGATACACCATCAATAACGATATGCACCTTTTTATTCATCGTATGTGCTGCTCTGAATATGCCGACTGCAGCACCGAAGGAATCTATATCCGTTCTCTGGTGTCCCATTACGATGACCTTATCAGAAACACCCATAAACTCACGCAGGGCATGCGCTTTAACTCTGGCTTTAACCTTTGTACTCTTTTCAACAGCCTGTGATTTTCCGCCAAAATACTGGATACTGTCTACATTTTTTATTACGACCTGATCTCCGCCTCTTCCGAGAGCCAGATCAATACATATGCGCGCCGCCTCCAGATTCTTTACATATGAACCCTGTGCACTTCCGATACCTATACTAAGTGTAACCGAAATATCATTGTATGTATTGTTTATTTCCTTTATTTCCTCAAGAAGAGCAAATCGTTTTTCGCCCATCTCCTTCATTGCGCTTGTACGCATAAGAATAAGATATTTATCCTTTTCATATTTACGCACAATGCAGTCAAAACCATTGAAATACTGATTTATCTTTCTGTCGATAAGCGCTGTCAGGATAGAACGGCTTACCTCCTCAACACTCTCCAGCGCTTCCTCGTAATTATCGAGATACAAAAGTGCTGTTACCATTGTCTCGTCCTCATACTTCTTCATATAATCAAGAAGCTGAGTTTCATCAAAGAGTGTTACCGCATATATTTTCTTTAATTCTGAGTTTTTTATGTCCGGAAATGTAAAATTCTTAGTCTTTTCCCCGTCTGTTATCGATCTGATATTTACCTTGAATTTGATATCTTTATATTCAATATTACAGTTTGTTTCATAATCTGTCTTTGGAAGCATTGACACTGTAATTCCGGGTATAAGATCTGTGATCATCCTGCCTCTATGCTTTGCAATTTCCGGTATAAGTTCGTCGAAGCTCTTATTTGCCCAAAGCACTTTTCCGTCTCTGTTAAGAATAAAATACGGAAAATCAAATTTTTCCATGAGCTTGTTTTGAAGGCATGCATAGTGTGATGTATAATCGATCAAATCCTGCAAAGCGTTTTTCTTTTTTGAATAGTAAAAAACAACTATGATAATAAGGTATACTATCAAGCCGCAGGTCATGATAAGTCCCGAGTAGAATTCACGGACATAAACAAAAATATTGAATATAATGAGCAAAAGAAGCATCCCGCTCAAAAAAACAGAATAGCTTCTAAGCTGCCCCGGTTTATCTGATACACTGTTCTTATCGTCCATCTGCATCTCCTGTCACGGTATTCTTAAAAAGGAAAAAACGGCCGGCATACAACCGGCCGCAGCAATTAAACTTTAGCTTTTTTAGTGAAACGGAAGCTCCTCGTCTATTCCATCCGGAATATTCATAAATCCGTCATCTGACATAGGTGCCGGAGCATCTTGAGCTGTATTTCTTGAAGCATATCCTGCTGAATTTTCAGCTGATGCGCTCTTGCTCTCCGCAAACTCCTGCTCCTCAACTACAACATCTGTTGTATAAACCTTATTTCCATCTCGATTTGTATAGCTTCCTGTCTGGATACGACCGGTTATTGCTATCTTGATTCCCTGATGAAAATACTTCTCAGCAAACTCTGCTGCTCTTCCGAAAGCAACACAGCTAATGAAATCTGCTGTCTGATCCGAGTCACGCTTGAATCTTCTGTCTACAGCAAGTGTATATCTGGCAACTGCAGATGCATTTTCGCCTGCTGAATATCTGACATCAGGATCTCTTGTCAGCCTTCCCATTAATATTACTTTGTTCATCTGATCTCCAATCTGATATGATCTTTTAATTATCGCGGTTAAAATAATAGCATATATCCGCTATTCTTTCAATGCATTTAATTCACCCTTATCTGCTCCATAACCTTGCCTATCGGCTCAGTAATGAGAAGATCTGCCATATTATCCCGGCTTGTTGAGCCTTTATTTATAAGAACAATCTTATCTCCATTAAAATAATCAATAAGGCCTGCCGCAGGATATACTACAAGCGAGGTTCCCCCGACTATTATGACCTGCGCATTTCTTATAGCATTTACGGCATCATTTATCGTCTTGTTATTTAATCCTTCCTCATACAAGACAACATCCGGCTTTATCACCGAACCGCATTCGTCACACTTCGGAACTCCACTTGCAGCTGCAATATATTGTCCGTCAAAAAATCGTCCGCATTTTGTACAGTAGTTTCTGTGTACACTTCCATGCAGCTCAAGTACATTTTTGCTTCCGGCAGCCTGATGAAGTCCGTCTATATTTTGTGTAATAACTGCCTTAAGCTTTCCTGCTTCCTCAAGTTCTGCAAGCTTATAGTGTGCTGCATTTGGCTTTGCTCCAAGTGCCAGCACCTTATCCTTATAAAATCTGAAAAACTCATCCGTATGTCTTACAAAAAAGGAATGGCTGAGCATTGTTTCCGGAGGATAATCATATTTTTGATTATAGAGCCCGTCCACACTTCTGAAATCAGGTATTCCGCTTTCGGTTGAGACTCCGGCCCCTCCGAAAAATACGATATTGTCATGTTCGTCAATTATCCTTTGCAGCTCCTGAATCTTATCCATAGTGCACCTCCTAATTCATTGCAACCTCTTTTACAAGAATTCCCTGTACAACAAATCTTTCATCACCTGTTGCTGCCTGGCATGTAGACAACGTAACTACCTTGCTGTTTTCATCATAGCTGTCAATCGGCAGCTGAACAAGCGACTCGGAAATATTCTTTTCAATGTATGACTTTACATCCTCGCACGGTCCCGAAAACAGAGTATATACATCACTTGTATCTACAGTTCTGTGAATGCTGAACATCTTATATTTATAAGCTGTCTTTTCGGTTATTATCCAGAAGGTATCATCATTTGCATAATCACCATTTTCATACAGAAGCTTCAGCTTTCCGAACATTGATCTGTCCTTCATGTTATGTCCGTATATGATCGTATTCGGATCTGTAAGATCACCTTTATTCTGGTAATCTATGAACAGCGTTCCCGCAAAGTTATCTGTCTTTTCAAAGGTTCTGTGCAGATAAAAATCATTATCCGAGTAATGCACAACAGGATAGCTTATATTCTCGGCTCCCATATAAAGCCAGCCGGCAATATCTGAATTAATGCTTTTAAGTGACGCAAAGTCTATCTCTATAGGCGGTTTTTCGATGTCCTGCTGTGTGTCAGACTGCTGTTCTGCATCTGCTGTCTGTACATCTGTCGTTTCAACTGTATATTTCTTCAGATCATTATATTCATCCTGTCCGGTTTTGTATTCAAGCCATATGCTTATAAGGTTGTATGCCGCATATGCAGCAACAGCAAGACATATTATTATTATAATTACAAAAACCGGACTTGATTTTTTCTTTTTTTTATCTTTGCTTGCAGGCATTATCTTCTCCGGCTCAAGGCTCTTCTGTTGTTTTTGAAGCAATCTTTTCCTTAATCTCATCAACAAACTTTGAAAGCGCCATCTGACCCTTATCTCCGCCGCTTCTTGTGCGGACTGAAACAAGACCCTCTGCCTCCTCATTTGCTCCTACGATAAGCATATACGGAATTTTTTTATTTTGAGCTTCTCTTATCTTAAATCCGATCTTTTCCGAACGGTTGTCGGCTGTTACATCTACACCTGCTTTTGCAAGCTCTTTTCTGACAGTCTCTGCATAATCTGCATATTTTTCGGATATAGGAAGTACTCTAACCTGCTCCGGACACAGCCAAACCGGGAATTTTCCGGCATATTTTTCGATAAGCCATGCAAGTGTTCTTTCATAGCATCCAAGAGATGTTCTGTGTATTATGTAAGGACGTACCTTATCACCATTTTGATCTATATAATAAAGATCAAAGTTCTCAGCTATTGCACAATCGAGCTGAATTGTGATCATTGTATCTTCCTTGCCATATACATTCTTTGCCTGTATATCAACCTTTGGTCCGTAGAAAGCAGCCTCTCCGTCAGCTTCTGTAAATACAACATTATTTCTCTGAAGGATATGTCTTAATACACCCTGTGTGCTTTCCCAGTAATGCTCGTCTCCTAAATATTTTTCTGTATTTTTAGGATCCCATTTTGAAAGTCTGTAAGTAACATCATCCTGAAGTCCCAATGTCTTCAATACATACATTGCAAGCTCAAGGCAGTTCTGAAGCTCCTCTTCAGCCTGATCAGGACGAATTACATTGTGTCCTTCGGAAATTGTAAACTGACGTACTCTTGTAAGTCCGTGCATTTCTCCTGAATCTTCATTTCTGAAAAGAGTAGAGGTTTCTCCCATTCTGTACGGAAGGTCTCTGTATGATTTCTGTGAGTTTTTGTATACGTAATACTGGAATGGACATGTCATAGGTCTAAGAGCCATGCACTCCTTGTCTGCCGGATCTCCAAGCACGAACATTCCGTCAAGATAATGATCCCAGTGTCCTGATATCTTGTAAAGGTCACTCTTTGCCATAAGCGGAGTCTTTGTTCTTACATATCCCCACTCTTTGTCCTCAAGATCTTCTATCCATCTCTGCATCTTCATGACCATCTTTGTTCCGTTAGGAAGAAGGAGCGGAAGTCCCTGCCCTATAACATCAACTGTAGTAAAGAGCTCCATGTCTCTTCCGAGCTTATTGTGATCTCTCATTTTGATGTCTTCAAGATGTGCCAGATAAGCCTCAAGCTCTTCCTTTGTTGCAAAGGCAGTTGCATATATTCTCTGAAGTCTTGCTTTCTTTTCGTCACCTCTCCAATATGCCATGGATGATGATATAAGCTTATATGCCTTAATATTCTTTGTGCTCTGCATATGCGGTCCCGCACAAAGATCAACAAAATCGCCCTGCTCATAAAATGAAATTTCTTCTCCCTGCGGAAGATCCTCTATAAGCTCAACTTTATACGGCTCGTTTCTCTCCTGCATATATTTGATTGCTTCTTCTCTCGGAAGAGTAAATTTATTGAGCTTATTTCCTTTCTTTATGATCTTCTTCATTTCTTTTTCAATGGCATCAAGATCATCTCTTGAAAAAGGCTCTGAATCAAAATCATAATAAAATCCTTCGTCTATTGACGGTCCTATTGCAAGCTTTGCGTTAGGGAACAGATTCTTTACAGCCTCAGCCATAACATGAGAGCAAGTATGGCGAAGAACTCTAAGTCCTTCTTCATCCTTTGCTGTAAGAAGATTTAATGTACAATCCTTATCAATAACAGTTCGAAGATCCTTAACCTCTCCGTCAACCTCACCTGCAACTGTTGCTCTTGCAAGCCCCTCGCTTATATCCTTAGCTATATCTATAATGCTGATCGGTGATGCATATTCCTTCGCGGAACCATCTTTTAAAGTAATCTTCATGATTCTCTCCTTATTTATATATCTCTTTTAATTTATTCTTCATTGCTTCCAGCGCTTTTCCTCTGTGGCTTATCTTATTTTTTTCATCCGGAGAAAGCTCCGCTGTTGATAAGCTCATGTCAGGCAGATAAAATATCGGATCATATCCGAAGCCGTTTGCTCCTCTTTCCTCATATCCGATCTTTCCTTCTATTGTTCCTCTCGTAGCTATCGTACTCCCATCCGGAAGTACAGCTGCTATGGCACATACAAATCGCGCTGTTCGTTTGTCATTTTCTATTCCGTCTAATCGATCGATTATATTTTTATTTTTAATGCTGTATGGAGTGTCTTCGCCCATATATCTTGCAGAATATACCCCGGGCTCACCGCCAAGCGCATCAACCTCAAGTCCGGAATCATCAGCCATAAATATAGCATCCTCATCCTTAAGCATATCTGCCGCATATTTGGCTTTTATAACAGCATTTTCCTCAAACGTTACGCCCGTCTCCTCGGGCTCAGACGTTATGCCTGCATCCTTAAGGGAAACAATCGGTATATTTAAATCCTTTAAAATATCATTTATCTCTCGAAGCTTCCCTTTGTTTCCTGTTGCAAATATTATCCTCATACAATATCAACCTTCCTCTTTGGCGGTCTCGGTCCGATATACTGATAAAAATATGTTTTCATCATTCCATTGTATATCTTGCGGTTCTTATCTGCATTTCTTCCTATATATCTTTGAGCTTCTTCATATGCTGTTATAACATACATCGACCAGCTGTCAAGAGCAAAAAAACGCTCCCCAAGTGTTTTATATATATCAGGAAGGTTCTCCTTTGTTTCAAGTCTCTCTCCATACGGCGGATTGGTTATGATAAAGCCGTATTTTCCGGAATGTGAAAGCCTGTCAATACCTCTTTGCTGCAGATGGATCATTTTATCTACACCTGCTTCTTTGGCATTTTCTCTTGCCATTGCAACAGTAATGCCATCAAGATCATATCCCTGAATATCTGTATCTATATTTGTATCAATCCTGTCTGATGCATCCTCTCTTACAGATGTCCATATCTCATTTCCGATAAGATGCGTCCAGCTCTCTGAAATAAAATTCCTTTTGATTCCCGGTGCAGTATTTGATGCTATAAGTGCTGCCTCGATCGGGAATGTACCGCTTCCGCAGAACGGATCTACCAAAATCCTTCCCTTTTTCCATGGTGTCAGCAGCAAAAGTGCAGCTGCCAAAGTCTCCGTGATCGGCGCCTTTACTGTCTGCTTTCTATAACCTCTTTTATGAAGTGAAACCCCGGTTGTATCAAGGCCTACAGTCACAATATCCTTTATAATAGAAACCCTGATCGGGAACTGTGCTCCATCCTCTTCAAACCATTCAACATGATAGCTTTGCTTAAGTCTTTCTACCATTGCTTTTTTCATTATTGATTGTATATCTGACGGACTGAACAGCTTGCTCTTCACGGAATTTGCTTTTGCAACCCAAAATTTACCGTTTTGCGGTATGAAGTTTTCCCATGGAAGTGCTTTTGTTTTTTCAAAAAGCTCATCAAATGTTTCTGCCTTAAATTCTCCTATCTTCCACAAAATACGCTCGGTCGTTCTTAAAAAGATATTTGCATAGGCTGCCGCTTCGGCATCACCTGCAAATGTCACCTTTCCGTCTTCTACCTTTGTGATCTCATATCCAAGATCATTTATTTCTCTTTTTAATACCGTCTCCAGTCCAAAATGGCACGGTGCGATAAATTCATATAGCTGCATTATTTTCCTTTTCCGCTTCCTTTTTCTATCGTGGATATTATATATGAGATATTCTGCATTTGCAATGCTTACCTCTATGCACAGTTTCTGCATAGCGCAAAAAGAAGCACCCATGTAGGGGAGCTACTCGGGTGCTTCAAGGGGAATATAAAATTAATAAGGGGTTTATTAATTTTGTAAAAAAAATTTTTGAAGGGTAAATTCTTTTTACTATGGCTGATTATACACTAATACATAGCAAAAATCAAGTCTCGCGGCTTTTCCACGCAATCGTCACCACTTTGACCCCAATATTGTATTGATATTTATATATTTCTACCACATGTGCTATGTTTCAGATTGTTTTTAAGATTTATACTTATCATAGTCATCCAGGAAATTATATGTCCAATCGTCTTTATGATATCCGATAACGGTTCTTAGGTTTATATTGTGAACACTCCTGAAAATATTCATATCAATTACATCACTTGTTTCTCTAAACCTGGCGATAAGCTCCTTCATTTCATCTCTCTTAGATCCTCGCCCTCCTCCGCAGCTGACACAATTTTCTGTAAATCTGCATGCACACTGGATAAATCCCAGATGATTGTAATCACGCCATGCCTTGATTGCTTCCTCTCTGATAAGATACATTGGTCTTATAAGCTCCATTCCTGAAAAATTCTGACTGTGAAGCTTCGGCATCATTGTTTCTATCTTTCCGCTATAAAGCATGCCCATAAGTGTTGTCTCGATCACATCATCAAAATGATGTCCGAGCGCAATTTTGTTGCATCCAAGCTCCTTCGCCTTCGAATAAAGATATCCTCTTCTCATTCTCGCACAAAGATAGCATGGATTTCTTTCAATATCTGCAACCGTATCAAATATATCTGTATTAAATACTGTAAGCTCTATTCCTAATATTTTTGCATTATTTAAGATGATCTCCCAGTTATCCTGTCTGTAACCCGGGTTCATTATCAAAAATACCAAGTCAAACGGCACCTTGCCATGCTTCTTAAGCTCCTGCAAAAGCTTAGCCATAAGCATCGAATCCTTGCCTCCTGATATACAGACAGCTATCTTATCTCCGGGTAAAACAAGCTGGTAATCATTGATTCCCTTGGTAAACTGCCTCCATATTGGCTTTCTGAATTTTTTAATAATACTGTTTTCAATCTTTGCGGTACGTTCTTTTATATTTTCCGCGTCTTTAACCATTTCCTCAAGTGAAGCACGAAGGAAAGATCTGTATCCGCCTTCTATATTAAAGACCTTATATCCTCTTGACTCAAGAAATTCTACTGCATCTACGCTTCTCTCTCCTGTATAACACAAAACACATATTTCTTTTTCCTTGTCAAGCATCTCATATTTTGCTTCTATTTCAGCAGAAGGGATATTTACGGCTCCTGTCATAGAGCCTCTGTTAAAATCCTCTCTTTTTCTTATATCCAGTATTAATTTGTTGTCTTTATCCCGAAGATCATTAATTGTTATATTGTTCATTTTTCTCACTCATTAAAATTTCTGTAAATAAATGTTATGATACTCTAAAAAGCCTATTAGCTTTTAACTCTAACATCATGTTATATCAGATAGCAATATTTTTTTCAAATCATATGAAAGGACTCTTTGTATGAACATAACAATTATAACAGGTGCCTCATCAGGTCTTGGTCAGGAATTTATAAAATATCCAGATAATGAAAAAAACTGTCGCAAAGCTTGCGCTTCGCGACAGTAAATTACGGCTTCCGGTATCAACTCCCGGCATCATGTGTCTTATATGGGCCGGTCTTAGGCGTATCTAAGCTTTAAATCAGCTTTTTACCTTAATCGTTATATTTTTTCTCAGCCTTTTTATTTGTAAGATGTCTTATTATAAAAAGTGTAACAAGCATCAGGACAATTGCTATCGGCAATGTAATAACCCAGCTGCAGACAATTCCTGCGATCACGTAGCTTACTGCAGATACTGCCGCAACAGTAAGTGCATATGGAAGCTGTGTTGAAACATGATTCATATGGTCACATTGTGCTCCGGCTGATGCCATGATCGTTGTATCAGAAATCGGTGAGCAATGGTCTCCGCATACTGCTCCGGCCATACATGCCGAAACCGCTACGATCATAATAGGCTCTCCTGCTCTGAATACACTAAGAACTATAGGAATAAGAATTCCAAATGTTCCCCATGATGTTCCTGTTGCAAATGAAAGTCCGATAGCTATAAGGAATATGATCGCCGGAAGAAGCATCTGCAATCCGGCTGCACTTCCTTCAACAAGCTGTGAAATAAATATCTTGGCTCCGAGCGAATCGGTCATTGACTTTAATGTCCATGCACATGAAAGAATCAATATTGCCGGAACCATTGCCTGAAATCCGGTAGGAAGTGAAGCCATCAGCTCCTTAAACGGAATAACTCTCCTTATTATATAATATACAACTGCAATGATTATTGCCACGAATGAGCCAAGTGCAAGTCCTACAGATGCATCGCTGTTTGAAAATGCAGTTACAAAATCCACACCGGAGAAAAATCCGCCCGAATATATCATTCCGATAATACAGCATATTATAAGAACAATTATAGGGAACAACAGATCACATACTTTGCCCTTAGGATTTACATACATTGACTCTACAGCCGGCTTAGTTCCCGATGTAAACAGATCACCGTTTTCTGTAGCATTTTTCTCGTGAACTGCCATTGGGCCATAGTCAACATTTGTAAATGCAAGGAAGAACATCATAAGTATTGTAAGCAGTGCATAGAAATTGTAAGGTATAGCTTCTATAAAGAGTGCAATACCATTTTCTGCACCTGCGGCATTTGCAAATCCGGCAACTGCTGCCGCCCATGATGAAATAGGAGCGATAATACATACCGGAGCTGCTGTTGCATCAATTATATATGCAAGCTTAGCTCTTGAAATATTATGCTTGTCTGTTACAGGTCTCATAACCGATCCGACTGTAAGGCAGTTAAAATAATCATCTATAAATATAAGTATTCCAAGTGCTATAGTAGCACACTGTGCGCCGACTCTTGTCTTGATCTTTGATGTAGCCCATCTTCCGAAGGCTGCTGATCCGCCTGCCTTGTTCATCATCGCTACAAGCGCTCCGAGGATCACAAGGAAGAATATTATTCCCATATTATATGAGTCTGCAAGATTTGCGATAAAGCCATCACTTACAACGTGCGTAAGTGTAAGCTCTAAATTTCCTCCTGCATAAATGAGTCCACCTACTATTATTCCTATTACAAGAGATGAATAAACCTCTTTTGTTATAAGAGCAAGTGCAATAGCTACAACAGGTGCCAGGAGAGAAAGCCATGTAGCATAAGCCGGTGTTTCCTCTCTAACCTTGTCGATCGCGGTAGTTACATTTGTTTCAAAGTTTTCGTCTGCGCTTAAATTGTCAGCATAGCTGTTCACATAATCATGTGCAGATTCGCTGTCCGAAAGATCATAATCGACAACATTATCATCGCCATAATCAACCGAAAACGTATCTGAATCTTCACTTGCTATGAGCATGGTACTGTCGTCAGCAGTTTCCTGTGCCGACACCGGCTTTATCATAGCAGTAAACAGACCGATCGCAAATGTGATGATACACATTATTATGACAGCCCTAAACCCACGTCTGCTAATACGTTTCATATTGTCCCCTCTCGTTTTTAGTTTATGATATTATATGCTATCGACCATATTCAGACCGCTCTTTGTAACGGTTTCATTGAACAGGTCTATATCGGACACCTTGAATACCATATATGCTGTATTTCCGGCTGTTCCAAGCGTTGAATACATATATTCTATATCAATGTTCATGCTCGATATCGTGCTGAGTACAAGATTAAGTCCTCCCGGAACATCCGGCACCTGAACAGCTGCAACCTTTGTAACCGAAACGACATATCCGCTGTCAACAAGTACATTGAGTGCCTTTTGATAATCACTTACGATAAGTCTTATAACTCCGTATTCAGTTGATTCGGCAATATTTATTGCTCTTATATTTATCTCATTTGCAGAAAGCGCCTTTGTAATTCCTGAAAGCTCTCCTGCCTTATTCTGCAGAAAGACTGAAATCTGATTAACCATGCGTCTCCTCCTATCAAATCTTACGTTTATCTATAACTCTGACAGCTTTTCCTTCGCTTCTTTGTATGCTCTTAGGATCAACAAGATGTACCTTTACAAGTATTCCAAGCATAGCCTTAAGTGCCGCAACAAGACTCTTTTCTTTCTCTGCAAGCTTTCCAAGGTTATCTGAAAAGCTTTCTGCTGTCATTTCTACAAATACCTCAATAGTATCTGTTGTCTTTACTCTGTCAACAACGATCTGGTAGTTAGATGTATATCCCTGCTCAAGAAGCACTGATTCTATCTGTGACGGGAATACATTTACTCCCTTTACGATAAGCATATCATCGCTTCTGCCTCTCGGCTTTGTCATCCTTACATGTGTTCGTCCGCATGAGCATTTCTCCTCTGTAAGAACACAGATATCTCTTGTTCTGTAGCGAAGCAGTGGAAATGCTTTCTTAGTAATACATGTAAATACAAGCTCTCCCTGGCTTCCTATCGGAAGAACCTCTTCTGTTTCAGGATCTATTATCTCTGCAATAAAGTGATCCTCATTTATATGCATTCCGTTTTGCTCTGAACATTCAAATGCCACACCAGGTCCTGATATCTCAGTAAGTCCATAGATATCATATGCCTTTATGCCTAATTTATTTTGGATATCACGGCGCATTTCCTCGCTCCAGGCTTCTGCTCCGAAGATTCCTGCTTTAAGCTTGATCTGGTCTTTAAGGCCTCTTTCCTCTATACACTCTCCAAGATAAGATGCATAAGATGGTGTGCAGCAAAGAATAGTTGAGCCAAGGTCTGTCATAAACTGAAGCTGTCTGTCTGTATTTCCCGATGACATCGGAAGTGTCATACAGCCAACCTTATGGCTTCCGCCGTTAAGTCCGGCACCGCCTGTGAATAGTCCGAATCCATAGCTTACATGACATACATCTTTATTTGTTCCGCCTGCTGCCATGATCGCTCTTGCACAGCAGTCATCCCACAGATTTATATCATCCTGTGTATAAAATGCGATAACTCGCTTTCCGGTAGTTCCCGATGTAGACTGTATACGAACAACTTCATCCTGTGATGTTCCCAAAAGTCCATACGGATAAGCTTCTCTAAGATCAGCCTTGCTCAAAAACGGAAGCTTGTGAAGATCCTCTACACCTTTTATATCATCCGGTGTAACGCCCTTTTCCTCCATCTTTTTTTTGTAATAAGGTACATTGTCCCATACATGCTTAACCTGCTTTACAAGACGCTCATCCTGCCATGCACGGATCTGTTCCCTTGACGCACATTCGATTTCCTCTTGATAATACCTTTCCATCGGTTACCCCTTTCACATTACTCTTATGAATTTCTTCCAAGCTTAAAAGCTTTTTTGTTCATTTCTATAAATTTAGGCGGAACACTCTGCTCTATCGCCTCTATCCATGTTTCCTCTGAAAAATCAAAATGCTTTGAAATTCTTCCCATCAATACAAGGTTTACAGCCTTAGCTGAGCCTGCTTCCTCGGCAAGAGTAAGTGCATCAAATGCATCAACCTGGATTCCCTTTTCTCTCATCTTGCCTACGAGGTCCTCTGGATACTGTGTTGCACCTGTGATAACAGGCATCGGGTTTATCTGTTGTGAATTTGTTATTATCTTTCCGTCCTTCTTGAGATACTCTGTCCATCTTGCAGCCTCAAGCAGCTCAAATGAAAGAATAAGATCTGCTTCTCCTTTATCTATTATCGGAGAATATACATGCTCTCCATATCGAACATATGTAACAACATTTCCGCCTCGCTGGCTCATTCCGTGAACCTCGCTGACTTTTACATCATATCCTTTTGTAATAAGGAGTCTGCCGAGCAGCTTACTTGCAAGAAGAGTTCCCTGTCCGCCTACTCCGACTATCATAATATTCTTTGTAGCCATCTCTTATCCCTCCTTCTTTGCGCCAAGCGCACCAAATTTGCAAAGCTGTCCGCAAACACCGCAGCCTGTACAAAGTGTATTGTCAATAACAGCCTTTTTGTCAACAATACTGATCGCCGGGCAGCCGATCTGCATGCATGACTTACAGCCTATACACTTTGAGCTGTCACAGCTGATAGGTCCAGGATGCTTAACATATTTGAGAAGGGCACATGGACGTCTTGAGATGATAACCGAAGGCTCCTTGATCTCAAGCTCCTCTTTAAGCACATCATCGCACTCCTTAAGATCATACGGATCTACGACTCTTACTCTCTTTATGCCTACTGCATGACAAAGTGCCTCGAGATCTATCTTTGCACACGGATCTCCCTTAAGGTTAAATCCGGTAGTAGGATTCTGCTGATGGCCTGTCATTCCTGTAATTGAATTATCAAGTATGATAACTGTAGAATTTGATTCATTATAAGCAATATTTATAAGTCCTGTTACACCTGAATGCATAAATGTGGAATCACCGATAACAGCAACTGTCTTGTTATCGCTTTTTCCTTCATTTGCCTTGTTAAAGCCGTGTATGCCGGATACAGAAGCTCCCATGCATATTGTATATTCGATCGAATTAAGAGGTGCAACTGCTCCCAATGTATAACATCCGATATCACCAAGAACAGTTACTTTATTTTTCTTTAATGTAAAGAACAGGCCTCTGTGCGGACATCCCGCACACATAACCGGCGGACGTACAGGAATGTTGTCGTCCAGCTTCTGTCCTTTTTCTATTTCTTTTCCAAGCTTTTCAGCAATGATATTCTGACTGAATTCTCCGAGATATCCAAAAAGCTCTTTGCCTTTTACTTCTACACCGATATTTCTGCAATGAGTTTCAATGATCGGATCAAGCTCTTCTACTACGATAACCTGCTTAACTGTAGCTGCAAAGCGCTTTATCATATCCTCAGGAAGCGGATTTACAAGTCCAAGCTTAAGAACAGGATATTTATCTCCAAATACCTCCTTGACATACTGATAGCATGTTGATGATGTAATAATTCCTATGCTTGTATCTGTTCCGTCTTCTATCCTGTTTAGCGGAGTTATCTCAGCATATGCAGTAAGTGCTTTCGTTCTCTCCTCAACTATAGGATGACGTCTGATAGCATTTCCCGGCATCATGACATATTTTGCTATATTCTTCTCATACGGGATCTGCTCCGGAAGTACTCTTTCTGATGGCTCAATAAGGCTCTGCGAATGAGCTACTCTTGTACACATTTTTATGATGAACGGTGTATCAAATTTTTCAGACAGCTCATATGCAAGCTTTGTATATTCCAAAGCCTCTGCCGAATCTGATGGCTCGATCATAGGAAGCTTTGCTGCGATAGCATAATGTCTGGAATCCTGCTCGTTCTGTGAACTGTGCATACCCGGATCATCCGCAACTGCAATAACCATTCCTCCGTTTACACCTGTATAGGAAATGGTAAAAAGAGGATCTGCGCATACATTCATTCCGACATGCTTCATTCCGCAGAAGCTTCTTTTTCCTGCAAAGCTTGCTCCGAAAGCAGCCTCCATAGCTACCTTTTCATTCGGTGCCCACTCAGCATAAATTTCCGGATATTTTGCTGCTATTTCTGTTATCTCAGTACTTGGTGTACCGGGATAACTTGAAACAAAGCTGCAGCCGGCTTCATATAATCCTCTGGCAACTGCCTCGTTGCCAAGCATTAATTTTTTCATACTCTCTACTCCACCTTTATATAATGCAAAATATTTATGGTTTCATTTACCCAATATAAATGGTATTTTACCCTGTTATCTGCGCTTCTACAAGCCTTCCTTGATAATATCTTTGTCTTAATACAGGCTTCTCTATTTTTCCTGTCGGATTTCTTGGTATTTTATCAAAAATAATCCTTCTTGGTCTCTTGTATCTCGGAAGTCCCATGCAAAATTCATTTATCTCTTCTTCCGAACATTCGCAATCTTCCTTTATCTCAATTATAGCCGCAGATATTTCGCCAAGCCTTGTATCCGGAAGGCCGATAACGGCAACGTCCTTTATTTTATCATTTCTTCTTAGAAAATCTTCTATTTGTACGGGATATATATTTTCTCCGCCGGAGATTATAACATCCTTCTTTCTGTCAACAAGGTAAATAAAGCCTTCATCATCCATACGTGCCATATCGCCTGTAAGAAGCCACTCGCCCCATATGATTTCCTTGGTAGCTTCCTGGTTCTTATAATAGCATTTCATGACTCCCGGTCCCTTTACAGCAAGCTCGCCTACTTCACCCTGCTTAACATCCTGTCTGTTTTCGTCAACAATGCGTGCTTCCCACTGATATCCGGGCTTTCCGATCGCTCCGACTTTTCGGATATTTTCAACTCCAAGATGTACGCATCCGGGTCCCAGTGACTCGCTGAGTCCGTAATTGGTGTCATATTTATGATTTGGGAAATGCTTTTCCCATCTTTCTATAAGACTTGGCGGAACCGGCTGTGCTCCTATATGCATGAGTCTCCACTGCTCAAGATGGAAATTCTCAGGATTGATTCTTCCGGAATCTATCGCATCCAAGATATCCTGTGCCCACGGAACAAGAAGCCATACTATAGTACATCTCTCACGGCTGACTGTTCTTATTATATTATCCGGTGTTACACCTCGTAAGAGTACCGCCTTGGTTGCAGAGATAAGGCTTCCAAACCAATGCATCTTTGCTCCTGTATGATAAAGCGGAGGAATGCAAAGAAATACATCTTCCCTTTTTTGTCCATGGTGATGCTGTTCTGTTACACATGATGCATAAAGTGCTCTATGGTCGTGCAATATCGCCTTAGGAAATCCTGTCGTACCCGATGAAAAATAAATTGCAGCATAATCATTTTCTTTGATCTCAACAGGCGGTGCAGTTGATGAGCAAAATGACATCAGCTTCCAGCACTCCTCTGAATATGCCGGTCCGTTTTGACCTACAAAGAACATGATCTTTAAAAATGACATGTCATTTGCCACTGCATCAACACGCTCAACAAATTCCGGTCCGAATACCAGAACCTCTACATCTGCAAGATCGGCACAATATTTTATCTCATCGGATGAATATCTGAAATTCATCGGAACTGCTATACAGCCAGCCTTCAGTATTCCAAAATAAATAGGCAGCCACTCTATACAGTTCATAAGAAGGATACCTACCTTTGTTTCTCTTTGTATCCCTCTGCTGAGCAAAAGATTTGCAAAACGGTTTGCCTTACTGTCAAATTCACGCCACGTTATTTCTCGTCTTAAAGGTGTTCCGTCTTCTGCAATTTCAATCAAGTTTGCTTCCTTCCAGGTTGCTGTCCTTTGATATTCCTCTGCCGGGTTTACCTCAACAAGTGCAACCTCATCCTTATAAAGCCTCGCATTTCTTTCCAAAAGATCGGTGATAACCATAGCCTTAACTCTCTCCTTATAGTTTAATTCTATTGCAATGTCATCTCGCCTTACGGCTCGATGAATATTGGCCTTCATGCACAAAAAACCTCTGTGCAATGCACAGAGGAATTTCTTCTGAAAACACATTTTTACTTTAGCACGTAAAACCATTAAAGTCAATGCTCTTATCCCTTGATAAGCCTCTTCATTATAAAGGTCTGTCTCAATGTATGCGGTGTGATATCGGCTGCTATATCTGCTTTTTTTGCATACTTTTTCAAAAGCTTCCAAAAGCCCTGACGGCTCATTTGATCTCCCTGATAATTTACAAACAAATATGGATTTTCCTTTTCACCAAGGATGATCGCTCTGGCATGCTTAAGATACAGATCGATAGCTGTGGCAGCAGGATCAGAAAAGCCTATCCACCTTTCATTCGCAGATGTTCTGCAGACTATATACCCTCTTTTTAGATCAAGCTCATCAAGCTTGAGATTTATCAGCTCACTGACTCTTATACCTGTAGAGCATAAGAGTTCCAGCATGGCTTTATCTCTGATCCCTTTTACGCTTTGTCTATCCGGCTGCTCAAGCAGTCTTTCCATATCTTCAGATGTCATAAATGACGGCATCCTTTTTTCAACCCTTGGAGGCTTTACATCCTGCGCCGGATTGCTGTCTGCCTCTCCTATCATCTTTAGATAATCAAAAAATGATCTCAGTGCCGCTATCCTTCTTGAGATCGTTGCCGCTGACAAATTCTCTCTTTCAAGCCACAGCATATAAGAATTTACATTTGTTTCTGTTACCTTGTCCGGTGTGTCAATATCATGCTGTTTAAAAAATTGTATGGCATTTTTTATGTCACGCTCATATGAAATTTCCGTATTATATGAAACTCTCTTTTCATCATGTATGTAACCGATATATTTAAGAATTGCTCTTTCCATATGTTTCCTCTTTGCCCCGAAACTATATTGTAAGCACAATTCACCCTTCTATTCCCACACTCAGTATATATATAAGCATGATAAAATGCAATTCTAACCATGATCCATATAAAAAACACTCTGTAATCATATATTCACTCTTGTACATAAGCTCATGTTTTTGTTATTCTATAAAGATGATGCTTCTGTCAAAAAATAAATTTTGACCATAGTATCTCAAATCAATTCAGGATAAAACGGAGACAATTTATGCAAATATCAGATTTATTAAAGCAAGACAAACGTCACATATCATTTGAGGTATTCCCGCCTAAAACAAGTACGTCATTTGACAATGTTTTAGCTGCGGCAAAGGATATCGCTTCCCTAAAGCCTTCCTTTGTAAGTATTACATACGGAGCCGGCGGCGGTACAAGCAAATATACCCTGGATATCGCAAAAAGCATTCAGGATGATATGAATGTACCGGCTCTTGCACATCTTACCTGTGTTTCATCAGACCGCGCAACTATCAAAGAGCGCATAAGTGATATCAAGAAATCCGGAATTACAAATATCCTGGCTTTAAGAGGCGATCTTACCGAAGAAATGCAGGAAAAAGGACTTGTATCAAAGGATTATCACCATGCTATCGAACTTATCAGAGAGTTAAAGGAAACCGATCCTTCATTTTGCATAGGCGGAGCATGCTATCCGGAAATGCACCCGGAAAGTCCCAATCAGGCTGAGGATATCAAGCATTTGAAAGAAAAAGCCGATGCCGGCTGTGAATTTTTCACTACTCAGATGTTTTTTGACAACAATCTTTTTTATAACTTCCTATATAAGATACGTGAAGCTGGGATAACTGTTCCGATCATTCCGGGAATAATGCCTATCACACGTGCAAATCAGGTTGAACGCTCTATCAAACTATCAGGCTCCTTTATGCCTCAGCGCTTTAAAAGCCTGGTTGATCGTTTTGGAGACAACCCGGAAGCAATGAAGCAGGCTGGAATTGCTTATGCAACTGATCAGATCATAGACCTGTATGCAAACGGCATCAAGCATGTACATATTTATTCCATGAACAAGCCTGAGGTTGCTTCCAGTATAATGGCCAATATTTCAAACATTCTCGAATAACCAAGGAGAAAGACATGCTGGTAACAGATTATATAAAAGAGCATATTTCATTTCTCGATGGCGGCATCGGGACTCTTCTTCAGGAAAGAGGACTAAAGCCCGGAGAACTGCCTGAGAAATGGAATCTTACAAACCCGGATATAATAACATCCATACATAAATCCTATTACGATGCCGGAAGCAACATCGTAATAACTAATACATTTGGCGCAAATTCATTCAAATTTTCTGATGAAGAGCTTGAAAGCATCATATGTGCTGCCATTAATAATGTAAGAACGGCAGCAAGTCAAAGCTCATCATCCCAGGAAAAGTTTGCTGCTCTTGACATAGGACCTTTAGGACAATTGTTAAAGCCTCTTGGAAATCTCGACTTTGAAGAAGCTGTACGTGTATTTTCAAAGACAATTTCCATAGGTGCCAAGTACAAGCCGGATCTGATCTTTATCGAAACAATGAACGACTGCTACGAAACAAAGGCTGCTCTTCTTGCAGCTAAGGAGTCCTGCGACCTTCCGGTATTTGTTTCAAATGCATACAGTGAAAACGGAAAGCTTATGACAGGTGCCACACCTGCTGCCATGGTTGCCATGCTTGAAGGTATGGGCGCGGATGCGATAGGTGTAAACTGCTCATTAGGCCCGAAGCATCTCTCAGGTGTAATAGATGAATATCTCAAATATGCTTCTGTTCCTGTTCTTGTTAAGCCAAATGCCGGCCTTCCTGTCATAAAAGACGGCAAGACAGTCTACAATGTACTTCCGGATGAATTTTCAGAGGATGTAGCGGATTTTATAAAACGTGGTGTACATATAGCAGGTGGCTGCTGCGGCACAACACCTGCTCATATTAATGCTGTAGTAAACAAAACCCGTGATCTTACTGCCGTTCCTATAGAACCAAAGCATGATACGATCATTTCCTCATATACACATGCTGTAATTTTCGACAGATCACCGATCCTTATCGGCGAGCGAATCAATCCTACAGGAAAAAAACGTCTTAAACAGGCTCTTGCCGACAAAGACATGGATTATATCCTCGATCAGGGTATTTCCGAGCAGGAAAAGGGTGTTCAGGTAATAGATGTAAATGTCGGTCTGCCTGAAATCGACGAGGTTGAAATGCTGACAAGATCCGTTTGCGAACTTCAGTCAGTTATTGACACTCCACTGCAGATAGACACCTCTGATCCTATTGCAATGGAGCAGGCTCTAAGACGCTATAACGGCAAGGCAATGATCAACTCTGTAAGCGGCAAGCAGGCTGTTATGGATGCCATATTCCCTCTTGCAAAGAAATACGGCGGACTTATAGTTGCATTGACTCTTGATGACGACGGCATTCCTTCTACTGTCGACGGACGAATGGCAGTTGCAAAGAAAATACTTGATGAGGCAAAAAAATACGGCATTGATAAAAAGGATATCATTTTTGATCCTCTTGCAATGACAATAAGTGCCGATCCCGATTCTGCAAAAGTAACTCTTGAATGTATCAGGAAGATACGTACAGAACTTAGCTGTCATACATCGCTTGGTGTATCAAATGTATCTTTCGGACTTCCGTCAAGAAGCATGGTCAACAGCACATTTTTCTCAATCGCTATGCACAATGGTCTGTCTGCAGCGATCATGAATCCAAACTCTGTCGAAATGCTTGGCGCATATCATGCTTTCAGAGCAATTGCAGGACTTGACGAAAATTTTGCCGAATATATTGAATTTACACAGAACAATGTTCCTGCGGCACCTGTCGCACAGTCTGCCTCAAAAGCTGCTGCGCCTTCCACAACAAATGATTATGGATCTCCTCTTAAAAATGCCATAATAAAGGGCTTAAAGGAAAAATCCGCAGATATCACATGTGAAATGTTAAAGACCACTGATGCAATGACAATAGTCACCGACGAGGTCATACCTGCTCTTGATATTGTTGGTGAGGGTTACGAAAAAGGAAAAATGTTCCTTCCTCAGCTTCTTATGAGTGCAGAATCCGCACAGGCCGCCTTTGAAAAAATAAAATCAGCAATGCAAAGCAGTGCTCAGAATACTACAGTAAAATGTCCGTTTGTAATTGCAACCGTAAAGGGTGACATTCACGATATCGGTAAAAATATAGTAAAACTGATCCTCGAAAACTATGGCTTTGAAGTCTTTGATATGGGAAAGGACGTACCTGCCCGTGACATCATTGATAAAGTAATAGAGGTTAATTCGCCGCTGCTCGGTCTTAGTGCCCTCATGACAACCACCGTTCCTTCAATGGAGGAAACCATCAAGCTTGCAAGAAAAGAAGCTCCTTGGTGCAAGGTTGTTGTAGGCGGTGCGGTCCTTACTCAGGAATACGCCGACATGATCGGTGCTGACAAATATGCCAAGGATGCAATGGATACTGTTCGATACTCTGAAGAGATTTATAATAATCTCAACAAATAATATGTTTATCAAAGCTGTGATTTACCTGTTGTGTAAAAAAATTTGTTGACAAACACAGTTTATTTTGTATAATTACCTAAATAGAGCAAAGGTGCTTAATACGCCCTTGCTCTATTTTTTTTTCGTTTACATTTCTAAAAACAATTGGAGGCTATTATGACAGACCTTGCCGACACTACCATTACAGTTGATAATCTGCTTGATGAGCTCAAAGAAAGTCTTTTACCGGAAATTATATACAAAAAATATCTGGAGCCCATTACCGAATATGATAAATTCTGTGGCACAGACTATCTTGACTTCATTGCAACCTATCTCAAATATGATGGCCATATCAAAACTATTTCAGAAAAAATATTTGTGCACCGCAATACTGTGCATTATCGGATTCGAAAAATAGAAGAGCTTTTAGGCTGCGATATCTCAAAGCTTGAAACCAAAATGAATATAATGATCGCATCGGCATATTATGCACGAAATAAAAAATAAATTTTATAAAAAGCAGCAAGGTGCTGTCGCATACGCGACAGCACCTTGCTTTTTCATCTTTAATGAATTTCAAGTTGATTTTTTCTTATTTGCTATTCTATTTACGTATATGGCGATCTGTATAACGGCGCTTCCTTCCATAAATACAAACACCTATAAATGCTGCAAATGATACACCCATCAAAGCTAACCAGAAGCCAACATTGCTTTCATCACCTGTTTGCGGTACCTGGGCTGTTGGTTCATCCGTTTTATTCGGTTCACTTGGATTATCCGGTGTTTTCGGAGTATCGCTGCTGCTGTTCTTAGTGTTAATAAACTCTGCTTTTGCAGTCTCATCCTTTACAATACTTCCGCTTGCTCCGGTAGCGGTTGTTGTATAACCATCCTGGTTTGCTTCGCTCTCCGTTACTGTGTAGCTGATTCCTGCAGGCAGTCCTGTGGCAGTCTTTTTCTCATTATGCTTCAGAGTAAAGGTTGCTGCTCCATTTTCAAAAGTCATCTCTCCATAGCTTCCGCTTATGCTGCTATCATCAAGCT
>CAVLAA010000003.1:61389-70853 GCA_963660835.1 bacterium
CTTCGCTCTCCGTTACTGTGTAGCTGATTCCTGCAGGCAGTCCTGTGGCAGTCTTCTCCTCATTATGCTTCAGGGTAAAGCTTGCTACACCATTTTCAAAAGTCATCTCTCCATAGTTTCCGCTTATGCTGCTATCATCAAGCTTTACTGTAAAGTTGAAGTCTTTCGTGGTATCTCCTGCATTTCCTGCAACTTGCTTGGATACTGTCAGATTTCCTTTATACTCTTCAGGTTCAGGCTCTGGTTCTTCGCTATTCTTCGTATTGATGAACTCTGCTTCTACAGTCTCATCCTTTACGATGCTGCCACTTGCTCCGGTAGCGGTTGTTGTATAACCATCCTGGTTTGCTTCGCTCTCTGTTACTGTGTAGCTAATTCCTGCAGGCAGTCCTGTGGCAGTCTTCTTCTCATTGTGCTTCAGGGTAAAGCTTGCTACACCATTTTCAAAAGTCATCTCTCCATAGCTTCCGCTTATGCTGCTATCATCAAGCTTTACTGTAAATGTGAAGTCCTTAGTGGTATCTCCCGCATTTCCTGCAACCTGCTTTGATACTGCCAGACTGCCTTTATCTCTTTCGTTTGTAACGGTCAGATAGTATCTCTTATCTGCTTTATTTTGCTCAAAAACAACACCATCATCTACCGTTGCATTTCCATTTACATCCAATGCAATACGAATTGGTTCGCCGTCTGTTATATGGTATCCGTCAGGTGCAGCCAATTCTTTCACATAATATGTGTACCCTGCAACCATTCCATAACCGGTCGCCATGCCATCTTCACCCGTTACAAATTCATTGACAGGAGCTTCACTTTCATTTGCGTCACTATATAGTACTGCCGGAATGGTACAGTCTTCATCTGAATAAACGCCAAATCGAGCTCCCTGCAAAGCAGACGCATTATTGGCATCCTTCTTCATAATAGTAAGTGCATATTTAGGTGCAATATTAAAATAAATCGAGCAGTTGGATTGAGATGATCCTCTTTCCAAATAGTAAATCGTCAATTTGTGTTTACCGGCCCCAATGGAATCTGTCAAATCTGTTGTCTGATAGACTTCCTCACCTTCGACTTTGTCTATTTGTGTAACTACTTTTCCTGAAGTGAAATTAATGCTTCCACTTCTGGCACCGTGAATGCCACCCAGGTCAAGAACCAAGGTATCATCGACAAAAACCCATACATCATCATCACCGGAAAAACGGAATTCCATTTCTTTACCGGTATCAGCTATATTGCCTCCTTCTCCCGGATCATTCGGCAACCAAAAATCAACTGTACTCTGCATACCAAACCAGTAATTTATGCTGCCGTCTTTTTCATTATATTCTCCGGATCCATTATCATTAAAAGGTAAAAATCCTGTTGTTGTAGCTTTATCAGTTTTATACTGCCAGCTGTTACTTTTTAGACTTTGTTCCAAAATATATTCCGGATCTGAATATAAGACAAATCTCTGTTCGGATTGATTATATGATGCACCGTTCTTGCTGCTATCGTAGTAATAATATCCGTAATTATCGTCATCCTCATCGGACACATACTGATACAAGCCTTCGCCTGTTCCAAGATAATAACGTCCTAACTCATCACTTTTTGTGAAAAGAGCATCTAAAATAGCCTGCCCCTGTTCTGTAACTGTTCCATTAGAATCCGATATGATATTGGTTGTAATATTAGATAACGAAGAGTTTTTCGTATCTTTATCTGCTATCGATCCCAGTGTGCGGTCTTTTGTTAGATCATTATATGCCCAGTTCAAGAATGCAAAACCAAGAGATGATCCATCCAGTCTCCAAAGTTCTGCATGTGTATCCTCGTTTACATAAGTACGAGAATCCGTACTGTCATTTACTGTACTGCGGATATTAAATAACTCGTTGTAATCAAATACGTTAGTTTCAATAAATCCGCTTGTATTCGGCTGATCGGTAACCTTTTCCCGTTCAGAATTGCCAAGTGAATAATCCGAAGCTTTCCAGTCTGCATAGAATACAGTATCTTTGGTGACTTCAATCTCCTGACCCAGCATATCCTTTCCGTAATAGATGCCATTATAAACATCATACCAGCCGTTCAATGTATATCCGTATTTTGTTGTCTCACCGGCTGTTTCCGGAAGAGTTACTGTGCCGTCTGTAACCTGTATATAGGTATCTGTAGCGCCTTCATAATAAGCACTCATACCCGGATGATAGGTTTTACTATCACTACTATTTTTCAATAGTGCCTGTACACCAATCGTTCCATCGAACCATACATTATATGTTGTATCATCATCCGGGATTAATGTTCCGTCAAAGTCACTCACTTCCCCCATACCATTGCCAAATACTTCGACTTTCATAGTCACCGGCTCACTGCAAAAATCAGTATAGAGTTCACCGTTGGCCTTTTCCGAAAAAATTTCCAGCGTATAGTTTCCACGACTTACACCCGCAAGAGGGATCTCCAGATTTCCACTTGCAGCTGTTGAAGAATCAGCAAGCTTGCCATAGTATTTAACAGTGCCGTCTTCATCTCTTAAAATGCAGGAAACATATTGGCCATCTCCGGTAGTTGCATCGGAATAACTAAAAGAAAGTTCTGTACCTTTTTGGGTGCTTTGTTCAGTAGTAGCACTTACTGTAAGATTTTGAGAACTGTCCTTCACAGTGAATTTTACCATCTCACACTGTAGATCTGTAACATCCGCAGCACCGATAAGTTTTCCTCCTACTGTCGCATCTGATTTGCCGCTTCCATTGTTAGCCGCCATAAATTCGAAGAGTACAGATGATACATCAAGACTTAAAACCGGCTGAGCAGGCCACTCTTCATCCACATCAAGCTCATCTGTACTAGCGTAATTGCCAATTAATCCCCCCTGCCCAAGGTCATCATAAGGTGATCGCAGCCAGGCATTATAAATTTCGGTTCTCGATCCCCCCATAACATTCATTAAAGTCTCGTACTCACCAGCTGACAAAGCCCATAGCTTTTGATTCTCTTCATTCGGCCCTACAATTTCATCTGCATTTGCTCCTACAAATCCATCTCCACTGTCGGATGCAAAATCTCCTGCACTAATCAAGTTCCTTGCAGTGACAAGTTCCCGTTCCTTGTCCGGGATTTCTTCCGCAAGAGAGACCATTTTTTGCTGCAGCGTGCTTCCGGCATACTCATTCGGTGTTTTCCAACTTGTTCCGTCCAAATTATTCGCATAGTAAAAACCATCGTATGCCGTATACCCTTCGGCTTCATTTTTTTGTCCGTTTCTAAATGCTATTTCATCAAGATCATTATTATCATTTGAAGCCATCAATGTAATATGACCGGATTGCGAATAGACTCCTTCCGTCTCATCTCCAATCACATACCATTCACGGCCGCCAAAGGCCACTTTGCTCTCACCGAGCAGGAAATTTAATTTTGTCTGATCATTACTAATTTCTGATGCCAATGTTGTTCCGGGAAACATTGTAACTGCCATCAGACAGACCATTATCCATGCTAAACATTTTTTCATTTTTTTCATATATTATCTCCCTTAATTTACTTTTGATTGATTTCAGATATCTAAATCACAAAGCAACACCTCTTTTCTTATCCCACTTCTACAAAAATATATACTTTTTTGTATTTTATTTATATTGTAAATGTCTACGTATTTTAAACGAGATTCTTATATATTTCAATATAAAATAGTACTTTTTATAGCAATACTTACAATTGCACAAAAGTACACATTCCAGCAATAGATCATACTTATGATAATTGATTTTTTTTATTATTTTTTTGCTGATAATTGACTTTTTAGGTTGTATATTATATACAGTATGATTGGGTATAACCAACTTTATTCTATTTGAAAGGAATTTAATAAATGAACAAAGCCGGTGATAATATCATTGAACTAAAAAACGTCTGCAGAACTTTTTCTGATGGCTTCAGTGCCGTATCAGACTTCAATTTGGAAGTCAAACGCGGTGAATTTGTAACCTTTCTTGGTCCTTCGGGCTGCGGTAAAACTACAACCCTGAGGATGATAGCTGGATTTGATCTGCCGACATCCGGTGAGATCCTTCTCAACGGAAAAAGTATCACTGAGCTTCCGCCGAATAAAAGACCTATAAATACTGTCTTTCAAAGATATGCTCTGTTTCCTCATATGAATATATATGAAAATATCGCATTTGGTCTTAAACAGAAAAAGCTTGATAAAGCGATCATAAACAAAAAAGTCAAAAAATTCCTTGAGCTTGTTGACCTTGAAGGCTTTGAGGAACGCCGTGTTTCTACACTATCCGGCGGTCAGCAGCAAAGAGTTGCTATTGCACGTGCACTTGTCAATGAGCCTGAAATCCTTTTACTGGATGAGCCGCTTGGTGCTCTTGATCTTAAGATGCGCCAGGAAATGCAAATTGAGCTAAAGGCTATGCATGATGAGCTCGGGATAACATTTATATATGTTACTCATGACCAGGAAGAGGCTCTTACTATGTCCGATAAGATAGTTGTAATGTCTGAGGGCCGTATACAGCAGATAGGAACTCCTGAGGATATCTATAATGAGCCCAAAAATGCCTTTGTTGCCGACTTTATCGGAAACAGTAACCTTTTTAACGGCATAATGACTGATAAACTGACATCCAGATTTTGCGGCGGTACATTTAAATGTGTTGATGATATAGAGATCGGTACCCATATCACTGCTGTTGTCCGTCCTGAGGACATTATCATCACCTCTCCCGAAAACGGTACGATCAAAGGAACAGTTACGTCTGTTATATTCAAGGGCATGCACTACGAGATAACCGTTGAATCCGGCCGTTATGAGGTTGTTATCCAGACTGTTAACCGTGCAAGCGTCGGCGAATATATAGGAATGAATGTCGATCCTGAAAATATACATATAATGATAGCTGAGGATCATACAAATGTCTTCTATGCAGATATCAATAAGGATTTCAAACTCGAATACAATGAAACCCTCCTTGATACAAGTGTTACAAAGCTATTTCCAAACAGTAAAAGAAACAGCGACGGCATAATAATCGATTCAAACGGAGATGCTATCGATCCAAGACGAATAAAAATCATGATCTCTATCCAGCCACAGGATATTGAACTTACTGATGATAAAGAAAAAGGTCTTGTTCAGGGATACATAAGCAGCCTTATTTATAAAGGTGACCATTACAGCTATGTGATCAAAACCGATATCGGACAGGATTTTGTAGTAGACGATGAATATCTGTGGAACATGGATGATAATGTTGGACTTATAATGCCTGTGAATAAAATGAAATTCACAGTTAAAAAATAATTTTGGAGAAACAGATGCCTAAACTGACTTTTTCAAGAAAAGCCCTTGCGATTCCATATATGGTTTTTCTTATTATTTTTGTGATCGCACCGCTTGCGGTCCTTATCTTTTTCGCATTTACCGACAGTAACGGAAATATTTCAGCTGTAAACTTTATCAATTTCTTTTCTGATCCCAATACACTGGGTACGCTGGTTTACAGCCTGGCTGTCGCTATAGTAACTACAGCTGTATGCCTGCTTATTGCATATCCTACAGCCTATATACTTGCAAACAGTCATCTGAAGCAGAAAACTACGATATTACTGCTTATAGTTGCACCTATGTGGATAAACTTTTCACTCAGAATATCCGCCCTTAAAGAAATATTAACTCTGATAGAGGGAAACCTTGCTCTTTATCCTTTTTTTAATACCGTAGTTGGCATGACATATGATTTTCTTCCATTCATGATACTGCCGCTCTACAATACGCTTATAAAGCTGGATAACTCATATATTGAAGCAGCAAGAGACCTTGGAGCCGGAAGCTTTTCTACCTTTATAAAGGTTACTCTTCCGCTTTCCGTTCCCGGAATTATCAGTGGTGTAATGATGGTATTTCTTCCTTCTATGACCAACTATGTTGTACTGGATATGCTTTACAACAGCACATATATCATGGGAAGCCTTATCGGAAGCTATTTCTCGGCCTATAACTGGCATGGCGGCTCTATGATAGCCCTTATTCTTCTTACCATCATTTGCATATTTACACTGCTTACCGGTGATAATAAGGATGCAGAACAAAGCAGAGGAGGTGCACTTTTATGAAAAAAGCCCCAAAAAGTATTTTTATTGCAATCGTCCTTCTGTTTTTGTATGCACCGATACTGATCCTTGCGGTATACAGCTTTACAGATTCAACAACTATCGGCGCTATCAAAGGTTTCTCTTTTAATAATTACATCACTCTGTTTACAACAGACGAACTTACAAGCATGATAGCAGGAACAATATTTCTTGCGATTTTAGCAGCATTGATCTCAACGATCCTTGGAACATTGGGTGCAATAGGCAGCTTTTATTCCAAAAAGCGCATAAGCTCATTTATATCAACCTCAAATGAAATACCTGTTATAAATGCAGATGTCGTAACAGGCTTTTCAGTATGTATACTTCTGGTTGTTACATTAGGTATGAGCAAAGACACTTATCTTCCGCTGATATTCGGACATGTTACACTATGTGCTCCGTTTGTATATCTTTCAGTTATACCAAAGCTTAAGGAGATGGATCCCAGTATATATGAGGCTGCTCTTGATCTTGGTGCTTCTCCTGCAGCTGCACTAAAAAAGATAATCATCCCGCAGATAACGCCCGGTATAATTTCCGGTTTTATGCTTGCCATAACACTATCACTGGATGATTACTTTATATCCACATATACAAAACCGGCAACCTTTGATACTATAAGCACTTATGTTGTAAATGCTACAAAGGGATCACAGACAAGCATAAAAACAGCACTCTGGGCTCTTTCTACAGTTATATTTATAATCGCGATCATAGTTGTCATATGTATGAATATTAAGGCTGCAAAAAAAGCAGAAAAGGCAGGTGCCAAATATGAATAAAAAAATAATGTCATTTTTCATACCTTCAGTATCTGCTATAACGCTTATAGCTTCGCCGGCAGCTAATGCTGCAGCATCCGAAACACCATCAAGCGTAACTCTTAGGGTATGCAACTGGGAGGAATATATCGACACCGGTGACTGGTCTGAAGAAGATACTATATCTCTTGAAAGCGGAGATATTACCTCTGATAAATCGATGGTCGATGCCTTTGAGGATTGGTACTATGAAACATATGGCATCCGTGTAAACGTCGAATACAGCACCTTTGGAACAAATGAGGATTTATACAACAGACTTATGCTTGGAGATACTTATGATCTCGTCTGTCCGTCAGAATACCTTATAATGAAGCTTATGTTACAAAATGAGCTTGTGCCGCTTTCCGACAGTTTTTTTGACGAAAGCATTGACGAAAATTACTATATTAAAGGCGTATCACCTTATATCAACTCTGTTTTGACCTCTAATGAAATAAATAATGAAGCCTGGAGCAAATACATGGCAGGCTATATGTGGGGCATAACAGGCATTGTTTATAATCCGGAATACATTTCAAAGGAAGAGGCTTCGACCTGGACAATTCTGGATAATCCTAAGTATAAACGCCAAGTGACCATTAAAGATAACGTAAGAGATTCTTATTTTGCTGCTGTAGGAGCCATTAAGCACAATCTGCTCACTTCAGATGAGTTTATAAGCTCTCCTGATTACAAGCAGCGGCTTGTTGATGAAATGAACGATGTATCGGATGAAACAATTTCTGATGTACAGGATTATCTTCAGTCAGTAAAGAACAATGCCTATTCTTTCGAAACCGACTCCGGTAAAGCCGATATGATAACAGGCAAAGTACTTGCAAACTATCAATGGTCAGGTGATGCCGTATATACTATGGATCAGGCGGATGAAGATGATTATACTCTGAATTTTACTGTTCCTACAGAATCATCAAACATATATTTTGATGGCTGGGTAATGCTGAAAAACGGAATAGGTTCTGACACAGCCAAGCAGCATGCTGCAGAAGCCTTCATAAACTTCCTGTCACGCCCTGATAATGCGATACGAAATATGTCTTATATCGGATATACATCCGCTATATCAGGAGGCGACGACAACCGAATATTTGAATATGCAGATTACTGCTATGGAGCTGAGGAAGACGACGAAGATACAACCGAATATTCGATTTCATATTTCTTTAGCGATGACCCCTCATCCGATGAATATACACTGACTGTTAATACGGATTCTCTTGACCGCCAGCTGTCAGCTCAATATCCATCCGAGGAGACTCTTGCACGTACCTGCGTTATGCTTAATTTTGATAATGAACGCAGCAGTAAAATAAATCAAATGTGGATCAACGTCCGCTGCTTCAACATACATAGCATACCAATTGCAATACGAATCCTAATATGTGTCGGAATTGCTGCATTTATCGGATTCCTTATAAAAAATAAACTCAAACATTGAAACACATTTATCTAACAGGTGGCTGTCGTATCAGATGCGTCAGCCGCCTCTTATTTTAGGAGATCTATATGATAAATCAAAGCGATATAATATCATTTTTCAACCAATGTGCCCCAAGCTGGGACGAAAATGCTTTTCTTGACCATGATAAAATAAATTTAATTCTTAATAATGCCGGAGTAAACAAAGGACGCAGGATTCTTGATGTTGCCTGCGGAACAGGGATTCTTATCCCTGAATATCTAAAAAGAAATGTTTCATCCGTTACTGCCGTAGATATATCTCCTGAAATGATCTCTATTGCAAGGAGGAACTATACTCTTGAAAATATCTGCTTTATTTGCAATGATGTGCAGGCTGTAACATTCAAAGATAAATTTGATTCCATAGTCATATATAATGCATTTCCTCATTTTCCTGATCCGTCAGGCCTTATATCCTATCTATCAAACCAACTTGCGCCCGGCGGCTTCCTTACGGTTGCACATGGCAGCAGCCGTAAGAATATAAACTCTCACCACAATGATGTTGCGAGCAGGATATCAATTGAACTCCCGGATGCTGATGAGCTTGCAGAGCTTTTCTCTGCATATCTTAATGTTACAACTGTTATTTCGAATGATGAAATGTATCAGATAGCAGGACGTTCTCCTATCTGAAAAAGATAAAAAAGATTATTTAATTTATAAACATTAGCCTTCATATAGAAATTCGCATAGGCACGTTTTCTGTATGAAGGCTTATTTATTGCAAAAAAAAGCCGTAAAATCCAAAATACCGGATTATACAGCTGAAAAAAATTTATTGAGTCTATGAAACTCCCCGAGCGGGGCTCGAACCTGCAACAACTCGGTTAACAGCCGAGTGCTCTACCATTGAGCTATCGAGGAATGCTAAATTATTCTCTCAAACCCACAGTAAAACAGGGAACGCGCCGCAGTGCTCTACCATTGAGCTATCGAGGATTATAAATAATAAATAATAAATATTAAATATTAATTACTTTTGAAGTATCATACCTTCAAAACCACATACATGATCTTCCAAGTAAGCGTGAC
>CAVLAA010000004.1:0-21634 GCA_963660835.1 bacterium
ATCCGTTCAAGACGCAAAGCAGCCGGAGATATACATCCCCGGCCATTTTGCTATAACTTATACTCTCTACTTTTCAATTATCAATCGGCATCCCCTGATGAATCTGAGATGTCACCTGTCTTGAATATGTACTGTACTGTACAATCTGTTCCGTCTGTTACTCCTGAGAAGCTCTGCTCCTCCTCGGCATAATCAACAACAGCCTTTAATCTTTCATAGAATTTCTCTGCCTTGTCTCCAAGGATATCAACTATCTTTGAGATACCATCCTCATTCAGTGTATTTATTCCGTCTGAAAGAGTATTTGTTCCATCCATCAGCTGAAGTGCTGCAGATGCAAGTGTCTTGGCTCCGCTGTCTGCTGACTTTGTACCGCTTGCAAGTGTTTTTGCTCCTGTTGCGAGTGTTCCGGCTCCGGTATTTAATGTCTTAGCTCCTGTTGCAAGTGTTCCGGCTCCACTTGTGAGTGTATCTGCTCCGCTTGAAAGCTGTCCTACTGCTGATATAAGCTGTGAACTCTGGGAATTGAGTGATTCAAGACCGCTTACAAGTGCTCCCATATTATCACTGCCTGCCATATAATCAATGTTCGCTGCAAGAGTTGATGCTGATGATGAAAGCTCTTCTGCTCCGGCATATGCAGCTGCTGCAGCCTCATACAATCCGTATTTATCAAGACTGCTTGTATCATTGCTCTTTGCTCCTGCTGCAATCTGATTTGCTCCTGCAGCGATCGACTCTGCTCCGTTCTGGATAGCTGATATAACTGCATTTATCTGCGTTGTATCTATATCTACTGAAGCAAGTGCACTCTGTACTCCTGATACATACTGCATATCACCGTTAAGATATGCTATGATCTGCTGTAATTGAGCCTGCTGCTCCTCTGTAAGGGTTTCATCACCTGAAAGTGTATTTGCCGCATCAAGTGCATTCTGTCCATATGTGTTGGCAGTTCCAAGATTTGTTGCCGCGCCTCCGAGTTTTTCCTTGATAGAAGCTATTGTCTGCTCAAGCGAGCTTTGAAGAGCGCCTGCAGCTTCATAAATACCATACTCTTCCGGATTCTCACTTCCACTCTTTGCTCCTGATGCAAGTGCAAGCGCTCCATCGTGGATCGTGCTTGCTCCGTCCATTATCGTTTTGAGCACGCTCTTAAGCTGATCTGCTCCCTGACCGATCGCAGTTACAGCCTCATAAACTCCGTATTTATCACGGCTGCTTGAATCACCGCTCTTGAGTGCTGCCGAAAGCTTCTGTGCTCCTTCATAGAGCTTATTTGCTCCGCTAGGAAGATCTGCTACTGATGTCTTAAGCTGATTAAGTCCCGATGAAAGCTGTCCGGCTCCTGATGCAAGTGAATCTGCTCCGCTTGAAAGGCTTCCGGATCCTGATACCAGCTGATCTGCTCCTGATGCGAGTGAATCTGCTCCGCTTGAAAGCTGTCCTGTTCCGTCTGATAAGCTGTCTGTGCCATCCTTCAACTGCTTCATATAATCAGCAAGTGTTTTTGCACCGTCTACGATCTGATTTGTTCCGTCCTGAAGCTCATCTGCTGAATCCTTAAGTGAATCGATGTCTCCGTCATATTTTGAAAAATCGATATCTGTAGGTATATCATAGCTTGCTACAGATATTGTTCCTGCCATCTCGAAATCTGTTATATCTGCTTCTACTGTTACGCTCTCAGGTATGAGATCATCTATCTTGTCAGCATCCTCATTATCAAGATCTGTAAGGTCAAGATTTTCCTTCATTCCCGGAAGCGCAAGTCCTACGACAATGCTTCTGTCACCGTCATTTATAACTTTGCCGTTTGTAACCTGGACATTTGATGCATTGTCACTGTCCATTACAAGGCCTGAAACAACTGCACACGGCTTATTTAGTGTTACTTTTTCGCCATTAATTGTTGTCGTTTTTGTAACTTTATTTTCATATGTAAATTCTATCTTGAGATGTCCGCTTGCTCCCTCGAGCTCATCTGCACTGACTGTTTTACCGTCAAGCTTGTATGTGATCTTTACATTTACAGGCAGTTCCTCATTTGATGTTCCCTTATAGAAAATATCATCTCCGTGAGCATCCCATGTGATCGTTCCGTCTGAATTTTCTGTATATGTCTCATCACCTTTTGTATTTTCTATGTCAGAAAGGTTTGTCTTGTCAACAAGCTCATCCTTTCCGTCACCGTTTTTGAGCCAGTTAGAAACAATGACCTTATCCTTGTTTCCATCAGCATCCTCTATTACATATACGGTTTCTTCTTTTCCGTTTTCGTCACTTTTTGTTGATGTCTTTAAAAGTTCCTTAGCTGTCGTTGTAAGGACATCCTCACTTGAGCTTGATGATGTATCAACAGAAGAGCTTGCCTCTGTTTGAACCGAACATGCTGCAAGAGATGAGCCTAACGATACGGCTGCCGCAACAGCAACTATTTTCTTTACCGTTGGTTTAACTTTCCTCATTTCTTTGAACCTCCCTTGTGGATCAGCTTTCTCATTCCCAGCGTTGTTGCACATATTGCCTTATCAAAGGTCATAAGCACACTTGGCAGGAAGAATACTACTACTAAAAAGCTTATTATCGCGCCTCGTCCCATAAGCAGGCAGAGCGATGAAAGCATATCTACATCAGAATAGATAGCAACACCTATTGTCGCTGCAAAGAATCCCAATGCACTTGTAAATATTGACTGAAGTGATGTAGCAAGTGCTGTTGTTACGGCATCATGCTTATCGGCTCCGTTCATACGTTCTCTCTTATACCTTGTTGTCATAAGTATCGCATAATCGACTGTTGCTCCAAGCTGTATAGTTCCTATACAAACCGATGCTATAAACGGAAGCGTTGTTCCTGTATAGAATGCCATTCCCATATTCAGGTAAATCGCAAGCTCTATTACTACAACCAGCAATATAGGAAGCAATACCGAACGAAGAACAAGAAGTATGATCACAAATATTGCTCCGATCGAAACAATATTAACTACCGCAAAGTCATGATCCGTAATCGTTATAAGATCCTGTGTTCCTGCTGCTTCACCTATAAGCATACCGCTCGAATCATATTTCTTGATGATGTTGTCGATCGCTGTACACTGTGCTCCAACCTCATCTGTTGCAACCTCATATTCCGATGCAACAAGCATAAGTTTCCAGTCATCCGTCTGAAGGACATCCTTTATTTTCTGCGGAATAAGCTCATCCGGGAACTGAGAACCGACAACACTGTCAAGTCCCAATGCAAATGTGACTCCATCGACATTTTCTATTTCTTTGGTCATCGCTTTAGTTTCTTTGCTTGAAAGATCCGATTTTACAAGGATCATTGAAATAGAATTCATATTGAAATGCTCTTTTAGCTCTTCATTTGCCTGCGTACTTCCAAGATAAGTAGGAAGGCTTGAATCCAGCTTGTAATAAACCTTTACGTTGTTATTACCTATAAGTGCCGGAACCCACAGAACGATCATTAGTATAAATAAAACCCATGAATGCTTTGTTATCTTCTTACTTATATTGTCAGGCTTTATATTTACAGGCTTATGCGACAATCTTGTTATCGGTCTGTCAAAGCATATTATCATTGACGGCAGAACAGTTACACAGCATATAACTCCGAACAATACTCCTTTCGCCATTACAATACCAAGGTCAAGACCAAGTGTAAAACTCATGAAGCAAAGAGCAATAAATCCGGCAATCGTTGTAAGTGATGAACCTGTTACAGATTCGATCGTAAGGGATATAGCCTTTGCCATTGCCTCTTTATTATTCGTATATACTAGCTTCTGTTCCTTATAGGAATGATACAGGAATATCGAATAATCCATCGTAACACCAAGCTGCAGTACCGCAACCAGTGCCATAGTAATATATGAGATCTCTCCCTGTATAAAATTCGTTCCAAGGTTATATATGATCGCAAATCCTATATCTAATAGGAAGAGGATCGGTATAACGAAGGAATCCATCGTAAGTGCAAGCACTATAGCACAAAGCACAACAGCGATAAGCACATACCAGAACAACTGTGAATTGACCAGATCCTTCGTATCGGTAACTACCGCCGACATACTGGACAGGAAGCAATTTTCTCCGGCTATGGATCTTATCTCCTTTATGGCATCCATAGTCTCATTTGCCGATGTACCTGTATCGAAGAAGATGAACATCATCGTTGCTTCTCCATCCTTCGAATAAAATACATCCTTTACCTTGTCCGGAAGCATATCAGCCGGAATCTCATCCGAAATCTCACTGTATCCAAGTACGCTTGCAACATGGTCTACGTCCTTTATCTCCTCAGAGAGCTGTTTTACGTATTTGTCCTCCATGTTCTCACAAATGAACATGGCATATGCTCCCTTACCAAAATCGTTAAGAAGAATATCCTGACCCTTCATTGAATCTATAGAATCAGGAAGATAATAAAGAATATCGTAATTGACCTTTGTAGCTGCAAAGCTTATAAAACTCGGAATAAGCAATAGCACACTTATTATAAGTATGGGTATTCTGAACTTTACTACGCCTTTTGAAAAACTACTCATAATCAACCTCCTCGAAAAAATGACCATCGGTCACTTTCAACGTGATACAATTTAACAAAGAGCAAGTAATAAGTCAATAGTTCAACTTCAAAAAAATGACCGTTAGTCACTTTTTCGTCGTTTTTCATGCTTCAAGTATAAAATACGAATGTTTTTTTGTGTCTTTTATCATTTGACTTTACACGTTTTTCGCTTTAGTCTTAAATATAACATGATGCTGCAAGGAATCTTTTGTGATCCAGGCTTAATATCATGCATTTAGTATAGTTGAAAGAGGGATTCACATGAGCAAGGTATCAGATAATAAGCTTCACAAAAAAAATCAGCTGCTTGACACAGCCTTTAAGCTTTTTACCACAAAAGGAATATCTGAGACCTCTGTTTCGGATATTACCAAAGCTGCAAAGGTCGGCAAGGGAACCTTCTATTTATATTTCAAGGATAAATATGAGCTTGAAGCAAAGCTCATAAGCAAAAGAGCCGCAAAGCTTTTTTTGCATGCCGAAGCAGCACTTTCAAACTATCCTGAGGATATTTCCCTCGAGGATAAGGCCGTGATCCTTGTCGGCGACCTCATAGAACAGCTCGCTGAGGATCCGAGTCTTCTCAAATTTATATACAAAAATCTTTCATGGGGAATTTTCAGAAATGCGATAAAGCTGCAAAATGCAGACATCGAAAATGATGCTTATTATTCCTTCGACAGGCTTATGAAGGATTACAAGGACGAATTTGTAGAACCTGATCTGATGCTTTATACAATAGTAGAGCTTGCAAGCTCCACCTGCTATAATGTGATACTTTGGTCAGACCCCGTATCACTCGATGTCTATAAGCTGTTTCTTGACAAAAACATCAGATCGATAATGAATAATCACAGAAAAGACAAGTAAAATATTTTAACGGCTGCAGCATTAAATGCTGCAGCTTTTTTTGATTTCTCCATCTAAATCCTTAAAAACAGCACCATCATCATTTAGCATCATATATCCATGCCAGCTGTTCTCCTTTGGAATTGAAACGGATCCCGGATTCAGATATAAATTATCATCTCCAAATGCCACAGCAGCCGGTATATGTGTATGTCCGTAAAGCAATATATCGCCTCTTTGAACAGGCGGCAATTGCTTCATATTAAATTTATGGCCATGTGTCGCATAAATAAGCCTGTTCTTTACCGGAATAATGCAGTAATCTGCCATTATAGGAAAATCAAGAACCATCTGATCAACTTCCGTATCACAGTTTCCTCTTACACAAAATATCTTTTCTTTTATACTGTTAAGCATAGAAATTACTCTCTTTGGCTCATATTCCTTCGGAAGGTCATTTCTTGGTCCGTGATATAAGATATCTCCCAAAAGCAAGAGTCTTTCTGCTTTTTCATTTTCAAATGCTTCAAGCATTTTTTCACAGTAATATGCCGATCCGTGTATATCGGAAGCGATCATCAGATTCATAGCTGTCTCCTTATTGGCTGTAGTTTTGTACCTTTTGACTTTTTATACTCGGGTATCAAAAAAAATAGTATTGATTTTTTAGTTATGTTTCGTATTATATTAGTGGTTTAACTATAAATTTAGACCATTTTAACATATAAGGGGGTTATAATGAACTTTTTAAAGAAAAACATTCCCGGAATTCTGGTATGTCTTGTTATTGCAATTCCGTCCTGGATCCTTGGAAAGAATTTTCCCGTGATCGGCGGTGCTGTAATTGCCATACTTGCAGGAATGCTCATATCACTTATTTGGAATGATAAAAAGAGTGCCCAATCAGGCATCAAATGGACTTCAAAGATAATATTGCAGACGGCTGTTGTACTTCTTGGATTCGGTATGAACCTTGGAGTCATACTTGAAACAGGCAAGCAGTCTCTTCCGATAATTGTCTGCACGATAAGCACAGCTCTTATTTTATCCTGGATACTTCACAAAGTTATGCATATTCCCGGAAAAATATCAACTCTTGTAGGTGTAGGCTCATCTATCTGCGGAGGCTCAGCTATTGCAGCAACTGCACCTGTAATAGATGCTGAAGACTCAGAGGTTGCTCAGGCTATTTCCGTTATTTTCTTCTTTAATGTCATCGCTGCTATCATCTTCCCGATACTCGGAAATGCCATAGGCTTTGACACAGCAAGCGGAAATGCCTTCGGTATCTTTGCCGGAACAGCGATCAATGATACATCATCTGTAACAGCTGCCGCATCAACCTGGGACAGCATGTATAAGCTTGGCACATCTACTCTTGATAAGGCTGTTACAGTTAAGCTTACAAGAACGCTTGCTATCATCCCTATCACTCTCGTACTTGCATTAGTACGTGCAAAAAAAGCCCGGGAAGAAGGTACCTCTGCCAACAGCTTCAGCTTTAAGCGTGCCTTTCCTATGTTTATATTGTATTTTGTGATCGCAGCTCTTATAACGACCATCTGCGTAAATATGGGTGTAAGCGAGTCTGTATTTTCGCCTCTTAAAGAGCTTTCAAAATTCTTTATCATAATGGCAATGGCAGCAATAGGCTTAAACAGCAACATCATTAAGCTTATAAAATCAGGCGGCAAGCCGATACTCCTCGGAGGCTGCTGTTGGATAGGCATCACTCTTGTCAGCCTTCTGATGCAGCATGTTATGGGAATATGGTGATCTAATCCATTTTTTGATAAGTAAATAAGCAAAAAGAAAAACATACCCTCTGTTCGTCACTAAATCCAGTGTTGATCAAGAGAGTATGTTTTTTATTTTATTTAGATCTTGCCTCGCAATAAATACATCTGTAAATCTTTTTTGCAGGATCCATAAGCTTAAATACATGCTCAAGCTCCTGCTCTGTAGATGTTATGCATCTCGGGTTCTTGCATTTAAGGACATTTGTAAGCTTTACGGGAAGCTTTATTGCTTTCTTTTCGATCAGCTTTCCGTTTTCGATTATATTTACGGTAGCATCCGGATCAACATATCCTATTATGTCAAGATTAACAGGAATCCTTGCATCGATCTTGATGATATCCTTTTTTCCAAGCTTTTTGCTTACTACATTTTTTATGATCGCGATCGAGCAGTCAAGATTTTCAAGTCCAAGGAGCTCATAAAGCTTCATTCCCTGTCCGGCCGTTATATGGTCAATAACAACTCCATTCTGAATAGAATCTATTTTCATATCTTTCCTGCCTCCTTGAGAAGTTTCATGATAAGTGCCATTCTCATATATTTTCCGTTCAATACCTGTTTGAAGTAGCAGGCTCTCGGATCCTTATCAATTGCAACGCTGATCTCATTTACTCTTGGAAGCGGATGCAGTATTGCAAGATCCTTCTTTGCATTTTCAAGCTTTTTAGGTTCAAGAATATAACTGTCCTTGAGTCTTAAATAATCCTCTTCGTTAAAGAATCTTTCCTTTTGGACTCTTGTCATATAAAGGATGTCCAGCTTAGGCATTGCCTCAGTCAGATTTGTTGTTTCTACGTATGGAATATTATTTTCTTCAAGCATGCTTATTTCATATCCCGGAAGCTTGAGTTCATCCGGCGATATAAGTATGACATTTATATTTTTGTATCTTGACATGGCATTTAAAAGCGAATGTACGGTCCTTCCGAATTTGAGATCTCCGCAGAAGCCTATTGTCAGATTGTCAAAGCCTCCCTTTTCTCTGTATATAGTGAGGAGGTCAGCAAGTGTCTGTGTCGGATGATTGTGTCCTCCGTCACCGGCATTTATGACAGGAACGGATGCATTTACAGATGCAACATAAGGAGCACCCTCTTTCGGATGTCTCATAGCTATGATATCTGCATAGCAGCTTACTACCTTAGATGTATCTGCCACACTTTCGCCCTTGCTTGCAGATGATGACTGTCCGCTTGATACAGAAAGGACATTGCCTCCAAGCTCGTACATCGCAGCTTCAAAGCTGAGCCTCGTTCTTGTTGAAGGCTCGAAAAAAAGTGTTGCCAGTTTCTTTCCGTGACATACCTCGGCATATTTACTCGGATTGTCGATTATGTCGCAGGCTGTTGCTATTAATTCGTCAATTTCCTCTGTTGTAAGATCCAGTATGTCTATAACACTTCTCATTTTGTGCCTCCGATCCAGCTTTCGTCTGATGGATTGTTTCTGAAGTTTATAAGTCTTTTTACATCCTCCGGCTTGATATAATCCTGCTCTGCCGCAACTTCTGCGATGCAGTCAAAATCTGTTAAGGAGATATTTTTTACATTTGCCTCTGCAAGTCTGTCAAGGCCCTTTTTCATTCCGTATGTAAATATTGAAACTACGCCAAGAACCTCTGCTCCGGCCTCACGAAGTACATTTACAACCTCGATAACGCTTCCGCCTGTTGAAATAAGATCCTCTACGACAACTACCTTCTGTCCCTTTTCAAGACGTCCTTCTATCTGGTTCTGTCTGCCGTGATCCTTATGTCCTGATCTTACATATCCCATAGGAAGTCCCATGATATGAGCTGCTATGGCTGCATGAGCTATTCCTGCTGTAGATGTTCCCATAAGGACTTCTGCTTCAGGATAATTTTCCTTGATCGTCTCTGCGATTGCATTTTCAACATCATTTCTTACTTTTGGAGCTGTAAGTGTAAGTCTGTTGTCGCAGTATACCGGGCTTTTTATGCCGCTTGCCCATGTAAATGGCTCATCAGGGCGAAAAAATACTGCCTGTATTGAAAGAAGGTCTGATGCTATTAGTTTTTTTGTTTCCATTATTTCCTCCTTATTTACGCATATTGCGCATCCTCATGACTGCTTTAAAGCATTTTCTCTTTGATATAACAGCTATCGTATCAGCCGACAAATTCGGCAACACATCTTCTGTATGCGGCAACAGGATCAGGAGCCTGTGTTATAGGTCTTCCGACAACAATATAGTCAGAGCCTATTTCCTTTGCCTGTGCAGGTGTCATAACTCTCTTTTGATCTCCTATATCACCATCAGCAAAACGTACTCCCGGTGTTACCGTGATAAAATCAGCTCCGCAGGCTTCATGTACTTTTCCTGCTTCAAGCGGTGAGCACACGATGCCGTCAAGTCCTGCTTCCTTGGTCGTCTTTGCGTATTTCATTACTACCTGATCGATCGGCTCATGGATAAGGATATCTTTTTCCATGGTTTCCTGATCTGTAGATGTAAGCTGTGTTACAGCTATTACAAGCGGTCTGGTTCCGTCTTCTCTTGTAGCTCCTTCAAGTGCCGCACTCATCATGCGTCCGGTACCAGCTGCATGAACATTGCAGATATCTACGTCGAGTCCTGACAATACATGCATAGCTTTCTTAACAGTATTTGGAATATCGTGAAGCTTAAGGTCAAGAAAGATCTTGTGACCTCTTTTTTTGAGTTCCTTTACTATTGCCGGTCCTGCCGCATAATAAAGCTCCATTCCGATCTTCACAAATGGCTTCTCTTCCTGAAATTTATCAAGAAAAGCAAGTGTGTCCTCTGCACTTGAAAAATCACAGGCAACAATCACATCTCTCCCCACAGCTTAACTCCTCCTATTATATCTTTTAAATTATCTATTTTATATTTATCCATTACTTTAGGCAGATCTTCGATGATATTTTTGCATGCATACGGATCTACAAGATTTGCAGCTCCTACCTCAACTGCAGCTGCTCCTGCAAGCATCATCTTTATTACATCCTCTGCACATGAAACACCGCCCATTCCGACAACCGGGATATCAACTGCTTTTGAAACCTGATATACCATCCTTAAAGCGACCGGAAAAACAGCCGGGCCTGAAAGTCCTCCCATGTTGTTTGCCAATATAGGCTTCCTTGTCCTTATATCTATATTCATGCCGAGGATCGTATTTATAAGGCTTATGCCGTCTGCACCAGCCTTCTCGCATGCCTTTGCTATTTGGGCAATATCTGTTACATTCGGTGAAAGCTTTATTATTACAGGCTTTTTCGTAACCTGCTTTACAGCCTTTACTACCTCTGATGCAGCATCTGCATTGGTTCCGAAGGCCATTCCGCCTCCATGAACGTTCGGACAGCTGATATTTACTTCAAGCCATCCAACCTGCTCCTCCTTATCAAGCTTCTCACAGGTATAAGCATAGTCGTCTATTGAAAATCCGCTGACATTTGCCATTACCGGCTTATTAAAGAATTTCTTAAGCTTTGGAAGCTCATTTTTAATGACCTTCTCAACACCCGGATTTTGAAGTCCGACAGAATTGAGCATTCCCGATGGCACTTCTGATATCCTTGGAGTAGGATTTCCAAAGCGTTCATCCTTTGTTGTTCCCTTAAATGAAAATGTACCGAGGATATTTATGTCGTAGAGCTCTGCAAATTCGTATCCGTATCCAAATGTACCTGAAGCCGGAATTACGGGATTATCCAGCTCGATATTGCAAAGGCTTGTGCTTAATCTTCCCATAATATTTCCTCCTTCTTCATGACAGGTCCGTCCTTACAGATACGCTTATAGCCTGTGATCGTCCTGCAGGTGCATCCCATACATGCTCCGAAGCCGCAGCCCATACGTTCTTCAAAGCTGAACTGTGCCGATGTATTTACGCTCTTGTACAGAGCCTTAAGCATCGGCTCCGGTCCGCATGCATATACATATGAATAATTTTCAGGCAGAGCATCTGTTACAAAGCCCTTGACTCCGTAGCTTCCGTCTGCTGTTGTTACATAAACCTTGCAGCCAAGCTTTACAAATTCGCTTTCATAAAACAGCTCTGATGCTGTATTGAATCCAAGTATAACGCTTACTTCCTTGCCCTCATCACATAATCTCCTTGCAAGAAGATACATAGGCGGAACTCCGACACCGCCGCCTACAAGCAGCGGTCTGTCACCGGATAATGACAGGTCATACCCGTTGCCAAGGCCTGTGAGGATATCGAGCTCCTCACCTGCCTGCATTTTTGAAAGTCCTGTCGTTCCGACTCCGACTGTTTTGTATATTATCGTGAGTGTATCTTCTGTGATGTCACACAGCGAGATCGGACGTCTTAGGAAAAGTCCGTTTATCTTTATATTCAGGAATTGTCCCGGTGCTGTAAATGCGGTTGTATTTCCCTTAAGTATCATTTTGAAAACATTATCTACAAGCTGTTTGTTTTCTATTATAGTATATTTATCCTGAAGCATCGTTCTTATGCCTTCTCCTTATGAATCAATAGTTGAAACAGTAAGTGTTATCTCATCAAGAACATCCAGAAGCGCCTTAGTTGTATCAAGTGATGTAAGTACTGTTACATTGTTTTCTACAGCACACTGTCTGATCTCATGACCGTCTGAAATAGTATGCTCACTCTGAACATCTCTTGTATTTATTATATATGTTATATAGCCCTGTCTTATGGCATCCAAAAGCTCCGGATTGCCGTCGCTCAGCTTTTTCTTTGTCCTTGTCCTTATTCCATGCTTTTTAAGGAATGCTGCTGTTCCTTCTGTTGCTTCGATGTTATATCCCAGATTATAAAATCTTCTTATAAGAGGAAGTGCCTCCTCTTTGTCAGCATCTGCAATGGTAGCAAATACAGTTCCGTATTGACGAAGCTTCATTCCTGCTGCCTGCATTGCTTTGAACAATGCTCTGTTTCTCTTGTCATCATATCCTATAGCTTCTCCTGTTGATTTCATTTCAGGAGAAAGGTATGCATCAAGTCCTTTAAGCTTTGAGAATGAAAATGCCGGACATTTTACATAACAGCGTTTCTTTTCTTCAGGATACAGCTCTGTAAAGCCCTGCTCCTTAAGGCTCTTTCCTATTATTACAAGAGTTGCTATATCAGCAAGCGAATAGCCTGTTGCCTTTGAAAGGAACGGTACTGTTCTTGAAGAACGCGGATTTACTTCTATAATATATACATTTTCCTGTTTATCTACAATAAACTGGATATTATAAAGGCCAACGATTCCGATTCCGAGACCAAGCTTCTTTGTATAATCAAGTATCGTATCCTTTACCTTCTGTGAAAGGCTGAATGAAGGATATACTGAGATAGAGTCACCGGAATGGACTCCTGTACGCTCTACAAGCTCCATTATACCCGGAACAAATACATCCTTTCCGTCGCAAACTGCATCTACCTCGACCTCTTTACCCATTATGTATTTATCTACAAGAACAGGCTTGTCTTCGTCTATTTCAACAGCAGTCTTAAGATAATGTCTTAACTGCTCCTCATTTGCTACGATCTGCATAGCACGTCCGCCGAGTACGAAGGAAGGTCTTACAAGCACCGGATATCCTATTCTGGCTGCCGTAGCAACACCGTCCTCGATCTTTGTAACTGCCTGACCCTTTGGCTGCGGTATATTGAGTTCAACAAGAAGCTTCTCGAACAGTTCTCTGTTTTCTGCTCTGTCGATAGCATCGCAGTCTGTTCCTATTATCTTGATTCCTCTCTCTCTTAACGGCTCTGCAAGATTTATGGCTGTCTGTCCGCCAAGAGATGCAATTACGCCCATCGGCTTTTCGAGTTCAAGAATGTTCATGACATCCTCTACGCAAAGAGGCTCAAAATAAAGCTTATCACTTGTTGTATAATCAGTTGAAACTGTCTCCGGATTGTTATTTATGATTATCGCTTCAAAACCGGCTGCCTTTATCGTCATAACGGCATGTACTGTTGAATAATCGAATTCGACACCCTGTCCGATCCTTATAGGACCTGAACCGAGCACAACGATCTTCTTTTTGTCAGATACCACAGATTCATTTTCATCCTCATAGGTTGAATAGAAGTATGGTATATAGCTTTCAAACTCAGATGCACAGGTATCGATCATTTTGTATACAGGGAAGATCCTGTTTTCTTTACGCAGGTTGTAGATCTCGATTTCCTTCATATCCCAGAGCCAAGCGATAGCCTGATCCGAAAATCCCATCTTCTTGGCGTCTCTTAAGACTTCAAGATTTCCGACATTTGCCTTAAGCTCTCTTTCCTCTCTGATGATATTTCTTATCTTTTCGATAAAGAGCATATCTATCTGAGTCGCATCTGCTATCTGGCCGTAGTCGGTTTTTCTTCTTAAAAGCTCGGCGATAGCATATATCCTGTCATCTGTTCCTATTTTTATATACTCGAGAAGCTCATCTGTTGCCCAGTCATCAAACTTCGGCATATACATATGGAAGGTTCCGATCTCAAGAGAACGTATTGCCTTCAATAAGCTTTCCTCTATCGTACGGCCTATGCTCATGACTTCACCGGTAGCCTTCATCTGTGTTGAAAGGCTGTTATTTGCATCCGCAAATTTATCAAACGGGAATCTTGGCATTTTGCTTACAACATAGTCAAGTGACGGCTCGAATGACGCCGGTGTATTTGCTATCTGGATTTCATCGAGGTTCATTCCTACAGCGATTTTTGCCGATACTCTTGCGATAGGATAACCGCTGGCCTTTGATGCAAGCGCTGATGATCTTGAAACTCTCGGGTTTACTTCGATCAGATAATATCTGAAGGAATGAGGATCAAGTGCAAACTGGACATTGCATCCACCCTGTATCTTGAGTGCACGGATGATCTTGAGTGCACTGTCTCTTAGCATATGATATTCTTTATTTGTAAGTGTCTGAGATGGGCAGACAACTATTGAATCTCCGGTATGGATACCGACAGGATCGATATTTTCCATATTACATATGGTTATCGCTGTGTCATTGGCATCACGCATTACTTCGTATTCAATCTCTTTGTAGCCTTTTACGCTCTTTTCTATAAGCACCTGATGAACCGGTGAAAGCGCAAAGCCCTTTTCGCCTATTTCAATAAGATCATCCTCATTGTAAGCAAATCCGCCGCCTGTTCCGCCAAGTGTAAATGCCGGACGAAGTGCAACCGGATATCCAATCCTCTTTGCAGCTGCCTTTGCTTCCTCGAGATTATATGTTATCTCTGACGGGATGACAGGCTCTCCGAGTTCCATGCAAAGCTCCTTGAAAAGCTCTCTGTCCTCAGCCTTTTCGATACTCTCGCTTGTTGTTCCGAGCAGTTCGACCTGACATTCCTTTAAAACGCCTTTCTTTTCAAGCTGCATTGCAAGGTTAAGTCCTGTCTGTCCGCCGATTCCCGGCAAAATAGCATCCGGTCTTTCATATCTTAATATCTTTGCAAGATATTCAAGTGTAAGCGGCTCCATATATATCTTATCGGCAATAGCCTTGTCTGTCATTATCGTGGCAGGGTTCGAGTTGCAGAGCACAACCTCATAACCCTCTTCTCTAAGAGCAAGACATGCCTGTGTTCCGGCATAGTCAAACTCTGCAGCCTGTCCTATAACTATAGGGCCTGAGCCTATGACAAGAATCTTTTTAATATCCGTTCTTTTAGCCATTATGCTTCCTCCTTCATAAGCTCTATAAACTGATCAAATAGATAAGCGCTGTCCTGCGGTCCCGGAGCACTTTCAGGATGATACTGCACCGAGAAAACCTTGTCCTCAATGCTTCGTAATCCTTCTACTGTATTGTCAAGTATATTGATATGTGTTGCCTCGAGTCCTGTTCCTTCAAGGCTGTCTATATCGACTGCATAGGAATGGTTCTGGGATGTTATCTCTACTTTTCCGTTCAGAAGATTTTTTACCGGATGGTTTCCGCCATGATGGCCGAATTTTAATTTATATGTCTTAGCTCCGTATGCCAGTGCGATCATCTGATGTCCAAGGCAGATCCCGAACATAGGGTATTTGCGGCGGAGCTTTCTTATAAGCTCTATAACCGGCGTAACATCCTCCGGATCTCCCGGTCCGTTCGATATAAAGATTCCGTCCGGTTTCATCTTTTCGATTTCCTCTGCTGCCATTGTGATCGGCACTACAGTAACATTACATCCTCTTTTATTAAGCGAACGTACTATATTGAGCTTTATGCCGCAGTCGATCGCTATTACATTGTATTTTGGGTTTGGTGTACGCGAATACCAGCGTTTTTTGCATGTAACCTTTGAAACAGCATTGTGAGGAACCGGTGTGCTCTTTATAAGCTCCACTGCAGTCTCTGTCGGCATCTCATAAGGAACCATTGCGATCCTTCTCGACCCCTCATCTCTGATGCTTCTTGTTATCTTTCTTGTATCTACTCCCGAAATTCCCGAAATATGATACTCTTCCATGACCTCAGAAAGTGTTTTTGTATATCTGAAGTTTGACGGAAAATCATTGTATTCCCTTACAATAAGACCGCCTATTGTAGGTGTCTTTGTTTCATAATCATCATCTGCAATTCCGTAATTGCCGATAAGCGGATAAGTCATAACTACTGACTGATAAGTATATGAGGGATCGGATATTATCTCCTGATATCCTACCATTGAAGTATTAAAGATTATTTCCGTTACTTTTGTCTCGCTGCTTCCGAAGCCGTATCCGTAGTATTCTGTTCCGTCTTCAAATACAATTTTGCGGTCAAATGGTCTTACCATACCTGCTTTCCCTCCTTAAATGTTGCCAGACATTCTGCAAAAAGGCTTTCTCCTTCAAAAGGCGTAGCCTTTCCCATTGACAGAAAGCTGTCTGTATCTACTTTTGCTTCTTTATTTAAATTCCAAACCGTAAGGTCTTTTCCAAACGGTATTTTAAATCTTTGTCTTGGATTTATTGCTAAAAGCTCGATTATCTTATCCAGTGATATGATATTTTTTCTGACCAGATAAGTATACAATACCGGAAACGCTGTTTCTATACCAACTATTCCAAATGCGCTTTTTTCAAGTCCTCTCGACTTTTCTTCAGCACTGTGCGGAGCATGATCCGTTGCGATCATATCTATTGTTCCGTCAAGGATCCCCTCTATAAGTGCCTCCTTGTCCTCCTTTGATCTAAGAGGCGGATTCATCTTAAATCTGCCTTCCTCTTTCAGATCGCTGTCATCAAGAACAAGGTAATGAGGACCTGTCTCGCAGGTAACGTCTACTCCGTCGGCCTTTGCCTTTCTTATAAGGTCTACGCTTTCCTTGCATGAAATGTGGCATACATGATATGCACAGCCTGTTTCCTTTGCAAGCTCCAGATCTCTTTTTATCTGTCCCCATTCACTTTCTGAACAGATCCCTCTGTGTCCGTGCGTCCTTGCATATTCACCATCGTGGATATATCCACCGTTTAAAAGAGAATTGATCTCGCAATGGGCTGTTATCATTTTGCCAAGCTTTTTCGCTCTTTGCATTGCTTCTCTCATCATCGAATCACTCTGGACTCCCTTGCCGTCATCAGAGAAAGCGATCGAATCAGCTGCCAGATCTTCCATATCTGAAAGGCACTCACCTTTTTCTCCTATAGTAATAGCAGCATAAGGATAAACACCTATTACCGCGTCTCTTTTTATTATATCGAGCTGCTCCTTTAAATGCTCTCTTGAATCCGGAACCGGATTTAAATTCGGCATAGTGCACACATCTGTATATCCGCCATGTGCCGCTGCTCTGGTTCCTGAGAGTATTGTTTCTTTATACGAAAAACCCGGTTCGCGAAAATGCACATGCACATCACAAAAACCGGGAAATATATAAAATTCTGAATTATTAAATTTTGAAATAGAAATATCAGAAACAAAAGAAGAAACCGCCCATTTGTCAAATTCGGGTAGCTTTGTATTATGATAAATATTCGCCTTTAAAATCTGCTTTTCCATATGAATTTTCTCCATAAAAATGTATATCTGAAATTTATCGCGAACAAGTATATCATGTTTGTAATATAGCGTCAACAAAACTTTAATGCAATTTTTACAGGTTTTTTGCAACATAATTCATAAAAAATTTATCATCGTTGACTTTATAACCCAAACAGAATATTATTTGGAACATAAAAGCTGTAAACAACATGAAATATACGAGGAGGAGCTCATGAAACCTATCAAAGAAGGAAAAGTAAGAGAAATCTATGATAATGGCGACAGCCTGATTATGGTTGCTACCGACCGCATCAGCTGTTTTGACGTTATCCTGAATAACACAGTTACAAAAAAAGGAACTGTTCTTACACAGATGTCAAAGTTCTGGTTTGATCTTACATCAGATATCATCCCTAATCATATGATATCCGTAGATGTTAATGATATGCCTGAATTTTTCAGACAGCCGCAATTTGACGGAAACAGTATGATGTGCAAGAAGCTCAACATGCTTCCTATCGAATGTATAGTAAGAGGCTATATCACCGGAAGCGGCTGGGAAAGCTACAAAAAGGACGGCACTGTCTGCGGGATCACTCTTCCTGAAGGTCTTAAGGAATCCGATAAGCTCCCTGAGCCTATTTATACACCTTCTACAAAAGCCGAGATAGGCGATCATGACGAAAATATATCATTTGAGCAGAGCGTAGAATATCTCGAAGCAAGATTCCCCGGAAAGGGTGCAGAATATGCTGCCAAGCTTCGTGACAATACGATCGCTCTTTACAAGAAATGCGCTGAATATGCTGCCGAAAGAGGCATCATAATTGCCGATACCAAATTCGAGTTCGGTCTTGACGAGGAAGGAAATATGTTCATCGGTGATGAAATGCTCACACCTGACAGCTCACGCTTCTGGCCTGCAGATACTTACGAGCCGGGTCATTCTCAGCCATCCTTTGACAAGCAGTTTGCACGCGACTGGCTGAAAGCCAACCCTGGAAATGACTGGACTCTGCCTCAGGATATCGTAGATAAGACTATCGCTAAATATCTTCAGGCATATAAGCTCCTTACAGGAAAGGATCTCTAAAAAAGTTAGCTCTATGGTCAAAAACCTTTTGACCATAGAGTGTTTTTTAATTATAATAAACACAGTTTAGTAACTGCGGAGCGATCCGCATTGTCCTTTGCAACTGACGGAAAAAGTGGAGCACCACAAAGGAACTTAGGACATTATAAGCCGACCGTCTGGGCACACTTGAACCGTAAAAGGTACAGGTGTGCCCTTTTTTAATTTATTTTTATTATTTTCAGGAGGCACAACATGAAAAAAGTCGGAATCATTATGGGCAGTGACAGCGATCTTCCAATCGTACAAAAGGCTGTCGACGTACTCAAAAAACTCGAAATTCCATATGAGGTACATATTTACTCAGCTCACAGAACACCTGTTGAAGCTCGTGATTTTGCCGTAAATGCCCGCAAAAACGACTTCGGTGTTATCATTGCAGCTGCCGGCATGGCTGCTCATCTTGCAGGTGCTATTGCCGCAAATACTACTCTTCCTGTTATCGGCATCCCTTGCAAATCATCCGTACTTGACGGAATGGATGCCCTTTTATCAACCGTTCAGATGCCGACAGGCATTCCGGTTGCTACAGTAGCTATAGGAGGCGGCGCAAATGCAGCTCTTCTTGCCGCACAGATACTTGCTGTATCAGACAGCGCTATCGCACAAAAGCTTGATATAAAAAGAGCAAGTGATGCTTCAAAGGTTCTTGAAAAGGACGCAGACGTCTTATCAAAGCTTGACTAATTTATTTTGCTAATACCGGCAGCTCTTACCGCTGTCAAAAATGAAAGGGGCAACAAATGAATACACAATCAAAATCTGACGCTTACGCCGCTTCCGGCGTAGATATCACTGCCGGCTACAGATCGGTAGAGCTGATGAAACAGCATATAAAGAAAACAATGACTCCGGGTGTCTGCTCAGATGTAGGCGGCTTTGGCGGTCTTTTCGAAATGGACCTTGAAGGCATCTCAAAGCCTATTCTTGTAAGCGGTACTGACGGTGTCGGAACAAAGCTCAAAATAGCATTTCTTATGGACAAGCATGATACAGTAGGTATCGACTGCGTTGCTATGTGTGTAAATGACATAATCTGCTGCGGAGCAAAGCCTTTATTTTTCCTTGATTACATTGCCTGCGGAAAAAATATCCCTGAGCGTATCGCAGATATCGTTAAAGGCGTATGTGAAGGCTGTGTTCAGTCGGGAGCCGCATTGATAGGCGGTGAAACAGCCGAAATGCCTGGATTTTATCCGGTAGACGAATATGATCTTGCCGGATACAGCACAGGTGTTGTAGATAAAGCAAAGATCATCGACAACAAGACAATGAAACCCGGAGATGTAATAATCGCACTTCCGTCAAGCGGTGTTCATTCAAACGGCTTTTCTCTCGTGAGAAAGGTTTTTGATATCGAAAATGCAGATATCAAGGCTCCTGTAGATGCACTCGGCGGCAAAAGCCTCGGTGAAACTCTCCTTACACCGACAAAGATCTATGTAAAGCCGGTTCTTTCTCTTCTTGAAAAGGTAACCGTTAAAGGCATTTCACATATTACAGGCGGCGGCTTCTATGAAAATATTCCAAGAAGCATACCTGATGGCTTATGTGCAAAGATAAACAAAGACTCTGTCAAGATCCTTCCTATATTTAAGCTCATACAGGAAACCGGAAATATAACAGAAAGAGATATGTTCAATACGTTCAATATGGGCGTAGGCATGAGCATTGTTGTATCAAAGGAAGATGCCGAAAAGGCTCTTGATTCTCTTAAGGCTTCCGGAGAGGATGCTTATATCATAGGAGAGATCATTGAATCAGATAACAAGATTGAAATCTTCTAATTGCGAAAGGAATTCTTATGTCTGACAGAAAAGCACGTATTGCAGTTCTTGTCTCCGGCGGAGGCACCAATCTGCAGGCACTCATAGATGCCCAGAAAAGCGGCATCATAAAAAGCGGTGAGATAAAACTTGTTATTTCAAACAGTCCTTCAGCATATGCACTGACACGTGCCGAAAATGCAGATATCGCCTCTCTTGTAATAACAAAAAAAATGACAGGCAGCCAGGATGCCTTTGAAAATGCGATCATAAAGGCGCTCGATGAATCAGGCATTGATATCATTGTACTTGCAGGCTTTATGTCTATATTGAGCGAAGCTTTTACATCTCATTACAAAAGACGCATTATCAATATTCATCCGTCGCTTATACCTTCCTTTTGCGGAAAGGGCTTTTATGGCCTTAAGGTTCACGAGGAGGCTCTTAAAAAAGGCGTAAAAGTAACAGGTGCAACAGTGCACTTCGTTAATGAAATACCGGACGGCGGAGAGATCATAATGCAGAAAGCCGTAGACGTACTTCCCGGCGATACACCGGAAACACTTCAAAGGCGCGTTATGGAACAGGCAGAATGGAAGCTTCTCCCACAGGCTGTGGAGAAGGTCTGCGCAGAGCTTATATCTTAAACACGGAGGAACAAATGGATATATATAAGATCAATACTATAGAAGAGCTTGTTAAAGGCAATTCATATGTCGGCCGCGGGATAATCGTAGGAAAAAGTGCTGACAGCAAGAAAGCCTGCAGTGCATATTTTATTATGGGACGAAGCGCAAACAGCCGCAACCGTATCTTCACTGAGAAGGACGGAGAGGTTTTTACCGAGCCATTTGATGCATCAAAGGTTGAAGATCCAAGCCTTATAATCTATGCAGCTATCAGAAAATACAAAAATAATCTTATAGTTACCAACGGCGATCAGACCGATACAATTTACGAGGGACTAAAAGCCAAAAAATCCTTTTTCGAGGCTTTAACATCACGCTGCTTTGAGCCGGATGCTCCAAATCTTACTCCTCGTATAAGTGCAATGCTTACATTTGATAAAAATGATTTTGCATACCGCATGAGTATTTTAAAAAGTATTGATGCAGCCGGAACAGATTGCGCCAGATACGAATTTTCTTATCCTTCTGTACCGGGGCTTGGCCATTTTATTCATACATATATCTGCGACGGCAATCCGATACCTACATTCCAGGGTGAACCGGAGCGTGTTGCAATCCCAAATGATATAGATGAGTTTGCCTCTTCTATATGGAATTCACTTGATGAAAACAACAAAATTTCCTTATATGTCCGTTATACAGACCTGGCTTCAGGAGAGGAAACAAATCGTCTTATAAACAAAAACTGATACAGGAGATATATATAATGAAAGAATTCGAATTAAAATACGGATGCAATCCGAATCAGAAGCCTGCAAAAATATATATGAATGACGGAAGCGACCTTCCTGTCGAAATCCTGAACGGACGTCCGGGATATATAAATTTTCTTGATGCTTTCAACTCATGGCAGCTTGTAAAGGAGTTAAAGGAAGCTTTATCAC
>CAVLAA010000004.1:21644-64208 GCA_963660835.1 bacterium
GCTGTAGGCAACAAGCTTTCCGATAAGCTGAAAAAGGCCTGCTTCGTAGACGATGTCGAAGGCCTTGACGAATCTCCGCTTGCATGTGCATATGCAAGAGCAAGAGGCACAGACCGTCTTTGCTCCTTTGGTGACTGGGTTGCTCTTTCTGATGTATGTGACGCAACTACCGCAAAGCTCCTTCACAGAGAGGTATCAGACGGAGTTATCGCACCAGGATATACAGATGAAGCTCTTGAGATATTAAAGACAAAGCGTAAAGGCAATTATAATATAGTAAAGATCGATCCTAACTATGTTCCTGCTGAAAAAGAAACAAAGCAGGTATTTGGCATAACCTTTGAACAGGGACGCAACAACTTCAAGATAGACAAGGATTTATTTAACGATATAGTCACAAAAAATAAAGAGCTATCTTCGGATGCTTTAAGAGATCTTATAATTGCTCTTATCACATTAAAATATACTCAGTCAAATTCCGTATGCTATGCAGTTGACGGACAGGCTATAGGCGTAGGTGCAGGCCAGCAGTCCAGGATCCACTGCACAAGACTTGCAGGCACTAAGGCTGATACATGGTTTCTTCGTCAGGCTGATAAGGTTCTTTCACTTCCGTTCAGATCCGATATCAAGCGCCCGATAAGAGACAATGTCATCGACGGATATATAAATAAAAACGAAGAGGATGTATGCGCAGACGGAATCTGGGAAAACTATTTTACCAGCAAGCCGGAGCCGTTTACAGCTAAAGAGCAGGAAGAATATCTTGCTACGATCGACAATGTTGCTCTTGGCTCAGATGCATTCTTCCCATTCAGCGACAATATTGAAAGAGCAAGAAAAAGCGGTGTAAAATATGTTGCAGAGCCGGGCGGTTCTATACGAGATGACAGTGTCATTGAGTGCTGCGATAAATACGATATGGTAATGGCATTTACAAAAATGCGTCTTTTCCATCATTAATAAGGAGATTACAATGAAAATTCTTGTTGTAGGCGGCGGCGGTCGTGAACATACGATAATCAAAAAATTAAAAGAAAATGATTCTGTTGAGGAGATCTTTGCCCTCCCCGGAAACGGCGGCATCGCAATGGATGCAACCTGTGTTCCTATTTCAGCAACAGATATCGATAAGATAACCGAATTTGCAAAGAGTCAAAATATTGACTATGCGGTAGTAGCTCCGGATGATCCTCTTGTGCTTGGCTGCGTTGATGCTCTTGAAGCTCTCGGCATCCCTTGCTTCGGTCCAAATAAAAAGGCTGCTATAATCGAAGGCAGCAAGGTCTTTTCAAAGGATCTGATGAAGAAATACAATATCCCGACAGCCGCATATGAAACCTTTAACGATATGGACAAAGCTCTTGCATATCTTGAGACAGCTCCTATTCCTACCGTTATCAAGGCTGATGGGCTTGCACTTGGAAAAGGTGTAATAATCGCCGAGACCAAAGAGCAGGCAAAAGAAGCTGTTATATCTATGATGCAGGATAAAAAATTCGGCACAAGCGGCGACAATATAGTAATAGAAGAATTCCTCACAGGTCCTGAAGTTTCTGTCCTTTCATTTACTGACGGAAAAACTGTTGTACCTATGATCTCATCTATGGATCACAAGCGTGCAGGCGACAACGATACAGGCCTTAATACAGGAGGCATGGGAACAGTTGCTCCTAATCCTTATTATACGGATGCCATTGCAAAACAGTGCATGGACGAAATATTTATCCCTACGATCAATGCAATGAATGCAGAGGGACGTACCTTCAAGGGCTGCCTTTATTTCGGACTTATGCTTACTCCAAACGGCCCAAAGGTGATCGAGTATAACTGCCGCTTCGGTGACCCTGAAACTCAGGTTGTGCTTCCGCTTCTTGAAAGCGATCTTCTTACAGTAATGCAGTCTGTCACAAATGGCACTCTTGCAAATACACCTGTTAAATTCAGCTCCAAATATGCTGCATGTGTTGTCATGGCATCTGACGGATATCCGGTTTCATACGAAAAAGGCTTTGAGATCCGCATCCCTGCCGATGTTATTTCAAATGTATATGTTGCAGGCGCAAAGCTTGAAGGCGGAAAGCTGCTTACAAACGGCGGCCGTGTACTTGGAGTTACAGCAGTTGCAGATACCTTAGAGGATGCTATTTCCGACTCCTATTCTATGGTTGAGAAAATCCATTTTGACAACGCGTATTACAGACATGATATTGGAAAAAAAGCACTTGCCGCAAAATAAAACGGCACGGAGGAATTATGGTATACAGAGTTTTTGTTGAAAAGAAAAAAGAACTTGCTCAGGAAGCTGCTTCTCTTTTAAGTGATGCACGCTCCCTTCTTGGAATAAGCGATCTTACTGATCTGCGCATCATAAACCGTTATGACGCAGAAAATATCGATAAAGATCTTTTTGATTATGCTGTTAAAGCAGTATTTTCCGAGCCTCAAACAGACATTGCAAGCTCTGATATTGATCTAAAGGATGCTGTTGTCTTTGCTGTTGAATATCTTCCTGGACAATTTGACCAGCGTGCAGATTCTGCCGCTCAATGTATCCAGATCATTTCTCAGGGTGATCGTCCTCTTATCCGCTCTGCCAAGGTTTATGCTCTTTACGGCAGCCTTACAGACAATGATATCGAAGAGTTCAAAAAATATGTTATCAACCCTGTTGAAGCAAGAGAAGCAAAGCTTGATAAGCCTGAAACATTAAAGACTGATTATGTTATCCCGACAACAGTCAAAACACTTGACGGCTTTCTTGACCTCGATGAAAACGGCTTAAACCAATTTATCAAGGACAACTCTCTTGCAATGGACGAGGGTGATATCGCATTTTGCCAGCAGTATTTCAAATCCGAAAAGAGAAATCCTACTATCACAGAGATCAAGATGATCGATACCTATTGGTCAGATCACTGCAGACACACAACCTTCTCTACTATTATAGATGAAGCCAAATTCAATGATGAACTGCTCCAATCGGCATATGATGAATATATTGCAACAAGAAAGGCTCTCGGACGTACAAAGCCGATCTGCCTTATGGATATTGCAACTCTTGCCGTTAAAGAGCTCAAAAAGGAAGGCTATCTTGACAAATTAGACGAGTCAGAGGAAATAAATGCCTGCACAGTTAAAATAGAGATAACCGTTGACGGCAAAAAGGAGCCTTGGCTTCTCCTGTTCAAAAATGAAACACACAACCATCCGACAGAGATCGAGCCGTTCGGTGGTGCTGCTACATGTATAGGCGGTGCTATCAGAGACCCGCTTTCAGGCCGTTCATATGTATATGGTGCTATGCGTATAACAGGCGCTGCAGATCCAACTGTTCCTGTAAGCGAAACTCTTCCCGGAAAGCTTCCGCAGCGCAAGATAGTTACAACTGCAGCTGCAGGCTATTCATCCTACGGCAACCAGATCGGTCTTGCTACAGGCATAGTAGATGAGCTTTATCATCCGGGATATGCTGCAAAGCGTATGGAAATAGGTGCTGTTATCGCTGCAGCTCCTGCCGAAAATGTACGACGCGAAGTACCTTCTCCGGGAGATGTTGTCATCCTTCTCGGCGGCTCTACGGGACGTGACGGAATCGGCGGTGCTACCGGCTCATCAAAGGCTCATAACGCTCACTCTGTTGAGGAATGTGGTGCCGAGGTTCAGAAGGGAAATGCTCCGGAGGAAAGAAAGCTCCAGCGTCTCTTCCGCAACAAAAAAGCAACTCTTATGATCAAGCGCTGCAACGACTTTGGTGCAGGCGGCGTATCTGTTGCAATAGGCGAGCTTGCCGACGGACTTGAGATAAATCTCAACAAAGTCCCGAAGAAATATGAAGGTCTTGACGGAACTGAACTTGCTATATCCGAATCTCAGGAGCGTATGGCAGTTGTTGTCGAAAAAGAAAATGTAGATGCATTCCTTGCACTGGCTCATGAAGAAAACCTTCAGGCCTGCCCTGTTGCTTCCGTAACAGAGGAGCCGAGGCTTGTTATGTACTGGAATGACACAAAGATCGTAGACATAAGCCGTGAATTCTTAAATTCCAACGGTGCTGAAAAGCATATAGTAATAGAGCCTGAAAAGCCATGCTATACACAAAAAATACTTCCAAAGCTTGAAAAGGCCTGCAACTCCGGCTTTGTAAATGCATATAAAGAGGCTATGGCAGATCTCAATATCTGTTCAAAGAGAGGACTGTCAGAAAGATTTGACTCAACTATCGGCGCCGGAACCGTGCTCATGCCTTTTGGCGGAAAATATCAGCATACTCCTATTCAGGCTATGGTACAGAAGATCTCAGTTGAAAAGCAGCATACAGAGGATTGCTCTCTTATGGCTGCAGGATACAATCCTTTTATTACTGAGCAGAGTCCATATCACGGAGCATACCTTGCAGTTGCGGAATCTATATGCAAGCTCATCGCTTCAGGCGCTGATTTCAAGGATGTATACCTTTCATTCCAGGAGTATTTTGAAAAGCCGGGAACTGACAAGAAACGCTGGGGCAAGCCTTTAAGTGCTCTTCTCGGTGCATTTAAAGCTCAGATGGAATTTAAAGTCGGTGCTATAGGCGGCAAGGACTCCATGAGCGGAAGCTTCGAGGATCTTGATGTTCCTCCGACACTTGTTTCATTTGCTGTAACTACATCAAAGACAGAAAATATCGTATCACCTGAATTTAAAGAAGCAGGACATAAAACAGTAATCCTCTCACCTAAATATGACGAGAATTCCCTTCCTGAGACAGCTTCACTTTTGAAGCTTATGGATTCTGTTTCAAAGCTTCTTAGATCAGGAAAAGCAATTTCCTGTTATACTCCGGGAATCGGCGGAATTGCAGAAGCAATCGCAAAGATGTCCTTCGGAAATATGCTTGGCTTCAAATACAGCGATGAACTCAGCCTTAACAAATTATTCGAATACAGCTATTGCTCATTTATCCTTGAGCTTGCAGACTCTGCAGATATAGAAGCTATTTCTTCAGATGACTATTTTACAACTGTCATCGGTGAAACAGCTAAGGACAGCATCTCATATAAGGATGAATCAATATCAACAGCCGAGCTGTTGTCTGTATACGAAAACAAGCTTGAGAAGGTTTACAGCTGCAATATACCTGATACAAAGGCTCCTGTATGCAACTTTGAATACAAGGCAGACTCTTATCCGGCTCCTGTCATCAAGAGTGCTAAGCCTCGTGTTCTTATCCCTGCATTCCCGGGAACAAACTGTGAATATGACAGTGCAAAGGCTGTTGCAGATGCCGGCGCTGAGCCAAAGATCATCGTTATAAACAACCTTTCATCATCCGGTATTCAGGCTTCAACAGAGGAATTCGCAAAAGAATTAAAGAACTCTCAGATGGTATTTATTCCGGGCGGATTCTCAGGCGGTGACGAACCTGACGGAAGCGGTAAGTTTATTACAGCCTTCTTCAGAAATGCTGCAATTAAAGAAAATGTAACCGATCTCCTTGAAAACAGAGACGGCCTTATGTGCGGTATATGCAACGGCTTCCAGGCACTTATAAAGCTTGGTCTTGTTCCATACGGCAAGATAATAGATACAGATGCAGACTGTCCTACACTTACCTTCAATACGATCGGAAGGCATCAGTCACGTATTGTACGTACAAGGATCGCATCAAACAAATCTCCTTGGCTTTCATATACAAATGTAGGAGATATTTACAGTGTTCCGATCTCACACGGTGAGGGACGTTTCCTAGCTGATGAGACTCTTATCAAGCAGCTCGCAGAAAACGGACAGATTGCAACTCAATATGTAGATCTTGACGGAAATGCAACTACTGATGTGCATTTCAATCCGAATAATTCTATGTATGCTATCGAGGGAATTACCTCTCCTGACGGCCGTGTCATAGGAAAGATGGGACATTCTGAACGTATAGGAAGCAACCTTTACAAAAACGTACCCGGTAATTACGACATTCAGATGTTCAAAGCCGCAGTTAAATACTATAAATAATAACTTATGCACTTTTAAAGGAGCAGTCGTATGTATATCGTACGGCTGCTCCTTTTAGTCTGTCTCCTTGTAAAACACTATATAATTTAAAGTTTGGTGATATAATGACAATATCTGTGATGCAGAGGCTTTTAGTCTTTGCCCTCAGCTTCTCATGCTTCGTATAAATATGAGTAAACCACGGATAAACCAGGAAATTTTATTATATAGCAGAAAAGAGGATTTCATGAAAAATACTAAAAAAAACAAAGTGCGGTCATTATGCTTAATTCTTCTTTTTATCATATGCTTTGGCAGTTTAAGTACAGTATATGCTGATACAACTCCTACACCATCAATAGCAGCAGCTGCATCAACAACTTCCGGATCTGAAGCTTCTGATAACAGTTCACTTGATGCGCTTGCAGGAAAAACAGCCGGCGTTATGACAGGCACCCCTCAGGACAGCATTGTCAACTCTGCTATAAAGGATGCCAAGTTACAGTATTTTTCTACTGCATCCGATATGGCGCTCGCGCTTCAGACCGGAAAGATCGACTTCTATGTCCTTTCAAGCGTAAATTATTACAACATGGCTCAAAAATACCCTGAATTTGGTTACATCAACAAGCCTCTTACAACCTTCAATGTCGGAACTATTTTCCCAAAAACCGAAAAAGGTGATCTGCTTAGAGGCAAGCTGAATGAATATATAGCCAAACTCAAGAAAAACTATGAACTCGACAGACTCGAAAAATATTGGCTGTATCCAAATGACTGGGAAAATATAGATATACCGCAAACCGGTGAAAACGGCACCATTCAAATGGCAACTTCAAATACATTGGTTCCGTTTTCGTTTATGCTTCATGAAAAAAATGTAGGCTTTGATATCGCTATAATCGCAGGCTTCTGCAAGGAATACGGCTATGGACTCCAAATTGAAAATGTAGACTTTGCAGGTATCCTAAGCGGGATCTCAACAGGCAAATACGACCTTGCCGCAGGTCAGATATCCTGGACAGCCGACAGAGCAAACAGTGTTAATTACTCTGATTTTTATTATGAACAGCAGATAGTTGCGATCGTTAACACTAAAACCACCAGTATTCCGGGAGTCGTAACCGCTAATAACAGCAGTTCTTCAGATAATACAGGCAGCAATACTTCTTCTGTATCAGCTGACACACAGAATACCAAAAGCAGCGGTTCATTGATAGAAAGCATCAAAAAGACACTTATTGATGATTCACGTTGGCTTTCTATCCTTCACGGTCTTTTGATAACACTTGTTATAACTGCCGGCGGATTTATCCTGGCTAACCTTCTGGGTGCTCTGTTCTGTGCTATGGCGATGTCATCCTCACGGCTTCTTCGTGCACTTTCCGTTATATATTCAAGCCTTATGCAGGGTCTTCCGGTTGTTGTTATCCTAATGCTGCTCTATTATGTTGTTTTTGCTCATTCCAAGATCAGCAATATTGCAGTTGCGATCATCGGCTTCGGGCTTGTATTTGGTGCATATATGGCTCAGCTGTTTAAGGAAAATATATGCGGAGTAGATAAGGGACAAACAGAAGCAGCTCTTGCTGTCGGATTTACAAAACGCCAGGCCTTCCTTGGAATCGTATTTCCTCAGGCTGTAAGGACTATGCTTCCCGGATATTTCCGTAATCTTATAAATCTTATGAAAGGCACTGCCATTGTCGGATATATAGCGATAACCGATCTTACAAGAGTAGGCGATATAATAAGAAGCAACACTTATGAAGCAATTGTTCCGCTTGTAACTATTGCCATAATCTACTTCCTTATGGCTGTATTACTGTTTATTATAATGAACTTGATCCAAAGGAAACTAAAAGGAGGACGAAAAGCATGATCTCGATCCAGCATCTTAGAAAAGAATATCCCACCTCTACACCACTTAAAGACATAAATGCAGAAATCCACAAAGGCGAGGTCATCTCTATAATCGGGCACTCCGGAACCGGCAAATCCACGCTTCTTCGATGCCTGAATCATTTAGAGGAGCCAACTTCAGGCAAGATTTACTTTAACGGGATCGATACATCAAGCAAAGACTGCCAGCTCAATCTGATCCGTCAGAAAATGGGAATGGTCTTTCAAAGCTTCAATCTTTTCAATCATATGAACGTTATAGACAATATCATGTATGGCCCTAGAAAGCTTCTGGGCTTGTCCAAAGCAGAAGCCTACGAACGTGCCGCAAAGCTTCTTAGGGCAGTAGGGCTTGAAGATAAAGAAAAGAATTCCCCGCAGGTATTGTCAGGAGGTCAAAAGCAGAGGATTGCCATCGCAAGAGCTCTGGCTATGGAGCCTGATGTCCTGTTGTTAGATGAGCCGACATCTGCACTTGACCCAACAATGGTCGGTGAGGTTTTGGCTGTTATCAGAAAACTTGCACAGGACGGCATGACAATGATCATAGTCACGCATCAAATGCGTCTTGCAAAAAATATCTCCACAAGAGTTATGTATCTTGACGAAGGAGTCATATATGAAGAAGGAACTCCGGATCAGATATTCAATCACCCGCAAAGGGAGGCCACACGCCTTTTCGTAAATGAGCACGATGTTCTCCAGCGGAGCTTTTATAAAAATGAGCTTGATTATCTTGGCTTTATCAGTGAAATAAATGATTTTGCCCTAAATCAGCTCTTTACACCTAAGCTTGTTAAAAGGGTCGAAGCTGTGGAAGACATATATCTAAATACGATCATGCCGCTCCTGGATGATAATACAAAAATGAACTTTGCATTAGAACATTCCGAAAAAAACGGCAGCTGCAATATCCTGTTCCGCTGGAAGGCGGCTCCTATAAATTCAATCATAAATATGGATGAGCTATCACAGAAATTTGCTGAAAAAGCAATAAACCATCTTGATCATACATATACACAGGACGGTCTCAATGAGATCCGTATAGCTATCGAGGAATAAGCTTAAATAAGAGGTAATGTATTATGAAATCTTCAAATTTATTAAATGAAATAAAACTCCAGGATATCGAAGGACTTCGTATCGGCAATGCGATGAATGAAGAAGCAAAAACAGGCGTGACTGTTCTTATATTTGATAAAGGTGCACGAGTAGGCATAGATGTAAGCGGGGGCGGCCCAGCTTCAAGAGAGACCCACCTTGCAGATCCTACCACGGCTGACATTCCTGTAAATGCTATAATGCTCTCCGGCGGCTCTGCCTATGGCCTTGCTGCCGCAGATGGAATAATGCAATATCTTGAGGAGCATGGCATTGGCTATGATACAGGATTTGCAACTGTTCCTCTTGTCTGTGGCTCATGTATATATGATCTCTGCTGCGGACGCTCTGATATACGTCCAGACAGGCAGATGGGCTACGAAGCATGTGTAAATTCTGAACATTCTACAGCTTCAAGCGGAAGCTTCGGTGCAGGATGCGGCGCTACTGTCGGTAAAATAAAAGGCATGCAGTATGCCTCTGCCTCCGGCCTTGGGATATATGCCGCAAGCCTTGGCGACCTCAAGATGGCTGCCATAGTCGTAGTAAATGCGCTTGGCGATATCTATGACCCCGAAACCGGAATGGAAATAGCCGGGTTAAAGAATGAGGACGGCAGCGGATTTTTAAACAGCTGCGATGAGCTCTATAAGATAAGCAAAAAGACAGATATGTTTACCGGAAATACTACTATCGGTGTGATCGTTACAAACGGCAATTTCTCCAAGGCTGAAATGAGCAAGATAGCCTCAATGACAAGAAATGCTTATGCACGCTGTATCAATCCGGTCGGAACTATGGCTGACGGTGATACTATCTATGCAGCTTCTATCGGAAATGTACCTGCTGATATCAATGTTGCCGGCACAATGGCCGCAGATGTGATGACCAAAGCTATCATGAATGCTGTTTATTCTATCAATTGATATTATTTTTATGCTTCATGAAGATCAGCTGTAATATACGAAATGGGCTGCCGCACTGTGGTGCGGCAGCCCATTCCTATTTTTTTATTAATTGTTCCAGCTTATATATACGATCTGTGGATCGTCACTATTGTAATTTACTGTATGCATATCATAGCTGCTTCTCCATATGGAAAGATTGTACTGATCATTTGTTTTATCATAGAAGTGCATATAAAGTGCACTGAACAATCCGCTTGGTCCGCCTCCGTAAACAACTATTTCATTGTTGTACGATGTCAGCGGTGTTCTGTCCTTCGGGTTGTGTTTATATATCTTTTCTACGTATGCTCCATTGTTCATCTTTATGATTTCTTTAAGCGGAACTCCGTCGATCTCGTCAAGTGGATTATCTTTGGTAATGTCATAATTCAATGTAAGATATCCGGAACCGTCACTGTTGATATGCGCGGTTGCTCGCCAGTCTGAAATAACTCGCTCACCTGCTGCCATAACATTTTTCCTGTTGAATCCTACCATTGCTGCAACAAGTAATGCAGCTGCCATAACAATTATAAATGTTCTTTTTAATGATATATTTGTCTTCATATTCTTTTTCTCCCGCACATTTTTTTCTATATCTTTTTATACGAGCAAGATTCTATGCTGGCTAAAAAAAATATAAATAAATTTTATCTGCTTAACTTGCCTTATGTCCTGTATAAAGCTGGTAATATCTTCCCTTCTGTTCGAGAAGCTGCTCATGAGTTCCTCTCTCTATGATCCTTCCCATTTCCATTACCATGATACAGTCTGCATTTTTGACTGTAGAAAGTCTATGTGCAATAACAAAGCTTGTCCTGCCATGCATCAGCTTGTCCATACCCTCCTGAACGATTCGCTCAGTTCTGGTATCTATTGAGCTTGTTGCCTCATCAAGGATAATAACAGGCGGATCTGCAACTGCAGCTCTTGCTATCGTGAGCAGCTGTCTCTGACCCTGGCTAAGCGATGCGCCGTTTCCTGATATTACAGTATCATACCCTTCCGGCAGCTTTCTTATAAATGAATCGGCATTTGCAAGCTTTGCAGCTGCTACAACTTCCTCATCTGTCGCATCGGGACGGCCATATCTGATATTGTCTCTTACAGTTCCTGTAAACAGATTGGCATCCTGAAGCACTATTCCGAGTGATCTTCTAAGTGCTCCTTTTTTGATATCATTTATGCTTATTCCGTCATATTTGATCTTGCCGTCCTGAATATCATAAAACCTGTTTATAAGATTAGTTATGGTTGTCTTTCCTGCTCCTGTCGATCCTACAAATGCTATCTTCTGTCCCGGTTCCGCATAAAGGTTGATCTCATGAAGGACCATTTTTTCAGGTACATAACCAAAATCAACATTGTCAAAAACAACCTTGCCTTTTAATTCTCTGTATTTAATGCTTCCGTCAGCTTCTGTTTTCTTCCATGCCCAGCGCTCTGTATGCTCTGAGGTTTCCTCCAGCTCTTCCTTATCCTCTCGTACATTTACAAGGATAGCCTGACCTTCATCCGTCTCGACCTCTTCATACATGAGCTTGAATACTCTCTCAGCACCTGCCAGTGCCATGATAATAGAATTGACCTGCATACTTATCATAGATATAGGCTGGCCAAGACTCTTGTTGAATGTAAGGAAGCTTGCCAATGCTCCAAGTGTAAGTCCTGCAAATCCGGTAAGCGCCATTGCACCTCCTATTATTGCAGTCCCGACAAAGCTTATATAACTCAGATTCAGATTTACAGGCATCGTGATATTTGCATTTGCATTTGCATTATCTGAACTCTTGCAAAGTCTTTCATTCAGCTCAGCAAATTTCTGCTTTACATCGTCCTCATGGTTAAATACCTTTATAACTTTCTGGCCTGACATCATTTCCTCGACATAGCCATCAAGCGAGCCCAAATCCCTCTGCTGTGCTATAAAGTGTCTTGCACTTCTTGAAGCAAATTTTTTCGAGCAGATTACCATGATAAATACCATTATAAGTGAAAATATTGTAAGCGGAAGGCTAAGTATAAACATACTTACAACCGTCATTACTACGGTAAAGAGTGCATTGATCACCTGAGGAAAGCTCATGCTTATCATCTGTCTCAATGTGTCTATATCATTTGTATAAACAGACATGATATCTCCTCTGGGATTTGTATCAAAATATCTTATAGGAAGCTTTTCCATATGTGAGAACAGATCATCTCTTAGATCTCTCAATGTTCCCTGTGTTACAAATACCATGATATAGTTATAACCAAAGGTTGATAATATTCCGCATGCATAAAATACAACAACGCGCACTATCGCTTCTAAAAGCGGAGTGAAATCCGGATTCTTCTGTCCTATCATCGGCATAATGTAATCATCTATGAGCGATTTTGTAAACATAACACCTTGAACATTTGCGATTACAGCTATAACAATCATTATAAATACCGCTATCATATGGATACGATAATGACGTCCTACATATTTTATTACTCTTGCGAGAACCTTCATCGGATTTTCAACTGTAAGCTTTCGTCCTTTTGTCTGTCTTCCCGGCATCAGTCCTCACCTCCCTGATTTTCATCAAAATCTCCGCTTCCGCTCTGCTGTGAAGCATAAACCTCTGAATATATTTCATTGTTTTTCAGCAATTCCTCATGCGTTCCGACGCCTTTTATCTCACCGTCATCCATTACGATTATCTTATCCGCATGCTGAATACTCGATATTCTCTGTGCGATTATAATCTTTGTCATATCGGGTGCATTGAGTCTCAATGCATCGTTAATCTTTGCATCTGTAGCAGTATCAACAGCACTTGTAGAATCATCCAGTATAAGTATTTTAGGCTTCTTTAGAAGAGCTCTTGCAATACACAGTCTCTGCTTCTGACCGCCTGACATATTTGCACCGCCCTGCTCGAGGTATGTTTTGTAGCCGTCAGGACGGTTCATGACAAATTCATGCGCACATGCTACCTTCGCTGCCTCCTCACATTCCTCAAGAGTGGCATTTTTATTGCCCCAGCGGAGATTTTCCAGGATAGTTCCTGAGAACAAGACATTTTTCTGCAGAACTACCGCAACATTGTCTCTTAGAGTCTCCATATCATATTGTCTTACATCGATGCCGCCGACTCTTACGCTTCCTGATGTAACATCATAAAGTCTGCTTATAAGATTGACAAAGCTTGTCTTTCCTGCTCCTGTTCCTCCCATGATACCTATTACAGAGCCTGAAGGGATCTTGATATCTATATCGTTTAAGACAGGCTTTTCACTTTTTTTGTGATAGCTGAAGCTTACATGCTCAAACTCAATGCTTCCGTCCTTTACTTCATATACAGGATTTTCAGGATTGTGAAGATCTGATTTTTCATCCAGCACCTCACATATACGCTCAGCACTTGCCGCACTCATCGATATCATTACAAATACCATGGAGAGCATCATAAGACTGACAAGAATGTTCATGCAATAAGAAAGAAGGCTCATAAGCTCACCTGTTGTAAGCTCATCTACTACTATCATATTTGCTCCGAACCAGCTTACTAAAATAATGCATGCATATACCGCAAACATCATTATCGGCATGTTCCAGCATATGATCCTCTCTGCCTTAGTAAAAAGCTTATATATATTCTGACTGGCTTTTTTGAGCTTAACTATCTCATCATCCTCTCTTACAAAGGATTTTACTACTCTTATGGCTGTAACATTTTCCTGGATATCTGCATTCAGATCATCATACTTAGGAAATATCTTCTCAAAGAATGCTGTACCTTTTTTCATTATAAAAAAGAGAATGCATCCCAGGATAATTACCGCTATAAGATATATCATCGCAAGTCTGGCATTTATAACAAATGTCATTATCATCGCTACTATAAGAGAAAGCGGTGCTCTTGTAGCCATTCTTATTATCATCTGAAATGCCATCTGAACGTTTGTTGTATCTGTCGTAAGTCTCGTTACAAGCGATGCTGTACTGAAGCGGTCAATGTTTGAAAACGAAAAATTCTGTATGTTATTAAACATTCCGCCTCTCAGATTTTTAGCAAAGCCTGCTGCAGCCTTTGCCGAGGTTTTTGCTCCTATGATACCCGCTGCAAGTGCTGCCATAGCCGCAACAAGCATCAATATTCCCATTTGTATTATCTTGCTCATATTTCCGGCATTTACACCTTCATCTATAAGCAAGCCCATAAGAAACGGGATGAGCATGTCGAAAATAACTTCTAAAACCATCATTATCGGTGTGATAATGGCCGGTGCCTTATATTCCTTAATATATCCGGCTAATTTTTTGATCATAACAATCTCTCCTCTTTCCTTCTAAAAGCTAATACTGTTAGTTATACTATCATTTTAAAATTATTTCAATAAAAGACTGCCGTATATCAATACGACAGCCCTTTGGCAATTATATATTACGGGATTGCTGCACGCAATCTTTAAAACATTTTTTCTAAGATCTCACAGCCCTTTTTTATAAGTCTCCTATCCTGAAAAACACCTACCAAGATCGAAACCGCAGTTGAACCAATCATGACAGGGATCCAGAGATTCGGTATAAACTCACCAAAAATCTGCAGCAGGGTTGCTAAGATAATAGCGGCCGCTATACCAACCAGAAAAGTTACAAGTGCCCCAAGTCCGCTGCGGTCCTTGAGCATTTCCGCTTCACTTTCCCAATTCATATTTGGCTTTTTGATATCGTGAAGCATATTGCTGTCAACATTATAAAATAACAGCGGAATATTTAGCGAAAGTCCGTATAAAATACTCCACAACGGCAGATAACCCATAAATACAAGTATAAGCCCGCCGACCGTAACATAAAGAGTACTTCCAAAACCACAGATCAAAAGAGAAACATTTCTTTTTGCTCTTATGATCGTCTTATTATCAAGCGGCAAAGCCTTCAATACTCCAAACGATTTTCCCTCTCTTGATATCGGTGACGAGGCAATTGAATTTGAAAGTGTTGCCGAAAATGTCAAAAGAATAGAATTCTGAAGTACAAAGGCTACGATCGACTCCATCGAACTTGCTGACGACAGCGAAGCACCTATTCCTTTGTTTCCTGCAAAGCTTATCGAAAATACCATAAGAATAGGAAAAAATAATGAATACAGAAATCCGTTCATAAGGTATGCAGGCTCTCTTGCTACCATCTTGAAGTCTCTTAGCATAAGCGATTTGAGTATTGATTTTCCTTTGCTTCCTCTTTTAAGTGCTGCCTCTCCGATATGTGCATTTCCTGCCGCCGTATCCTGCATTGCAAGTGCTCCGGTCAAATAGAACTTTGATACAAGAAGCCAGAAAACCAATACAAATGCTGCAGTAATTCCGATGATCTCTAAAAGAGCCAATATCGAAAAACTATCCATAAGTGCACCAAGTGCAAAGTTTATCGGCAAAACATCAGCAAAGCTTCCAAGTCCTGCAGCTACTCTTGTCATAGTATCTGCAGTCATATTGTCACCTCTGACAAAAATATTTACCAGCACGATAACGGCAAAAAGCAGGATTATACCGACTGTTCTTAGAAAGTCCTTATTTCTTATGCCATGTACACAGGTCATTATCATTACTGTAATGATCCCGGCAAACGATAAAACGATACAAGGTGTAAAAATTGCCGAAAGGATCGCTCCGATAAGTATAGTCGGCGAAAAAACACTGGTTGCATATCCGACAGCAGCAGGCACTGACAATGTTATGCATACAACTGCCGGCAGCCTTATAAGATTTATAAGTCTTGCCAATACGATCTGAGACGGCTTATATGGCATAGTCAAAAGCATCGGCAGATCACTTGACATGTAAAGCTGATTTATCACAGCCGGAAATACATAAAAAATACTGATCAATGCTCCCATAACAAAAAGGATTTTCATGATCGTGACGGCACTTCCAAAAACAACAGAAAAGCTGTCAAGACCACGTCCGAAAAAGAAAAGTGCGACTGCTACTATACCGGCAAATACCAGAAGCGCTATCGTATTGGTGAGATCATTCGATTCCTTTTCATTATTATTGCTGCTGCCGCATTTTCGAAGGATCCTTGAAAGGCGGAAAACTTTATTCATCTTCAGCCTCCTTATCCTGCTTGTTTATATCAAGGAATATTTCTTCAAGGCTCATATCATCAGGATAGCTCATCTTAAGCTCATCAAGAGTGCCGTCGAAGCAGATATTTCCCTTCTTGATTACTACGATCTGGTCACACAGCTTTTCAGCGACCTCAAGGACATGCGTAGAAAACAGGACCGAATTCCCTTTTGCTACATGCTCCTTCATCATTTTCTTCAATTCAAATGCTGACTGAGGATCAAGTCCTGTCATCGGCTCATCAAGGATCCATATAGAAGGATCATGGATCAGAGCTCCCATTATCATTATCTTCTGACGCATACCATGCGAATATGAAAGGATAGTCTGTCCGAGAGCTTCTCTTATATCAAACCTTTCAGCATATTCATCTATAAATGGCATCCTCTTTTCGGAAGGAACTTCATAAACATCTGCAATAAAATTCAGATATTCTATTCCCTTAAGTCTCAAAAAATGATCCGGACTGTCAGGAACATAGCCAAATTGATATTTTGACTTCAGGGGTTCGGCATTAATATCTATACCATTTAAAAGAACTCGTCCTTCTGTCGGCCTCATCTGACCTGTCATAATTTTCAATGTTGTCGTTTTACCGGCTCCATTGTGTCCGATAAATCCTGTTATAGCTCCATCCTTAGCAATCCAAGTATTATTATTAAGAATGGTCTTAACATTTTTACCGGTGCCAAACTGCTTTGTCAGATTTTCAATCTGTATCATACCTAAAACTCCTTTAATCAAAATCTGATGATTTACTGCATTTGCAGTTTTACTATTTCATATTTTCTGCTTCCAAGCCCTATCTTTTCGGCATGCTCAAGACAAGTATTACATTCTGTTTCAGGCGATGTATTTATAAACGGATCACCTGTATCTACAAACCCTGCCTGCTTGAGATTAAATGCCAATACAGAATTTGGAATCGGCTTTTCCTTTTTACATGCATCAAGGCATGCCTGGTCAAGTGCTACCGGATCAAAAGAAGCAAACATACCTACATCCGGAATTATCGGAATATCATTTTCCGAATGACAGTCGCAGTACGGTGATACATCCTGTACAAGTGATATATGAAAGCACGGACGTCCGTCACAAACGGCTTTTGTATATTCTGCCATACGCTTATTCAGCATTTCAACTGCATTGTCATAGCCAAAGTTGATCGCATCAAAATTACATGCACCAAGACACCTTCCGCAGCCTACACAGTGAGACTCATCTATTTTCATCTTTTTCTTTTCTTCATCAAAGACAAGACCGCTGTTTGCACACTCTCTTAGGCATCTCTTACAGCCCCTGCACTTTTTTTCCTTAATAAAGGGCTTACCGCTTGAGTGCTGCTCTATCTTGCCTGCTCTGCTGCCGCATCCCATACCTATATTTTTTATTGCACCGCCTATAGAAGCAACTTCATGGCCCTTGAAATGTGTAAGGCTGATAAAAACATCTGCATCCATGATCGCATGTCCGATCTTGGCTTTCTTCACATATTCACCGCCGACAACAGGAACCTCTATATCATCTGTTCCTTTAAGTCCGTCGCCTATTATCACAGGACAATTGACTGTCATAGGCGTAAATCCGTTTTCCCATGCGCAATACATGTGCTCGATAGCATTTTTCCTGCTTCCCGGATACATAGTATTGCAATCTGTAAGGAAAGGTTTTCCGCCTTTGTCATATACGAGATCCACTATAGCTCTTGCATAATTCGGTCTGAGAAAAGATAGATTACCTTTTTCACCAAAATGCATTTTTATGGCAGTGAATTTATTTTCCATATCTATTTCATCAAATCCTGCTGCCTTAACCAGCTTTTTAAGCTTTCCTGTTAAATTTTCACCATCCTTAACCTTGAAATCAGTAAAATATACCTTTGATACTGCCATACTCTCTCCTTTAATACGGCTTTACTGCCTGTTCAAAAAATCATCTGCTTTTTGTATGGATCAAAATTTTTGACCTTTTAACTCTGGTATCATTGTATCATATCATTATTCATTTTGGCATTAGTCACATGATAAATGTTTTGGTTATAATGCCTGTCTAATACCCATTTTTCCGACTTTATGATATCTTGCACAAAAAATCGTATTTAATTTATATATTTTCTACTTATATAAATGGTAAAAATATGATAAATTATTACGCGAATGGTCTTATTGGAAACGCACATCCTCCGGATGATAACGAACAACACATGCACGCTATCACTATAATATGGAGGATTTTTTTATGCCCAAAAATAAATTTGAAGATGTCATTTTTACTGCTATCATGGCCACTATAATGGTATATGGAATGATAGTCTACAATGTAGCCCTAAATACAGGAGGCGTTCAGGGGATCACCTTTTTACTGGCACTTCATGAAATGCCTATAATGGTCCCTATCGCATTCGTCCTTGAATTCTTCGTTGTCGGAAAGCTTGCAAAAATGCTTGCCTTTACGGTAATGAAGCCAACAGACCGCCCTGTATTTATCACATATGCTATTTCTATATGCATATGCTGTATCATGTGCCCTATAATGAGCCTTATTGCAACGATCCTTTTTAAGGATACACATACCTTCGGTACATGGATCCAGACATGGGGAATGAATTTCCCAATGGCGATCCTCTACCAGATGTTCTATTGCGGACCGCTCGTTCGTCTGATCTTCAGAACTATTTTCAGAAAAAAAGCCAACGCATGATCTAACACCTTTGAGCATATGTCATCACGACGTATGCTCTTTTTTTCTCGTCTTTTCTATGATCTTAAAGGCTTCAGGATTCTTTTTCTTAAGCTCCTCATCAAGCATGCTCCTTTGCTTTGCAAACCTGTCAACAAGCTCAGGATGTTCATTTTTTATATGCTCTCTGACATCCTGTCGATATTTTTCAATCTTTCTGATCACTTCCTTTTCATCAAGTCCTGTAGCATAGCCTATCTCTCTTAGGTGCTCCTCCAAATGCTCAAGCCACTCGTCAAGATCAAGTGATTCCATATATGACCAGCTTCCGTGCAGGATCTCATTTACATTTTGAGTTTCCTCAAGCTGTTTTAACTGCTTCTTGATCTGCTTTTCCATTTCTTCCTGCGCATTTTTTCCATATGCCCATACATATTCCTGAACTCTGTTGTCGACACGCTTGCGCATTGCACTTCGCTCAACATTTTCAACTCCGCCCTCAAGCGGATATGGTCTGTTATATCCTATATCTCTTATAGCAACATGTATCGTCCTTCTGACATTTCCATCTTCTATCAAATGTCCAAGCCCCAGCTTCCTAAGCTGCTTATTCAGTCCCGATATATGCTCTGTGATATAGAATTTTATCCCTTTTTCCTCTAAGCTTTTTCGAATGATCTCCAGTCTGTCTGCCGCTGTTATATCTATACTGCCTATTCCGCTGGCATCTATTATCACAGCCTTGGTATCATCTGTGATTGCTTCCTCTATTTCCTTCTGGAAAACCTGGATATTGGCAAAAAACAAATTACTGCTGAATCTGTAAATTACTATTCCTGAAATCTTGTGAATATGTTCTCCCTCTGCCAGATCCCTAAAATGCCTGTGTCCCGGCTGTATTCCAAGAAAACAGGTTGCCGGCTTTGATGTCCTTATTATCATCTCGGCAAATGATAAGATAATGCCTATCAAAACACCGTTTATAGTTCCCCACAAAAGCACTCCTAAGAATGCTCCGATAAAAATAACACATTCGGCACGGCTTACCTTCCAAAGCTTTGGTATAAGCTCAAATTCTGTGGCTCCAAGCAGGGCGGAGATCACGATAGCTGTCAGCACCGGGATAGGCAGATAGCCTATAAATCCCGTTCCGAATAACAGTATGGCTATCATCGACACACCTGCTACAATGCTTGTAAGCTGCGTCTTTACCTGATACTGCTCTCCCATGGCTGTTCTCGATACCGATCCGTTTATCGGACAGCAGCCTGTAAATGCCGCAAGAAAATTGCCCAGCGAAAATGCCAGTATTTCCTGATTATCATCAATCTTATATCGGTTCTTCTGGGCAAAGTTGTTCTCTGCCAAAAGAGTTTCTGCCATTATAACTATTGCTACAGACAGGCTTACAACAAGCAATTCGTTAACGGGAACTGCCGTAAAATCCGGAAGGCTCCATACAGGAAGCCCGGGCTCTACTGCCGTAAGAGTTTTGATCCCTAAGCTTCTTATCGGCAATATAGCTGTCAGTGCGGCACCTAAAGCCATAAGCACTACTGCCATAGGAAACTTTGGAATAAGCTTTTTTGAAATAAGAAGTATGGCAAGTGCTGCCACTCCCAGCAAAACCGACGGATAATTTATATTTTTCGCTGTTTCTGCAATATGCTCTGCCAGCTCAAGAAGCTCACCTGTTCCTGCTGTGCCTCCCATGATCTTTGGTATCTGCATAAGTATTATCGTTGTACATATACCGGATATGAAGCCGCCCATTACCGGTGCAGATATGAAGTTGACAAGCTTTCCGGCCTTTAAAAGCGAAAATATAAGCAGCCAGAGCGCAACGAAAAAAGTAATGACCGGAACTGCCTTCATCGCCTCCTTCGATCCCTCTGCTATATTCATGTCTAAAAGTGCCGCCCCTACGAGGGCTGCCGGAGCAGCATCCACTCCGAAGATAAACTGTGGTGATGTTGAAAAGAGTGCAAATATCAAGATCGGAAATACCGACCCGTATAATCCATATACTGCCGGCAGTCCCGCTATCTGCGCATATCCCATAGAAATAGGTATCGATACAGCCATGATAATAAGGCCTGCAGGAATGTCCTTCGCAAGATTCTTTTTTTCATAGTTTCTTAATGTTTTTGCAACCTTCATAACATCTCCCGGCATGATCAGATCACACCATTTTCCTTTCATAAATCCTGTTTCTATTTTATCACATAGCTATACTATATTTGCATTTTTTTGCTTTTTCTAACAAAAAAAAGCAGCCGGAAGATATCTATCCTCCAAACTGCCCTTATCACTTTTTAGTTTTACAACGCCAGTCTCAAAACCTCCTGAAAGGCTTTTTCGTCAAGCTTTTCATAATGTCCGACACTTCCGTTTCTTGTAGCTCTCTTTGCCATTACTTCAAAATCCCTGTCATCAATGCCAAGCTCTGTAAGGCTTGTTTTCAATCCAAGCTTTTTGAAAAATCCCTTAAGCTTTTCTGACAATATATATGCCCTTTCCTTTTCGGAATAGTCATACGGATCAGCGCCGTATACTCTGCTTGCCAGAAGTGCCAGCCTCCACGGCTTTATCTCCGCTATATATTTTGTCCATGCAACAAGAACAACTGCCATACCCTCGCCGTGAGTGATATTGTACTGCGCTGACAATTCATGCTCTATCCTGTGAGAACCCCAGTCAGCGCTCCTTCCTGCATCCAGGAAATTGTTATGTGCAACGCTTGCAAGCCACTGGATTTCTCCTCTTGCATTTATATTTTGGGGATCCTCGATCAGCCTGTCTGCATTTACAAGAAGTGCTCTTATTGCTCCTTCGATCAGATAATCTGTTGTATCGGAATATTTTTCATCTGAAAAATAGCGTTCCAATAAGTGAGCAAGTATATCAGCTATACCTACAAAGGTCTGATATTTTGGAAGTCCCAGTTGGAACCTTGGATTCATGATAACAAATTTAGGAATGATCCGATCATCCTCAAAGCCCAGCTTCCATTCTCCGTTTGAAAGAATGGCTGCATTTGAGGTTTCCGAGCCGCTCGATGCTGTAGTTGCGACAGCGCCTACATTAAGAACCTTCTTTGGAGACACACCCTTTTCAAAGAAATCCCATACATCCCCTTCATATGGTATTCCAAGGGCTACTGCCTTTGCGGTATCTATAGAGCTTCCGCCTCCTACTGCCAGGACAAAATCGACCTCATCCTTTTTTCCCTGCTCCACCAGTCTTCTTACAAGGTTGATATCAGGATTCGGAACAACCTCTCCGTTTTCGCTAAATGCAATTCCAAGCTCCTTTGCAGCATCCTCGATCACAGAATATATACCGAGTTCCTTAACAAAATCTCCGCTATATACCAAAAGCAATGATTTTACTTCATATGCCTTAAGCAGGTCTTTTATTTTATATTCACTATTTTCTCCAAATACAATTTTTGCAGGATTGTAATACTCAAATCCGATCATTCCTTTTGCCTCCAGCCTTACTTAAGCGGTACTACAGCACCATCATATGTTTCTTCTATATAATTAGAGATCTCGTCACTCTTAAGTACCTCTACCAATGTCAAAAGAGCCTCATCATTTGCTTTTTCAGGTGTTGTTGCAATGATATTTGCATATGTAGTAGCTGCAAGTCCGTCATCTGCCTCGACTGCAAGTGCATCGCTTACGCTTAATCCGCCTTCAATAGCATAGTTTCCGTTTATAACTGCCAGATCAACATCCTGAAGTGACTGAACAAGCTGCTCCGGTGCAAGTTCCTTAAACTTCACATTCTTAGGGTTGTCTACAATATCTTCAACTGTAGCATTGATTCCGGCATCATCCTTGAGGGTAAGTATTCCTTCCTGCTGCAGTAAAAGAAGTGCTCTTGCTTCATTTGTTACATTGTTCGGAACTGCTATTGTTGCTCCGTCCTCGAGCTTTGAAAGGTCTGTTGTCTTTCCGGCATATATTCCAAACGGCTCATAATGGATTGCTCCTATCGAAACAAGATCTGTTCCATTTTCCTCGTTATACTGCTCCAGATACGGCTCATGCTGGAAGTAATTTGCATCAAGGCTTCCCTCAGTAACTCCTACATTAGGTGTTATCGAATCCTCTATCTGCACGATCTCAAGTGTAATCCCTTTTTCAGCAAGAATAGGCTTTGCCTGCTCCAATATTTCCGAATGTGGTGTAAAATTAGCTCCTACCTTTATGACAACATTGTCAGATGTACTGCTTGTATCGGCTGTACTCTCAGAGGATGTACCTGATGCTGATGTGCTGCTTTCTGATGTTTTGCTTGATGAACTGCTCTCTGATGCGCTGCTGCTTGATGCTGCCGATCCTCCGCATGCTGCAAGAGATGCTGCGAATGCTAATGTAACTGCTGCTGTAACAAATTTCTTTTTCATAATAATTCTCCTTTTTTGTATGTTTTTTTATTCTGCAATTTATTTTCTGGCTTTTTTAGCCGCAAAGCTTCCTGCTTCCTGTATAAGCATTACCATGAGTACAAGGATTGCAACCGTTGTCCATAAAACGTCTGCCTGATATCTGTAATATCCATACTGCAGTGCAATTGCTCCAAGACCACCGCCGCCTATCACACCGGCCATCGCCGAATATCCAAGTATTGTTGCAATATTTATCGCTCCTCCTAAAAGAAGCGACGGTGTTGCCTCCGGTAAAATAAAATGTATTATCGTGTACATTGGAGATGCACCCATTGATTTAGCCGCCTCTATGATTCCCGGCGGCACCTCACACAGGGATGACTCTATCATCCTTGCCGCAATAGGTACGGTTCCGACTGTCAATGGCACAATAGTTGCCACAGTTCCTATAGATGATCCGGTTATAAAACGTGTTACCGGGACCAGTAATACCAAAAGGATCAAAAACGGAAGTGATCTGCATATATTTACGATAAGACCGACTACAAAATTCAGCGGCCTGTTTTCCAGAATCCCTCCCTTGGCTGTCGAATAAAGCAATATTCCAAGCGGAAGTCCTATCACATAGGTAAGAACGGCTGCGGCTGCTGTCATCTCCAGCGTTTCAAATATTCCGGTCTTTATCGCCTCTATTATATATTCGCTCATTCTCTTTCCACCTCCTGTACGCTGAGACCTCCTGTCCTAAAGAAATCTATGATCCTCTCCTGATCGTCTTTTCCATCCGGAAGCTCAAGCACCATCTGGCCGTATCCTATGCCGCCGACACTTTTTGTATTTGCGCTTAGAATGTTGACCTTAAGACCTGTCTTTTCTACCAGATCTGCAATAAACGGTTTGCTTGCTTCAAGTCCGTCAAAGACAATTCTTATGATCCTGCTGTGTTTATTTGACGGATCATACGGATTACTTGGGAATACCAGCTTTCTTGCAGCTTCTGATTTTGGTCTCCTGAAGATTTCCTTTACCTCTCCAAGCTCTGCAAGCCTTCCCTTATCGATGATCGCTACTCTGTCACATATTTTTTCGACAACAGCCATTTCATGTGTGATGATAACTATTGTCAGCTTTCTTTCTTCATTTATTTTCTTTAAAAGCTGCAGGATTTCCGCTGTCATGCTTGGATCAAGTGCACTTGTTGCCTCATCACAAAGCAAAACCTTAGGATCTGCCGCCAAAGCTCTTGCTATGGCAACTCTTTGCTGCTGGCCTCCTGACAGACGCGACGGATACTCCTTTTCCTTTCCGTCAAGTCCGACAACCTTCAGCATTTCCCTTGCCTTCTCTATTCTTTCTCTTTTGGGAACTCCTGCTATCCTTAACGGCTGCATTACATTTTCCAGTACATTTCTCTGCTTCAAAAGATTGAAGCCCTGAAATATCATTGCTATCGATCTTCTTACTTTTCGAAGCTCTTTTTGATCAAGCCCTGCAAGATCCTGTCCGTAAAAGCTTACGCTTCCTCCTGTAGCCTCCTCCAGGCGGTTCAATGTTCTTACAAGCGTCGACTTGCCGGCACCGCTCATTCCGATGATACCGAAGATCTCGCCCTCCTCAACACTTAGGCTTACGTCTTCTAATGCCGGAAATTCATTTCCGCCATTTTTATATACCTTGGATAATCTATCCAGCTTAAAAACCTCTGCCAACCTCTCTTCTCCTTAAACTCTGCTATAAAATCGAACAGGATAAATCCTACTCGCCATGCAATCCATGCTCATCTTTCTTTACAGCCCGATGACCCTTGGCCTTCATATAGAAACTTGTGCAGGCACAACTTCTGCATGAAGTCTTATTGCAAATAAAACGGAAGCTTAATAATAAGCTTCCGTGCAAATGTTCAAAAACAAACTGTTTTTTATATGGAATTGAGGCGTACATCAATATGCCGAATGCCCCAGACCATTTCATTTGCTCCGGAATGTCTCATTCGACAACACATGCGTTTATTTAATTTTGAATTTACAGTGCTGAACATCTTTACGCCTCCCTTTCTTTTGATACAGCTACTTTAGCTTAATTTCAGCATCCTGTAAAATTCATTCATTTTATCATCGGTGATAATCTATTCTTATCACAGTTCTTTATATTTCAGCAGCTCATTTACATATGCCTCTCCATATGCAGATAAAGTGCTGCCCTTTCTTATTATATAGCCTATAATAAGCGGATCCTCCTCCTTTAATTTAATAGAAACCAGTCCCTGCAAAATAGATCCCTCTACCGAAAGCATACCTGAACCTATCGAATATCCATTCAGCTCTGCTATTATTTCCATCGTCGTAGCTCTGTCATCGGATCTTATCAGCTTATCAAATGAATAATCAGCCATAGCTTCCTCTGACAGATAAAAATTGCTGTCATCACTTTGATCGAAGGCTACACATGGATAATCATGCATTTCTTCAATTGAAATTTCATTTCTTTTTGCAAAGGGATGATCTTTCCATACATAAATATAGGTTTCTCTTCTCATGAGCGGAATAAATTCCAGCTGATAATCCTTTATAAGCTTTTTTATAACGCTTTCATTTGCACTCGAAAATGAAATGATACCTACCTGGCTTTTAAGATCCCTTACATCCTCCAACACCTTATTCGTCCTTGTTTCATGTATCGAAAAATTATATTTACCGGGATTTTTGTCACGTATAACTCCGGTAAAGGCTCTTATTGCAAAATTATAATGCTGTGTAGATACTGAAAAGCGTTCCTTATCGCCATCATTCATCAGATAACGATCCTCTAATATTTCATACTGGCTTACAGCCTTTTTTGCATATACTATAAATTCTCTTCCGGCATCCGTTAATGAAATCCCCTTGTTGCTCCTTTCAAACAGCAATATGCCAAGCTCCTCCTCAAGCTCCCTTATGCTGGAGGACAGTGCCGGCTGAGATACATATAATTTTTTTGATGCCTCTCTCATGGATGAAGCTCCCGCAACCTCGAGAACATATTTAATCTGAGTTATATTCATTTCATACCTCTCGTCTTTGTCATTTATCTTATGATACCAAAATTTTTCCGTAACCAAAAGTTACAAAGAAATTTTTGCAATATAAAAAGGGTGATCTTTTAAACCACCCTTTTGCATATCTTAATTTATCTTAATTTATCTTATCATCCAAGCTGCTCCGGCTTGTCAACTGCATGAGCTGAAAACTCATCTGCTGTAGCTGCTCCCGAAACATCTGCCGTTGAGCTGTATTTTTCAACAGTTATTGTATATTCGCTGTCACCCTCAACATAAACCGTTCCGTCTGTTCCCTTTATAGTGACTGTCTTGCCGTTAGAATCACAAATAGTTCCTTCACTCTGAAGCTCTGTAAGAGTGCTGTCTCCTGTAACGACCCATGTAGAATCTGCGTCTATATACAGATTTGCCTTGCCTGTTCCGCCGTTTCCCGCATAGCTTTCATCGTCAATAAATGCACCTGTAAGAGAGCTTCCGTTAGTCATATAAAAGTCCAGATTGCTTATGCTGTCATATATGACATCTCCTTCCATAATCTGATCTGAAGCTGTAAAATTACAATCTGCTCCGTTTGAGCCGCTGCTTCCCCAGCCTCTCTGATTGTTATTTCCGGTACATCTTAAGAAGAATTCCGAATCTGAGGCATTTTTTATATCAACACCTGACAGATAAAATGTTGACTCGGTATTTGTTGTATAAAACTGTCCTCCGTTATTAGCTGTAAGGCTGCCTCCTGTCATCTGGAAGCTTCCCTCACCTTCCTCGGAATCACCTGACATGCTCTGATACAAAATAACATTCCATGTGCAATCATTTTGTTCATCATCTGCCATGTTTCCGCTTAGGTCACAATTATATAAACGAAGCGTATTTTTGCCTTCAAGACATATCGCCTCGGAATTTTCGGCTGTCAGAGTAGCGTCATTTACAGATATATCTGCTGTTGTATATACTGCCGGAGAGCCTGTTCCTGTAGATGTATAGGTTCCGCCGTCTGCTACAATTGTTCCGCCGCCTCTGTCACTTCTGATTGCCGCTGAAGAATTTCCTGCTGTTGTTACATTTAAATTCCATGCATATAATGTTCCGCCGCCGGCAGCATGGATTCCGCCTGATGTATCAGCTGATGTATTTATTGTCGAATCAGCTGCATATATAACACCGTTTCCATAAGCAAAAAGTCCCGCACCGCCATTTGCATCGGTTGTAAAGCTTCCGCCTTTTACATATGCTGTTCCGTCTGTCGCAAGAACATCGGCACCGACACCATAAAAGCTTGAATTGTCACCGCCTGTGCTCTCAGAGGAATCTCTGGTTGCTGTTACATTATCAAGGCTTACTGTAGCTCCGTTCGAAATAAGGATAGTATTTTCATCCTTTCCGGTTGATTCATATGTCTCATCTGAAACTTCACTGTCTTCTGTAAATTCCTTTTCTGCAGAATATGAAACAGTTGTATTTGATCCACCTGATCCCGGCTGACTGCTGTTTTCATCCTCCAAAACAACTTCTGTTATATTTCCGTCCTTATCTATTGTAACTGTAAGTGTATCTCCTTCCTGGATCTCACTTATTTCTATAGAATTATCATCTGCGTCCTTTAAAACAGATGTATCATTCAGAACTATTTCAAATTTCATTGAATCATCAGAGCCACCGCCCTGTGCTCCCTGTCCATTTGAATCAGGCTGATCGTTTTCTCCTAACTGACTGTTTTCATTTGTCTGACCATCGCCTCCTGCTTCATTTGCTGCTGCATCACCGCTTGAATCACCATCCGGCTTTTCCGGTGGAGTCTGGTCATTTGAATTTCCTTCGCCTGATGCTCCGTTAGGAGCAGATGCATTGTTATCTTCTCCGTCCGGCTTCTGCGGCGGTGTCTGGTTATCGGCTGAATTTGTATCAGATGAATTCGCATCTGCTGAACTTGCATCCGTTGAATTTGTATCCGCTGCTCCGTCTTCCTGTGTATTTGAATCCGGGGCACCTCCTTCAGCACCACTGCCTCCTTCGGCATTTCCTCCGGGTGCACTTCCCATAGGAGCACTGCCTCCCATCATATTTCCGCCCATCTGGCTGCTTGCTGTTAAAATGATCGTATCGCCATCTATTGATGAAACTGTTCCTGATACTGTACTTTCTGATATCGTAATTTTATTACTGCTTGCCGCACTGCTGCATCCTGAAAGCATGACTGCATATGCTAAACCACCTGCAAATAATGCCGGCCATAATCTTTTATTATGCATATAACTGCTCCTCTCCGTATTTACACATTTATCATTTATAAAATTCTGCTGCTCCGTGCTTCTGTATACCGGAGCTTTTTTTCTCAAAAGACAACTGTATTTTATTTTTGAAATGTGTTCATTCGGTGAATGATATTTGTAATTTTTATGTTTCACATACCAAAATGGAGGGATCCTTTTCAATATAAATAGGCGTGTGAAAAACCGATCTTTCACACGCCATCTTATTATTACAAGATCATTGCAACTATAGCAACTATAATGCCGCCAAAAATTATAAACGGCATAACGCAGCAGCCTCCGCAGCCTCCTCTGTATGGCGGCGGTGGTGGTCCCCATGGTCCACCGGGTCTTCGCGGGCCACCCATACCCGGGCCTGGTCCGTGTGGTCTTCCCATTCCTGGCCCACCCGGTCCATGCGGTCCTCCCATTCCCGGTCCTCCCGGTCTGTATTCATACATATCTGTCACCTCTTTTCATATACAGTAAAAAGCACTTAACTTAAGCTGATGATACCTGAAATATACATGATTTTTATCCCTACTTCAATACCTGTATCGGCACCGGATCGCACAGCCTGCCTTCACTCTGCTATCCTCTTATAATATTGAAGTACCTCTGTACTCATGATATGATACCAGAGTAAAAAGATTCGATCCAATTCGATATCATTTGGTTGAGAAATAATAGGTAATGAGGGATACGTTTCATGCAGCTTGAAGCCGGAATCATATTAAATAACAAATATAAAATAACACGTGTTCTAAGCCGTGGTGGTTTTGGCATTACATATGAAGCTGTTCAAAACCCCATAGGCCTTAGAGTCTGCATAAAAGAGCTTTCTTCCTCCGGTATAAGGGAAGGACAGATCTTAAGCTCGGTAAATAGCGAAAACGTTGTCAGAGTTCTTGATTATTTCGAAGAAAATGATCAAAGCTATCTGGTCATGGAATATCTGGATGGCGTAACTCTTGGAGACTATATCGAAAAACATGGCCCGCTTTCTCCTGTCAGGCTTTTTTCATCTGTCAAACAGCTCTTAACTGCTTTATCAGAGATTCATAATCTTGGGCTTATCCATCGCGATATAGCGCCCGACAATATAATGGTCATTTCTTCAGACTCCGACAATGGTTCCTCTGCCTTAAAGCTAAAGCTTTTCGATTTCGGAACTGCAAGGAACCTTGGGCTTTCTGATCATACCTGTACATTAAAGGATGGTTATACTCCGATCGAGCAAATGGCATCTGACGTGGAACAGGGTCCATATACGGATATCTATGCCTTATGTGCAACCATGTATTTCTGCCTTACAAAAGCACGCCCTGAAGGCGCATACAGCAGACTTTTAGACGATGGCTTGAAGCCTCCGTCCAAGCTTGGGATTGTTATAAATAATGAGCTTGAATCTATCCTTATGAAGGGTCTGTCTATCCAGCCATCAGACAGATATCAGTCAGCAGACGATATGCTGTCAGCAATAGAAGCTGTACTGCCATCAAAAATGCCAGCTCAACCCCAACCTCAAGCTCCCCCAAAAAACAAAGCAAAAAAACACATAGCTGCTCTTTGCTTTGTCTCTGCTGTCATTATTTTTGCTGTGCTTTTTCTTAGGCTCAATAATTCTTCCATGACATATGATCCTGAAACAATGTATAAGGTAACGCTTACTCCGACTGACGAATTCACGGTTGCCGGATACAATGAATCAATAAAGACACTGGAAGAACGCCTAAAGCTTTTTTCCAAAAACAGCGGTTCATATTTCCTTACCGAAGATGAAGGAATAGTAACTCTTTTGCTGAATAAGAAGGATTTTCCAAATAATGAAGTGATAGGAGCCTCTTACAAAACGACCGATGTAGAAATGGATTCCATTCCCGAATATGTGCTTCGTGCCTATTTGACAAGAGCAGCTTCTCTTGTCCTCGATGCCTTAGAAGGTGATGAAACAATCGCTCTTGATCAGACCAGGGATTTTTCGGCTGTTATAACAGATAAAATCCCTGATGATATAAAAAACAGCTCCACAAATCCGGGCATATGCATAGATATAATATTCAGCAACGATTTTCTAAATGAAAACAAAGACACTATCGACAGCTGGAATAATTCATACAGACTAAATCAGGATATCGACTGTTCACCTCCTGTGACCTCTTTTTCTACGATACCAAAGGAAGATGGCAGCGGATTTTATCTTTTAACAGATGATGACAGATCTCTTGTTAATGTTTTGGAATACAATTTGACTCATGAGCCATTAGAGCATAGCTTTGATATATCAATTGAAGAGCAGGTTTCATGGCAGAGCAATACCGACGAATTCGGCAAATATCAGGTGACGTCAGATACACTTTCAAATGAAAATGATGCTGCTTCATATTATATTTATGGAAGTATGTCAGACGGTGAGCTCTTGGATAACTATCAGGTTATAAAAAACAGGCTTGATTCTCTTAAATGCTCATATTCTATCGGTGAAATGGACTCTCTTTCGGCTGTTACAGCCGGATGTGACGCGCCTATATATACCTTTATCGGCGTAAAGAGCGATTATGAAATGCTTAAATATATCGATATCGCTGACCTTGCTCTGTGCAGCAATAAATTCTTTTTATACAGCGAAGACGGTCTGTATTCTGAAAACAATATTACAGGCTGCTATAAAAATGACAATTCCATCACTGTATCTGACTACGGCTTTGCTAAGGCGCTTACAGATAAAAATTCTAAAATTTACCTGGCTTATATGAGCGGATATGACCAGACAGTCATAATGCAGGGAAGCTGGGTTGAAAATGACAAATTCAGCTTTACATCATTTACAAATGGTGAAAAGGTTCAGGAAGATAATTGTCTCATGCTCGACCTTATAGCCTCATGCATAGAAAATCAGCCTCCTACAGAGCTGACTGCTTATGACTTTGATCTTTCTGATCACACTGCTTCTGCAGGCTTATTTGATTCCTCTGATCCATAAGCTTTGTAAGCGCATATATAAGAGCTGCCGTATTAATTTAACAATACGGCAGCCCAATTTTTCAGATTTTCTGAAGATATACCCATGTGTCGGAGCTTGCTCCGGAATCCTCGCCTGATGCCTCAATATAAAGGCGAACCTTAGTATTTCCGACTGCGCAAAACGAAGCTGTAAAATCTACATAGGCAAGTGTATTTCCTATATTTGACGGTGCAGATGGTATAATAGATTTATCTGTAAACTGAAGCTCTGTACAGTCAGGATAATTTTCTCTAAGCGCATCTGTAAAATCCTTAACACTTGCACTCCATTCATGTTCAAAAACAAATACCCTCGAAAGCCATCCAAATGCTCCGACACAGACGTCATTGTCACCAAATCTTTCTGAGCCTTCCTGCTGCATCAGATAGATTTCATTTGCATGATGGCTGTAATCCTCTATGCCGTACAAATATGGCATTTCGTCCATTGTATAAACCGTCTGGCAACTGTCGCCAAGTATAGAATATGTCAAGCCGAATGCATTCATAAGAGTTCCGTCTATCTCAGCATACATATCCTCGTCACTGTTTGACGAATTGCCTGATTCATATTGGTTCGGATCCGCAAGTATTGATTTTCGTTCTCTGTCATCTATTTGATAATAAACATGTCCGTCATTTCCTGATGAGTTTGACGCTTCTTCACTGTACTGCGAATCTGTTTCATCCGAATGATACTGTGTGCTGTCATACTCCATGATCTCATCTGCCGGAACAGTATATGAGCTTGTTATCTCACCATCGCTGTCGATCTCGCTGACTGTCATTTCTCCACATGCTCCAAGACTAAGTGCTGATGCCATGATCAATGATGCTGCAAAAATTTTCTTTATCATAATTTTCTCCTTTTACACGTCCATCGTGTTAATGATCCTGCTTGAAAGTTTCCCCTCAAACTTTTTATCACTGTTATCTTATGACATGTATATTACGACTTAGTTTCTGCAAATTTTTGCACCATAAATCCCAACTAAAATTTACTCATCTTCCTTTGCATGTATATAAATTTCCATTATCTTTAGCTGTTCATCATATGTTATATCAAGCTTCTCACCGTTTTTATTGTACGCTTTATAATATCCGCTGTCACGTGAATGATCTTCCGTAAAGCCTGCGTCTATGCACTCATCTATATAAGCCTCAACTTCCTCCAATGAGAAATCCCCTATATGAATGCTGCAGTAATCTGAATAATCATATATAACATTCGATTTATCAGCATCCGGTGTCGGAACCAGATTAGCCAAATAATTCTTCGGCCATTTGAAGCCGTCAAACGATTCCGGAGCTTCGAGACTTATAGACAGTTCTTTATTGCTGTCATAATCAAAATAATGCAGACTCAGATAATAATTATTTGAGTTATACGCATACATTACTGTTTCATCTTCATTGGTTATATCATTAAATCCAATCTCTTTACACGCTTCCTTATACGCTTTGAATTTTTCCTCTGAAACAAAATATATCTCTGCACTTATATGATCCGAGCTATTCTGCCATATCTTTCCATATTTAAAATCAGACGCAGGCAGCATTGAAGCAAGACCCGAATCCGGCCAATCCAGTGTTTTTTCCTTATATTTGGCAATATATTTCATTTCTGCTTCTGCGCTATTAAGCATTACAAAAGGTATAATCAAGATAAAAACCAGAATTGTTAACATTACATTCATATGTTTATTTTTGAACCTGATTATCCTTGATCCTCCGAGCAATGCCGCTATACAAAGTGCAGTCTGTATAAGGCATACTGCAGCAGTTAACGGATTTTTCAGGCTTATCTGTGCAAGAAATGCTACTGCAACGCATACAAGTAAAACAATGAGCACTATCTTCAAAGGACTTCTGTTAAAAAAATTAACCTCATTGCGTTCATATTGTATTTTTGCCTGCTCTGTAGCAAAATCGGACTCTGCCTTTTTCTTCTTTTCATTCTCATATCTTCGGATCTCATCCTGCATTTGCGGTGTCATCAAAACAGCAGTTCCGCAATATTCACAATAAGCCTTCTTTTTTTCCTTATCGAGAAATATCGTCCCGCCACATATCTTACAACGTTCCCTGTCCATATCATTTCCTTTTCTGTCAAACTAATTTTGTACCGCACTCACTGCAAAATCTGCTCTCGATTTTTAACTCAGTCCCGCAATTTGGGCATTTATTTTGAAGCCTTGCCCCACAATTACTGCAAAATTTTCCGTAAGGAACGCTCTTCCTGCATTTTGGACATTTAATTTCTTCATTTTGATCCTTTTTAACCCTGCTTTGCTCCTTTGCTGCAAGTATATCTGCCTCCGCTGCAGCCTTCTTTTTCTGAAGGTCTACTGTATGAAGCTTTCGAAGCTCCTGAAAATTCTCATCCTCTTCCGGCAGCAAAATCGTAAGTATATAAAAATCTATTATCTCGAGTCCGTACTCCAGAAATCCCTGGCTGATCTTTTTCTTAAGCTCCTTCGATATCAGGTCTGTTTTCTCGTCTATCGCAATTATATCTATATTGAATTCACGGATAACAACCGGCAGATATGATTTAACGGCCGCTGTTATAAGCGGTCTGAAGGCCTCCTTTAAGGATCTCGCAAAGCCGTTCCCTGTCTCATTCCATGCAACACCTTTGAGTGTTCCGGTATTTTTTACCAAAAGTGTCATTGAATCCGCAACCTGCAGGCTGAGTTCACCTGAAACACCGATCTCAACAGGTACTCCTGATGTCGGCTCGATAAATCTTATCTTTGAATCCAATCCCCACTTAAGTGCCATCTGAACACTTTTATTTATAAAATATATTTCGCAATGAAAAATACTGATGCCTGTAAAAACATGCGCGGCTTTCGACAAGATCGGGACATTTTTTGCATCGAGCCTGTGTCTTCCGGGTCCCAAGACATCCATTATAATTCCGTTTCTTACGAAAATCGCCTCCTGATTTTCGTGAACAATGATCTGAGAAAAACTATTGAAATCCTCATAAGGTGATTTCCATATAAAAGTAGAATTATCATCCTCATGATATATAAGCTTCGCTATCCCCATAAAAAGTCCCCTTCATTTCTAATGTATTGATGTTTCGGCTCTAATATCATTATACTGCAATCGGCAGCTTAAATTCTGAAGCAAAATTATTTATTGCAGAGCATATATTTCCCACCATATCAGGCATTTCCTTTGAAACAAGTTCAACAACTCCATTTGCCATCTCCTGCGCCTTGTTTCCTATGACCTCCATACCCTTAGTTGCATTTGTAATCTGTTCAGTTGCCATTTTCTGAGCTTTATCACCTAATACACCTATTCCATTTTCCTTAACCTCTGAAATTGTTTCGGCTATAGAGTTGTAGGCTTCACTTGCCAGTGCAGTACCGGCGAGTCCTCCTAATATTCCTCCTATTACCGTGCCGACTCCCGGAATTACCGAGCCTACTGCAGCACCCATCGCCATACCGCCAACTGCGCCTCCTGCTACTGATGCGGCATTTTCTCCAAGATCATATGCCAGCTCTCCTGCATCTATGTCCCCGCTTGCAAATGCAGTTACCGAATCAAATGATTCGACTCCAAATGATATTATTGCGGCAGGAACTCCAAGTTTTCCCGCTGATTGTATAAGCGCATGGCTTGAACCTCTCATGGCCTGTGATATGGCAGATGAAACAAACCCTGTTCCATAGCCTATTGCACCTGCTACGCCTGTATCCTTTGCTATATCCAGAACCATATCCTCTGCGCTTATCTCACCTGATATAAACTTAGATACATTATCAACTGTAGATACTACTCCCGTGAGGGCTGCAGCAGTAAGACCTGTTTCCATTCCATTTTCATGATATAATCCAAGATTTTCCTTAACATTAATAGATGCTTTTTTTATACTACTAACCGTATCCGGCTCAACATTATAAATTTTTTTTAATTCATCCGGTAATTCTGAATACTCAATACCGTCAACAGTAATTTTGAATTCAAACGATGATGGTCTTTTACTTGAACCCTCATAATTCACTTTTACTTCGTAATCAACAACATGTCCTTCATTGACAAGTCCTTTTACAACATTCTCTACTGTTTTAAATTGACTTTGATTAACATTCTGACTTTGCGGAACAATATTCTCTTTTGTAGCAGTTCCACCAAAAATATCCGCAATTAAATGCCCCCTTTGATCTCCTTCCAAATATGATTCATCCTTCAATGAACTGCTTAAAGATTTTCTTTCGTTACCATTTATCTTTATTCCAGTAACTTTATTTGATATTGGTCTTCCTAATTCATCTACAACTGATGAGAAATTCCCTTTCTTTATTTCTACATTTGGTAACAATTCCGTATATGTAGATGTTTTATTTCCGAAATTAACTGTTTTCTTTAAATAGGCATTTTCACTATCATCAAAGTCCGTTACTGTCCATGATCCATCTGAATTTTTTCCATGTAAGCGAAAAATTTTTTCATCTGAAAAATATGCTCTATTTAAAAGTCCTTCATTATTTCTCCATGTACGCTCAGTTATGCCTGTGTCCTTTATGACCTCTGTTAATCCATAATATCCATTTTCCGGTGTGTAAGCACTCTTAAATGATTTATTTAATTCGGCCATGCGTTCTGTAATATCAAATTTTTCGATTTCTATGCTCTTCTTTTCAAATTTATCAAAATTAATTGTATTCATTTCTTTCATTCACCTTTGTCAGAACATTACATATTTCATCTATTTCCTTCAATTCAAATCCTAAAGTTCGATTTCTGACTGCATCTCTTAACTCATTTGCAGAATTATGTTCAAGTATTCTTAAAAATTCTATATTACTGATTCCCATAACATCCTTCAGTAATTTCTGCAGTATATCTATTTCTTCTTCCCTCCATATCATTTTCCCGCCTAAAAACGCATAATCATCGATATATTTCTGCAATATTTTTTTTGTTTTTCTATCCACGTCAAGCGTCTCAACATCTTGGAGCAGAATCTTTTTTCTGTACCTTTCATGTTCAAGCCATGGCTGCATCAAGCAATATATAATATCTGTCCTTGCAGTTCTTACTGATCTAATCTGAATTGGATTAGGATTCACATACGGAATCTCCTCTACCCTGGCTTTATCTACCAATGTCAGCACAGGCGTTACCCAGTTGTTCTGGTAAACTACAGCGACTCCGCTCGGAAGCTTCGCTATTTCATTTACCTGGTTTTCGGTTAAGCCCATTGAACGTCCGACTGCTTCCCTGTCATTTGCCTCAGGCGTTCTGAGTACGATTTTTGTATTGGTATTCTTGATCGCCGCTATATCAACTGATGACGGTGACTGATCGACTATTATAAAGCCCTCTCCGTATGTACGGATTTCTGCTATCGTCTGTGTGATCATCTCTACGGATTTGCCTACAAGATTATTTTCAGAGTCTCCCTGGGTGTTTTTGAGAAGGTTATGAGCCTCCTCAAGAACCGTGATATGCTTCAGGCCGTTGTTACTTGCCGTCTTTTTGTCCATCCTGTATTCATTTAGGATATATACCATAAGACCCATGAGAAGTGCCTTGGTTTCAGATGACTTCACACGGCTTATATCCAAAATACAATTTTCATCAAACAGTTTTTCATACGGAGTCTGATTTGTTGTAAAAATGAATTTATTAAGTCCTACAGTAAGTGATCTGACACGTGTGATAAGAGCTCCCCTATAATTTGATTTTATATCTGAAGCATAATCAGAATTTTCGATCAGCTCTGTCAGCTGCTCTGCCAGCACTTCAAAATCCGGATACTCTATCTCCCTGCCTTCAAAAGTCGATGAACCAAGATCCCAGCCTACTGCCTCATAGGATTTCAGGATAGCATCCTTGAAAAATGCCGGCATCGCATCATACATAGGCCAGCAAACGCTGAATATCTCAACAAGACCGTCTACATGCTCCAGTACATGGATGCTGTCCGGAAATTTGAACGGATTCAGATTAATAAGCTCCGCGATATTCGGATTTGTCGAATATACATTTACATCCTCAAAGTGCCCGAATACGTCCTTATATTCACCCTTAGCTGGCTCGACAACCAGAAACGGTATCTTATCCTGATACAATTCATTTAACATCTGATATACAGTGTTGCTTTTACCGGAGCCTGTAGAGCCTGTTATAAACGTATGCATATTCAGGCTTTTATTTTCGAGCTCGACTATCTTATTTGTGATTTGCCCAAGATCGAATACACGCCCAAGTGTCATTCTCTCCTCCGGCCTTAGCTGCTTTCTGTCTGAAAACAGCTGATATGTAGTGACCTCTTTGCCAAATTCCGCATGCTCTATAACAGGAAGTCCGGATACCGTCGCTCGTGGAAGTCCGAGATGAAGCCCCAGTTCCTTTCCGCTTATGGCAGTCGAAGCATCCGTATATACTGCGCCATTTTCGCTAAGTCCGTAATAGAACCTTGGATGCACAAACCTTGACAGATATGCTGTAAGATCTTCAAATCTGCCGTTTAGCGATGCGTTGCTGCTTCTCCATGAATTTATTGCCGAAACCTCTCTTCCTGAGGTTTCTCCGTTCATCAGTGATCTGTAATTGCTTGCAGCGATCTCCGCTGCCGCCATATCATCCGATACAAAATATCCTGCGGCATTCCACAATCCGTAGCTTTCAAATTCCTTTACTCTTTTTAGTTCTTCATCTATCAGCTGCAGAAGATCCGTTATGGCTTTATTTTCGGTTGTGGTAGATGTGGATGTCCCTGTTGTTGTTGTCATCTGCTCTGTAGGAGCAAGAGAGGATATAAAACTATTCAGCGGTCCCGTCACACTGCCTGCGAGCTGCATTCCGAGCACGGAGCCTGTTCCTTTTCCGAGCAATTTTCTCCCTCCGAAAAATCCTGTTACTGCTCCTGCCACCGATACCGCAGCATTTCCTATCATCGCAGCCTTCTGAGCTCTGTTCATCTCCTGAAATGACTGGCTCCTTGATGTTGACGATGATTCATTAGTTGAAAACTGTACCTTTTGAAGCGGTGACAGCCTTGTATAAAGCTCCTGATATTCTCTTCTTAGGCTTTGGATCTGCTTAGGCGACTGGCTCTGGGCTATTATTATCCCAAGATACTGGCGTCCTTCCATTGCAAGTGCAAGCTTCTCAAGACCCTGGACAAACTGCTCATTCGCCCTGTTATCTGCTATTTTGTCACTTCCGACAACACTTACAGATGCTGCATTGTGCTGCATGGCAATCTTATTTGACAGACTTGCGATCTCTGTACGGTTTTTATTTTCGATCTTAACTCCCGGAAAATGACCTATAAGAGTATTCTTCAGTGTATCTCCAAGTGTAACTGATGATCTTTTCTCAGCCTCATCTGCTTCATTATTTCTTACACCGATATAAAATTCCGTATTTATGCCGTCAGAATCAATTATTATAAAAACCGATGCATTATATGTAGACAATGTATTAAATACAGTCGCAAACTTATCGGTTGCACGCTCGCCCTTCTTGTATACCATCTCCGTTATACGATAGAGTCTGACATTGTCTATAAGATCTTCTTCCAGCGGAGCAAGCCTTCCCACCGGAACGATCTCCATCTCACCAAGCCGCGCAAGGTAATTTTTGTGCATACCTTCCTCGATGATTTCCAGTCTGTTTTCCAGCGTCATCTCAGGGACTATCTCTGTTTCTTCATTTTGTGTTTTTACTATCTCTTCCATATCCTCACGCTCTCTCAATTTCCTGCAGCATATCCTGTATACTTGTCAGCCATTCCATATCAGCCTGCAGCAATTTTTCCTTACCTGACAGCTTTGACACTGCTCTGGCTTTAAGACTTGATTGATCATCTATAAGCTCATCTATATGCTCAATATATTTATCTGCAACATACTTCTCATAATCACAAACCTGTCTGAACAGCTGCTTTGTCAGCTCCTCACATTTTGGCTTTATTATTTCCAGCATTCTGCTTCTCCAGGTCTCCATGTAATATACCTTTTGAAGTCCTGTATTGACTTCTTGACCACCGCCAAAAAAGGCCTTGAAGAAATCGTTCTGCTGATTGGGGGCCTCCTCTTTAAATTCTCCTCTCAAAATATCTGCTGCATGAATTTCCTCTAAATCCTTATCCCAGCTCGGTGACAGCATTGACATAACACTATATCCTGCGTCAAATTCTGCGCTTTGATAACAATTGAGATATTTATCACTTATTTCATGTATTGTTTTATTAATAGCTGCTGAAAGAAAATATATATAATCTTTGAAATACCTGATCGTGTCACTTTCAAATGCACTTGCTTCTTTATAAGCCTCTTCCTCATTGGTGATCTTTGTTTTTCTTTTTCTCCATGATGAAATCTCTCTTTCTAGTCCGTTATTTACTTCTGTCCAGTTATATGGGATTTCCAGATTATCTCTGTTTATAAATTTCGAATGTACTTCCTTTAGCTTGTTTAATATTTCATCATACTTATCGATTTCAGCATGGATCTCCTTATTTTCAGCTTCACATTCTTCAGATTCCTTATTGAGATAAGAAGAAAGCTCGCTTGCAGTCTTTCTGAACAGCAAAATATTTCTGTGAATGTAATCTGTCATCGGAAATGTCTCTATATATCTTTGTATTTTTTCATCATTTATATCTGTGATTTCATTACATTCTTTGATGCCGATATCATAAATGACTCTTTTTATCTTTTTATTGTCCAATGCAGGATCGATCAAAAAGAAAAGCTGTGCCTCTTCTATATCATCTCTTTTGATAAGCGCTTCTATCGAATTTTGAAATGATGCTATATTTCCTTCGGAAATGCATAGTGTTACAGGTGTATTTTGCAGATCCGTATTTTTAAGTTCATCTGTATCCGTGATATATTCTGCCGAAATCCCCTCTCTTTTTGCCTCGTCTGCCTTTAATGCATTTCCATTAATGACAACGTACGGATATGACTGATACAGTGTTTCTGTATTTATCTCCTTGAAGGCTTCAATATCAAAAATCCTGCTTCGGTTAATTTCCAGCCATGATAGAAGCTTATGGATTTTTCTTATCTTATCTGTACGGCTGTTCAGATGATTTTTGTGAAAAATGCGTACCTGATCATTTGTGATATTTTGTTTCCGAAATACATATACCAGCTCTGCATAATCCGCATCCGTTCCTGAAAATTCAATTTCAAAATCATATCCGTTCATTTCATCGAAAAAGATTTTCGGAATTCGTCTTATCCATTTTTGCAAAGCAACATTGGTAAATTTCTCTACAAGACTGTTTATTCTCGGTCTTTGACCATTAAACAATATTTTTGTTTCCAAAAGATAAGGATTATATTCAAGCTCTATCTTTATCATCACGTTGTCCCCCACGCATTAACCCATTTCAAAAGTACATATAACCTCAAATAATAAAGACCGCCAAAACAGATGCCATCATTGATCTCACAATACATTTCACCTGCCTGCCGGCCTTTATTTTATGATGCTACATCATAATTTATGTTCTTTATTTTCATGTAAATCTTCTATATCCAGTATATATATATATATATTCGCAACAAGAAATATGTAAATCAAGCCTAATTATTTCTTGCTTTGTATATTGAATAATAAGCTATATCATCAATAAGATACTGCTACAGTGCTTTCAACTACAGAGTCATAATTTTCAGTCTCCAACTCAAATTTCAATTCCAGATCTGTAACGTCTTCTATACTGTTTACATTGCAATCTTCCTTATAAGAATCAAACAGATATACATCCATAAGAGCCTTTCCTCCCGACGGAATAGTTTTGGAATCCCAAAGCAGATCTGCCACATAACCATTTATAGAATTTCCACTGTAATCAAGCCTTGATACAACAGACTCGCTGTAATTATTTTCTATAACAAACAGAAAATGAATATCTTCACTGTAATCGCTTGGATCCTCCATCTTGCCAACGCTTATAATACGAATACCATTTTCGTTTAAGACTTCCGTTCCCTCAATTTCTGCTGACGAATCGTTTCCTGTAAAGGATATGTTTATTTCCTTTGATTCTATCTCTTCATAACCGCTGTCAGCTAAGGATATTTCCATACTTACATTATCGATTTCAGAGATCCCCAGCTTCTCCAGTGTCTTTGGATCAACGACCGAATCCAAAGATATAGTCATCAGGCCATTCTTTTTTGGTGAAAGAGTAGTGCTGGTCCAGTTTCCGCTGGATGATACAATAATTCCGTTGACTGCAATATTACTTGCCTGCACAACATAATTATTCTCTGAATTATTTGAAAACTCAAATATAACTGCTTCTTCTTCGCTTGAATTCATAGCCATAGTTGATGTTATAAGGCTGACATCATTTGATTCGAACAAGACATCATCCGAATAGTATCTCAGGTCACATGATATCTCATTTGCGATATATTCATTTCTGATCGCGTCCTTAAAGCTTTCCTTTGAAGAGTCATATTCCTCGTAGATTGATGTTTTTATTGCTTTAGGCTCGGTATCGAAAATCACATTATAATCTGCATCCTTAACCTCAAAAGCCAGATCTATTTCATATAAATCTCTTATTCCCAGAATCATAAGTTCTTCTGTGTTTAAACTAACAGTTTCCTTAGAGCTTTTTCCGGCCGGTACATCTGCATTGATATAAGCAGAGTCAACCATATAGCCGTTTACAGAATTCCAATTATATCCTGACGATCCGGAAATAACAGATACATCCTTATCACTGTTGTTTTCTATCAGCAGGTTGATCTTTGCCGAATTTCCATAAGAGATATCTGTTGCAGTGATCTTTATATTTTCCTCATCAACCAGCACTACCTCTTCAATAGCTGCTTTACTGGCAAACATATCGATTTCTTCATTCGTAGTGTAAAGGTCACTTGATACAGCTTTTGTCTTTTTGCTTTTATCTTTTTTCTCAGCTTTTTCAGCTTCAGCCGATTGAGCTGTTGTTGATTCCTCAGAACTTGATTCTGATGCTTCAGATTTACTTGAGGCTTCCAACAGTTTGTCAACCTCACTTTGCGTATAAGTTTTTTCAATGTTCCCACATGCACCCATAGCCAGAGCTGCTGTGAGGATTAAAATTGTCGAAATCTTCTTTTTCATGCTGTTCTTCCTTTAAATAAATTTATTGTTTTTAAAGCTTTGTTTAATCCATTATATATATAT